>CAMBQP010000239.1 GCA_945869955.1 Schlesneria paludicola DSM 18645
AGAGAAAGCGATCAGCGGCTTGTTGAGGTAGAGGTTCAGAGTGTATTCCCGGCCATCCCCTCGGATCTTGGCGACGACGGTATCCCCTTTCTGTAGACCGAGCTTCTTGGCCTTCGTCCGTAACGAGGCGAAGCCACCGTTGTTCTCGAGCGAGAGCGTGCCGAAGAATTCCATCGTCTTCGCATCGGTGATCTTGAACTTGCCTTCGGAGATGCCGCCCATCACGCCGTCGTTGACGGCCTGCCATGCTTTCGCAGCGTCGGCATTGGTGAAGTCGAACAAGGTTTGTGGCGTCTCTTCGGCCATGACAAACGACCCCATCAGGATCAGTAGTAGGGGCAACACCCCTGGTTTATGAATCATGATTTCCCCCAATTCATCCAGGTGATACTCATTTGCAGCACCATCGCAATCGACACCCACACGAAATACGGTCCTTGGGCCACGGCGACCGATTTAAAATGCGGCCAGACAGCGACCACACACCAGATGATGGTACCCCAGACGATCAAGATGTCCACCGCCGCCAGTGGCACGCTCCTCATCCCGGAAAAGATCGGCATGAAGAGCAGGTTGGCGACCAGATTGATGGCAAATGGCACGGCGAGGCTTCGGGGAACCATGCCCTGAAACGCCTTGAGGAACACGAACCCAAAGCTGATGACGATGACCGGGTAGAGCAGCATCCAGATCAGCCCGATGGTCGCTGGCGCGGGTGTCCACGAGGGTTTTGCCAAATTGTCGTACCATTCGATCCAGGGCATCTGCTCAACCTACTTTCATCCCACCAGCAACTCGCCTTGAGCCACGATTACGGCTTCACTGGCCAGGAAACCCGATCCCCACGAACAACCGGCGACGCCAAGACCTGATCTCGGCACTCGACGGGGAGCGATACAAAATCGCCAAGTTTTGTTCAGGCCCCACGATTCCGATAAAATAGCTGATCGCGAGCGGATAGTCAGCAGACCCTACGATTTCGATCGGCTCTGCGATGCCGCAGCGCTGGCAACGGTCGTGAAAACGGGCGATTGGCTGTTCCCCGCTCTGCTTCAGCGATCAGGAGCCAGGGACGCGGGGACCACGGCGGGTGTCTGCCAAAGAAATCAGGGATGCCTTCGCACAGGGGTGGGTGGTCGAGTCGATCGAGCCTTCGCGGTTTGAGACTCGGCCCGACAGGAATGATTTGATCTTCAGCGATGGCGCGGCGCAGACGTGATTTGTGGTGGTAAGCAGGGCCGATTTGATACGGAGGTTGACATCCGCCCCCGTCTCAAAAATGTTACCAGGCATCAAATGGCCGTCACATAAAAAATCGCCAGAGGCAAAACTCGGCCCCCCTGAGAAATTAGGAAATTCGCACTCTTACCCCGGAATTATCGTCGATTTCCGGCCCGGCGATCACATGACCGTCACATGAACCGCCTCGCGAAACAGAAGGGGGCCTGCTAGCATTCGTCGTTAATTTTCTCATCATTCATACTTTGAGCAAAGGATCGAATTCATGATGAAAATCTACTTTGCGGTTCCGACTCACAACAACACGCTGACTGTGGAAACCGCTGTCACGATGTTGAATTTATCGATGAAAGGCCCCGAAGAGCGTGTCCAGTTTCATTTTATGTTTCATTCCGCGTCGATCATTAGCCATCTCAGAAATACGATCATTGCCGACTTTCTCGCAGGCGATTTCACTCATGTATTTATGCTCGATTCTGATCAGGGATTCGACTACAGCAGGTTTTTTCGCATGTTGAGAAGTGATTATTCGGTGGTGGGAATTCTCTATCCTCGGCGTAACTTCGAATGGAGTCAGTTCAACCCAGTCAAGCCAGTAAATTCGATCAACGACGTGTTATCGCAAGGGATTCGCTTTGTGGGCGATGTCAAGCTGGATGCAGCCGGAACTATCAAGATCGAAAACGGATTTACGCAAGCAGTCAATGTGGGTACCGGTGCGCTGCTGATTAAACGAGAAGCCATTCTACGGCTGATGGCTCACTATCCCGAGTTGCAAGGGCAAGGATTTCCCGATGAGGACGAGAACCTTCCCAGGCAGGATTACAACTGGGGCTTTTTTAACCCGATGGTGAAAGCGGCCGACGGTATGAACGCTGGTGAGGACATCGGCTTCTGCAAGCGCTGGAGCGATTGTGGTGGCGAGATTTGGGCTGAAGTCATGACCGACTCGATCCATGTCGGGCGATACAAGTTTAGTGGAAACTATGTGTCACCTCTGAAATCAATTGGAGTCTTGGGCTAATAACCGTGTTCATGCAATCGAAGTAAGTCAATCGGGGATGCCGTTCTTAAGGAGTTTGCCGGGGGTTGTTGTCAGGCCGCTTCACCGCCACTCTCACGCTCCTCATCTCTGAGAAGATCGGCATAAACAGCAGGTTGGCGACCAGATTGATGGCGAACGGCACGGCGAGGCATCGGGGAGCCTTGCCCTGAAATGCCTGGAGGAACACGAACCCAAAGCTGATGACGATGACCGAGTAGAGCAGCATCCAGATCAGCCCGATGGTCGCTGGGGCGGGTGTCCACGAGGGTTTTGCCCAATTGTCGTACCATTCGATCCAGGGCATGAGTTCAACAACCTGGTGGGGCCAACCGCCTTAGTCAAAATCGCATCAAATATCGCTGCATCTCGCAATGTCCTACTCGACATGCACTTGCAGCGAAGGGCTGATGCGAATCCATAGCAACGGGTCGTTCGGATCAAATCGCCATCAAATACAAGCGCGGTGACTTACTCCCCAGCCATGTTGTCGATCTCTCGCAACAGTGCATTGACGATTTCGTAGGCTCGACGCTGTTCCATTTCTAAGTCGAAGCCGGTTCCGACAGTGGCTTCCTCGGCTGTCTGCGCTGCCCACACCGGGCCGATACTGTCCAGTCTCTCGAACTTCTCCCGAAGAATGCCAATGCCCTCAGCGATGAGTTTATCATTCGTCTTCCCTCGGAACTCTTCGGCCAGCATTTTGTACCCGCCGTGGTAGTTTTCGATGCAAAAGCAAATGTCGTAGGCGTCCTTCTCCTTCTTGCGCTCGCTGAGGGTGATGGCCTTGATGCAGAGGTAGGCGGCGATGATCGGCATCTTCGCCGTAACTTTGTTGTGTCCGCCGTTCGGAAGAGTCCCTTCGACGGCGACATCCTGTTGGAAGGTGAATGCCAAATCTACGCCACGGGCCTTCCACACCGCCAGTTCTTGAATGCGGTGATGCGTTCCGTCAGTGGCAACTTCGGGAAACTCTCCCGTGATGAGATCGACCTTCACCTGTATCGGCGTGTCGGGGATGTCACGAAAGAACCGATTTGACATATACGGGGACTGCTGATACCCAGCGTCCGCCAGCTTCTTTCGGATCGACTCGTAGGTTTTGGGTTCGAGCTTTCGGGCGTCGAGGGCGAGATCGACATCAAGCGATCCGATATGTCCCTTGTTGGGAATTCCAGTTCGGGAACCCAGCCGCCCACGACCGCCAACTTGTCGAGGTCTTTGGCGAGGATGGTCAGCACTTCAATCAGGACGGCTCGGCACGCATCCACTTCGTTCATTCGTCGCCTCCTGACTTGAATTCACCGACTGCGAGCAGCGGACGCAGTTCCCGCTCGAAGACTTCTTCCGCTGCGTCCTTTCCCCGTCCCGATAATGCCATCAGGTCCAGGTAAAGTTGAAGCGGAGAGACAACCTTCACGCCGTCGAACTCTTTGGAGTCCGTGAACACGGCGGGGTCATCCGTGATCCACAGAATGCAATTTGCCCCCGTCTCGACTTCCCTGGCGTCGAGATGTTCGAGTAGCGATTTCAGCTTGTTGTCCGTTTCCAGTTTTCTGTCGATATAGGCCACGCTCTTGTCGTATCGCACCATCGGCGAATACCGCCAAGCTGCTGCAAGCTGCGTCAGGGCGTAAGTGGCTTTGTTCGTCCGACACCATTCGGCGAGGCGTTTTTCGATTTCGTTGGGCCGAGGGATGGCGAAGAGTTGGACCCGCTTCACCTGCGGGCGATATTCCGCCGACCATCCCTGAAGAAGCTTGACCCCATCCCGCACGAACAGCAGTCGGTCACGCTCCTCCAGGTAAGCATCCTCCACGAGCGCAGTCTTTGCCTTCGACACCAAGCCCAGGCTCACGTCGGCCTGCTGTGCCAACTGTTGCACCTGCCATCCCTTTTGGGGATGCGTGAGAAGCGCGCGAACGATCCGGCTCGACTTTCTGGAGAAGGGATCGACGGCCTTGCTCACGGTTGGACGATTCGGACGACCAGCAATATGCACGAACAGTCCTGGTGCGACGATCCAGCAGTTTCCCACGCCGTCGAGATAGCTGACACCCTGTTCTCGACACATCTCTGCGGCTCGTGGCGAGATGTACGGAGCGCAGAGCAGAATCGCACTTTCCGGGCGATCCCCCTTGAGTTTTTGGAACAGACCCAGAACCGTGTTCGGCAAAAAGTGCTGCCTAGTCTGCACGAGCAGATCGACCTGTCGCTGGTCGGGCTTCACCGACAGCGTGATGACCTGATCCCACCTTACCTTTCGCTGGTCGGCACGCGTTGCCTTTTCTTCGACAGCGTTGACGATCTCAAAGGCCGTAGTCTCTTCTGCCAGTCGCCGAACCCATTCGGCAGCGGGAACAAAGGCTCGGCCGTATGCAGATTTCACTTTTTCCATGATTTCACCGTCAAGTGAAAATAGCATAAAAAGTGAAAGATGGCAACAGGATTTCGCAAATTATCGCGGTTTCACCGAGCAGTGAAATCGACAATAAAAATGAAATTGCAGGGCCGCGACGTTGGCCAAAGATGGCTGGACGCCAACAAAAAACTGACCAACAACAGTGACGGAAGGGTGGTCAGTGGATGCTACGATGTCGAATTGGCGATGCACCGCAAATGCACCGCATTCGATGAAACGAACCCGATTCGGTGCATTTTCAGAAATTCTCAAACCACACAAGTCTTTAAAATATAATGGCTTGTGGAGTTCAGAGTTATCGGTCAATCTCGCCCATCACAATATCCAGCGACCCGACAATGGCGGGGATGTCTGCGATCAGCACCCCTTGGCAGAGTGGTCCTGTCACCGAAAGGTTACAGAAACACGAGCTCTTGGCGCGGGTCCGGAATGGTTCTGCATCGCCGTCGCCGACGACATAGAAACCCATCGATCCCTTCGGGCATTCGGTTTCCAGATAGACTTCATCGGTTGGAAGTTTCTGGTTCATCTTGAAGGGGAGACGGTACTCACCCTGGGTCGAGGGATAGCGGTCGAGTGCCTGTCGGACGATCTCGATCGATTGTGCCACTTCCATCATCCGGACGAAGAATCGACACCAGTTGTCGCCGAGAGTTGCCTCTTGGGGAATCCCGCCAAACGCAGGATCAGCGAAAGGAGCGACCGGAATCTTGTAGTTGTAACCTTCGTACATCCGGGTATAAATCGATTCGCCATCGCGGCGCAGGTCATAATCAACCCCGCTCCCCCGCAGCACTGGGCCCGTACAACCGTAGCTCATTGCCATCTCAGGAGACAAAATCCCCAGCCCGGCCGTGCGGCGGACAAAGATTGCGTTGCGAGTCAGCAGGGTGTGGTATTCCTTGATGCGGGGACCCATCCAGTCGAGGAACATCCGCAAGGCGTCGGACCAACTGAGTTGCAGGTTCGGATCGCGTTCGGTCAACTGTGCCAGACCGGGAGGAATCGTAATTTGATCCGGCAGATCATGCGTCACACCACCCATCGTGATGTAGCTGTACGTCAGTCGGGCACCGCAGACTTCTTCAAAAAGATCAAGAATGATCTCGCGCTCACGGAAGGCATACAGGAACGGACTGAAGGTTCCCAGATCGAGACCATAAGCCCCCATTCCGACGAGGTGGCTGGCAATCCGGTTCAGTTCGCTGATGATCACCCGCAGGTTCATCGCTTTTTCCGTGACTTCCATGCCGATCAACTTTTCGATCGCCAGGCTGAAGCCCAGATTCATGTTCATCGCCGCGAGGTAATCCATGCGGTCGGTGTAGGGAATCCACTGCGGCGGCGACAGGTTTTCGCCAATCTTTTCAGCGCAACGATGCAAGTAGCCGATATGCGGCGTCACTTCGTGCACGATTTCGCCGTCGGTCCGCAACAATAGCCGCAACACGCCATGCGTGCTGGGGTGCTGCGGGCCCATGTTGACCAGCATTTCGTCCGTACGGACGTCAAATTCAACGATACGAGGATCTTCGAGTGTCAGGCTCATTGTTCTCTTCTTCCAGCTATTTGCCACGGACCCCGTGATATTCCAGAGGGAACTCGTAGTCTTTTCGGAGCGGATGTCCTTCCCAGTCTTCTGGGCAAAGGATTCGCCTGAGGTTCGGATGATTGGTGAAATGAATTCCGACCAGATCGAAGGCTTCTCGTTCATGCCAATCGGCAATCCCCCAGACCTGCGAGACGGAAGGGACTTCAGGAAGTTCGCCGACAACCCCACCCTTCCAGCGTGCGGTCTTCACCTTCAGCTTGCACCAGTGTTTCAGTGAGTAGCTGTAGAGATGATAGACCACTTCCACGTGCGGATCACAGGGGGTCTTTTTCTTGGGATCGGTTTCGAGCCAGTCTGAACCAGTCAAATCGTTGAGTGCTTCAAACCGGAGTTCGGGTTCTGTCCGTAGGAACTCACCCACTAGGGCGATCGACTCGGGGGCCACTTCGATCCAGGGATCTTTGACACCGGTTTTCAATTCGCGGATCGCGTCACCGAAACGGGCAACCAGTCGCTGATGGATCTCTTCAATATTCATAAATAATCGTCTCGCGACTGGAAAAAATGTTCGCGGTGAAAAATGTTCGCGGGCAACAGGAACATCTGCGGGCTTCGAAAACCTGACCCATCCCGGTGATCCCTCACCATTGAACCCGAATCCGAATTGCATTCACAATTCAGATTCGCTCGGTTTCACCGGAATCGACCTGACGGATGTCTTGGTCCTTGAACTTTCTGAATTCGAACGTGCAACTCGGACAAAATCGATATCAAAACTTAGCTGGCAGTGATTGGTGTTGTTTTCTTAGTTGGCGCCTGAGAAAGTGGCATGGTGGTGGCTCCAACCTTCATTTTCCGTTCAGCGGTCGAGCGGACCCAATCCAGATCGCCCCGCTTCCAGACATAAGCAAACCCAACCAGCAACACCGCGAAGAACGCGGCGACATCAACAAATGCGGTCCAGCCTAACTGAAGTGCGGTTTCTGGAGAGACGGCCGTCTGATCTGTAATCGATCCGACTGGGGCAGACAAAAGCTGTTCGCTCAAGAGACGCCGCGCCTCGAGGGACAACTGGGGATCGGCAAGCTGCATGGCGTTACCGAAAACCGTGGCCCACGGGAAGAAAAAGACGACCTCGACATCGAAGATGATGAAGAGGAGCGCCACGACGTAGAAACGCAAATCAAACTGAATGTAGCTGCTGCCGATGGAAGGCTCACCACATTCGTAGGTCGCGTCTTTTTCGGTACTTGGCAGGCGCGGCCGGACGAGCTTACCGATTAGCAGTGGCGCTATCAGGAAGCCAATGGCCGCCAGCGTGAAAACCAGAAAATGTCCGACAACTTCTGTCATGTCTGATTCATTCCTTCGGACTGGCGTCGGTCTCGCCGCCAGTCAACTTTTCACGACCTTGAAAACCGGCTTCCACCGTATGCCAAAATTCCACGGAAGGCTCACCGAGCTTCCAGCAGAGACAGACTTCCTGGCCATCGCGTTGCGCCGGAAAGTCGACCAGTCCCATGACCGGATCCTTGAATTCCACCCCCAGCTCATGCAATTCTTCGATATAACCCTGAAGCCGTTCCACATCCCGTTCGAGATCGAGCCGAACCTGCTCGACTTCTTCCGAGTACAGATCATCAGGACGTGATTCGCGAGATCGACTGCGGTTGATTCTCGCTAACCGCTCTTCCCGATCACGCACCTCAGGAAACAACTCGACAATGTCACTCACAATCGCCCGAACCAGCGGCAGCGTCTGATTTGCTGATGCGGTCGAAAAATAATGACGGGGAGCTAGCTTGGCACTCATCGAAACTCCCTGATTTGGCTACCAACTGACAGCAGCAAGATTATGCCCTGAACCACACATCATCAGCCAAGTGAAACCACCCGACCAACACGGAAAACGGAAAGCTTTACTTTTCCGACTCGGTGAACTGGAAAGGACTTTGCTCACCCTTCACCCAAACCGGCTCGTACAACACCTTCGACTCGGCAACGGCGGTCGGATTCAAGGTCGCCTGACCCCAACCGACTTCCAATGGCAGCTTGGCGTAGTCGACAATACAGCCGTCTCGACTGTAGCAACTGAGATCGTGATTGGACCCCATGAAAATGCAGTCAACCGGACAAGGCTCGACACACAATGCGCAGAACATGCACTTGGTGTAATCGATCGTAAAGCCATTGACGCGGAAGCCTTTGCCAACCGGGCTTTTTTCTTTTTCGATATAAATGCAATCCACCGGACAAGCGACCGCACATTTTTCGCAACCGATACAGGTTGTCAGATCAAACCGATGAAAGCCGCGATAACGGGCTTTGACAGGAACGGGAACTTCGGGATATTCGAAGACTTCGGTGAACGTTTTGCGTCGATACGTCCAGATCATCGTCCGCATCGTCACCCACATGCCTTGCAGCAAGGTAGAGACGGCAACATAAACATTGCGGCACCATTCGCGAAAATTCAGTAAGGCCTGCATGAAAACTCTCGCTGAGTGAACGTCATTCGGGACGTTCGCCGTTGCGTCTGCCGCGAAGCCAGAGCACAGCGCAAGGCTCCACCGCGTTAATTGAGACCGCTCGATTATAGGCTACAGCAACCCTAACGCAAGCGAGGGCAAACCCGAGAAAAAAGCGATCTCTCACAAGTGAGAAGCGAATCCCCGGGTTGCTGCGGGGATTGCTCATCCTGCCCCACGGGCTTCAGCCCGACTTCTCTGGGATCCAACCGTTTATGGCTGTTCCTGCAGCCGAATTCGGCGGTATTCCATCT
>CAMBQP010000240.1 GCA_945869955.1 Schlesneria paludicola DSM 18645
TGCTGATCGTCCATCACGAATGCGGTATATCCCGGAAGTGGTTCGCCGATGGTGACGAGCTTTTCGGGGGAACATTCGGTCCAGGTGGCAATCACCGTCGCTTCGGTCGGCCCGTAGGTATTGAACATCTGGCGACCGGGCTGACACCATCGCGTCACCAGATCCGCAGAGCACGCCTCACCACCGACGATCAACAGCCGGATCGTCGGGAGATCCCCCTCCATCATCGCCAGCAACGTCGGCACACAGGACAAGACGGTCACCTTGAGTTCCGTCAAGATTCGGGGCAACTCCATCGCCACATGGGCCATGTCTGGCGTCGCGGCGACGAGCGTCGCTCCGGCAGCCCAGGCTAACCACAATTCCTCGACCGAGGCATCGAACGCAATCGAGAACCCTTGATACACCCGATCCTCGGGTCGAATGGCAAATCGAGTCGCCTCGGTGCGGACGAGATGCACGGCGTTTCGGTGTTCAATCTGCACCCCCTTCGGCTTTCCTGTTGAACCCGAAGTATAAATGACGTAGCAGAGATTTTCGGGACTCAGCCCCGATTCCGTCAGCGATAGTCGCGCGCAGGAATGTTGCGAGATCCTGGACCAATCGGCTTCCAGTGAGAGGACCGTTCCCGAGAATCCGCTCAGGCGTTCGACGAACCCGGACGAGGTAATCACCAGCGAGCAGCCCGAGTTCTGCAGGATATAGGCGACTCGATCTGCCGGATATTCGGCATCGAGCGGGACATAAGCGGCACCGGATTTCAAAATCCCCAGCAAAACGACATAGAGCTGGTGGGAACGTGTCAACCAGAATGCGACGCAGGATTCGGGGCCGGCCCCCAGACTGCGAAGATGGTGTGCCAGTTGATTGGCTGCTTCATCCAGTTCGCGGTAAGTCATTCGCTCGGAACCGGATTCGATTGCGATCCGATCCGGATAGAGATCGACTTGTGCTTCGAACAGTTCGGGTAAGCAAGCGGCGGATCGTTGGCCGGGGCTCAAATCCAACGGTAATCTGGGCTCGCCAGCGGAAACAGGCATAAAGGGCTTTCTGGTCGAGGGATCCATCCACGTAGCCCCGAATGATAAGAGATTCGGATCGACCACCCAAGCGACGCCAACAGGGGATAACAGATGTTCAGCTGGATTTCAGCTCATCTGCCTGAGAATCCGTATCTGCCTGCGATTCCATCGTGCTGGGATCGACGTGGCCCGGGGGTTTGTTTTGGGTATCGATCCTGACAAGAAAGACCGCACCCACGATCAACAAGCAGGCCCCCAAATGATTCCAGCCCAGTTTCTGGTCGAGGTAGGTGACTGCAAACAGGCTGAAAACCAGCAGGGTGATGATCTCTTGAATCACCTTGAGTTGAACGGGAGTAAACTGGGTGGAACCCCAGCGGTTGGCCGGGACCTGAAAACAATATTCAAAAAACGCAATCAACCAGCTGACCAGAATGGCCAGAATGGCCAGATAGAGGGGTGCGTTTTTGTGTTTGAGGTGGCCATACCAGGCGAAGGTCATGAAGACATTGGAAATGGTCAACAGAAAAATCGTCAGCATTGAAGAGGCGTCGCTTATCGTTTTGGTTTGCTGATCGAGAATTCGGTGATCTTAAATGTGTCGTCTTCTTTATCTTTTTTGAGGACAAACGACAGGACCTGATTCTTCTTGTTGCGGAGCATTCGCTTGGTGTTTGTGGGATTGCCGCTGGGCTGCAATTCGGTGAGTGGGCTTAAGGCGTTCGTGATTTCTTCGATTTTGTCATCCGACAATTCCCCTTCCCGAATCTGTCCAGCCAACCCTTTGACTTTCGGGAAGATGTATTCGGCCGCCGCCGCAGTATCCCCATCGGCCATCGCCGTGCAAAATTTTTGCAGGGTATCATCAACACTTCCGGGTGAAAAATTCCCCGCTTGGGATCCGCCGCCGCCAGGGCCACCCATCGCACCGGGGCCACCGGCCATTCCTCCGGGTCCACCCATGGCACCCCCACCTGGTGTGCGGCTCATGGCACCCGGGGCACCTGGTGCTCCCCCCATCGCACCCGGGCCACCGGCCCCATCAGGACGGCGCATCGAATCAGGATTAGGAGCCCGCATTCCTGCACCACCGGGTGCCCCGCCCATCGCACCCGGCCCACCGGCCCCATCAGGACGGCGCATGGAGTCGGGATTGGGCGCTCGCATTCCTGCACCAGGGGGCGCTCCGCCCGGTGGTGTCATCCCTGGAGGACCACCCGGAGATGTCATTCCCGGGGCACCTGGGGCACCACCCGGTGTCATTCCTGAGGCTCGCATCATCGCCGCCGGGTCCATATTCATTCCGGGGGGACCACCAGCCGCTCCTGGAGTACCTCCCGACAGGCCCGGTGCCCCCGCCATTTGACTCGACATACCTGGAGGGCTTCCTGGTGCACCTGACATTCCCGGCATGGAACCGGGTGGGGTCATTCCAAGCTGTGGAGCACCACCCATGGGCGGTCCCATCATCTGCATTCCTGCTCCCGAGGGGGCGGTATTACTTCCATTCGTGGCGACCGTTGTCGACGAATTCACGGGAGTCGTGGTTCCTGAATTCGAATCGGATCCACACCCGATCAACGTCAAGGCGATCATGCAACAGACGGTATCCCGCCAAACCCAAGAACGGATGCGGATCATCTTGATTACCCTCAGCTCAAACAATCGAACGACTGGATTCAGAGAAATACACTGCACAATGAAGAGCCATGATGCAGGCACATCGAACCGTCCACTATGCCAATTTTCGCGGAACCTTGCAAGTTCTTGTGGAAAATGAATGACGTGGCCAGTGAAATCGAACCGGGTGTTTCCGCAAAATCTGTGAAATCTCGTGGTTCTTGTACCAAGATTCTCGGTTTGACTCGGGCTACCGACCTGCCGACATTTTGTTTCGTCGCATACAATCCGAAGAAACGACTGATCGCGATCACCATCCGAGAAGTTCATCCGGACCATTCCAGGAACTCGAATTATGCCTGCTGCTTACCTTGATCTAGTCACTGCGCTGCGACAAGGTTTTCCTCAACCGGTATCGGATCGGGTCCATGATGCCTACTTCGTGTTTTCGTTTCTCAGGGCTCTCGATCAACTCGACGGGATGAAATCGGTGAGTCCCCTGCTGGGAAAATCGGTCGAGCTGGACTATGACGCGGCTCGTCGATCGCGTGTCGATGATGATCCCGTGACACTCGAACACGTGACACAGACGCTGGTGGAGCATCTTTCCGGAATGTTTATCTGGGGTCATCCGCGTGCCCAGATCAATGTCATTCCCCCACCGACCATCGCTAGCATTATTGGTGGCCTGCTCCCTTCGATCTACAACCCCAATCTCGTCAGCGAAGAATCCTCGCGTCAGGTTGCTGTGGCGGAAGTGGAAGTCTCGTCGATGACGGCCGATCTGATTGGATACGACCCGACCCATTCGGCGGGACTATTCACCTTTGGCGGTACCGGAACCCTGTTGTATGGGGTCAAGTTGGGACTGGAAAAAGCCTGCCCCGGTACGGCGCGACATGGGATTCGAGAACGAGCGGTTATTTTTTGTTCCGAGCGAGCCCATTATGCCTGCCTGAGCGTCGCCAGTTGGCTGGGAATTGGGCAGGAAAATGTGATCCAAATTCCCTGTTCTCCAGACAACGAGATGCGCACGTGTCTGCTCGAAACGATGGCACGTGAGGTCTTAAAAGGGGGAGGCAAGATTGCTGCGATTGTGGCGACCATGGGAACGACGGATCATTTTGGGCTCGATGACCTGAAGTCGATTCATGAAATTCGAGATCGGCTGGTTGACGAATTTCACCTTGACTATCACCCCCATATCCATGGCGACGCGGTGATCGGCTGGGCCTGGTCGGTATTTAATGATTATGATTTCCAAACCAATCCACTCGGGTTCCGCCTCAGGACAGTCCGCGCACTCGCCGGAACCGAGCGGCGGATTCGGCAGTTGCCGCTGGCCGATTCGGTCGGGATTGATTTCCACAAAACGGGTTTTACTCCCTATGTCTCCAGTCTGTTTCTCGTGAAAGATTCGACCGACCTGGAACTGATTTCGCGGAAACAGTCAGACACGCCCTATCTATTTCATGATGGTCACTATCACCCCGGCCGGTACACACTGGAAACCTCACGCGCGGGAAGTGCGCCGATGTCGGCCTTGGCGAACTTGCGACTGTTTGGCAAGAACGGCCTGCGGGCGCTGTTGGGCCACGTTGTCTCGATGGCCGAGGTCTTACGGGAACAGTTGGAAGGTCACGCGGCCACCACCGTTGTCAATCGTGGCAACTTCGGACCGGTCACGCTATTTCGTGTCTATCCCGATGGTGTCGACACCTTTGGGGTGACTGAGCGGGAACAGCAGGATGTTTCGTATCGTGATCAGTTACGCTTACACAACGATTACAATCGGCGTATTTACCAGCTTGTGCAGGCAGATGCACTGCAGGGTGAAGGGGTCGTGATTTCGCTGACCGACTGTTACCGGGAGTCCGACTATGGTGAGCCGATGGTCGCGCTGAAAAGCTATCTACTCAGCCCGTTTGCCGAAGAACAATATATCGATGCGGTCATCGAGTCACTCTGGAAAGCCCGAGCGCAAATCGCGTCGGAAACCACAAATATTGCGTGATCCGCTCGGTATGGCGATGTCGAGATCACGTGATGAAGACATCAGGCGATGTCGAGATCACGCAAACCCGTGTCAATCATCGCGTCTGGTTGAGAAAGTAAAAACGGCCATCTTCCGCGCCGCCGATGAAGTCAGGAACGCCATCCCCATCAAAATCAACTGTGGTCGGACTGACGTCATGTCCCTCGATATTTTGTGGTGCCAGCGTTCCCGCATGTTGGAACTGCCAGCGACCATCCACGCGACCGATCCCGCGATAGAGGTCGGCATTCGAAGAATTCAGCAGCAGGTCGAACTTTCCGTCGCCGTCCCAGTCAATGACCGCGATTTTGCGGCGGCCACTTCCCCCCGCCGTCCGGGCGTTAAATCGGAGCGGGTTTCCGTCGCCGTCGGCAAACAGACGCTGGGGGGGCTTGAGCGAGAGATGCGAGTCCTGTCGGAATCGCTCGAATAAAACCAAGTAACCTTCGGTGTCGAGCATCGCCAGATCCAGTAACCCGTCACCCGTGAAATCGTAAACCACGGGGGTTGTGCGCCACTGTGTGACCAACTCGTTGCCGACCGGGTTCCACCAGGTCCAGGTTGGCTTGGGTGGACCCTCCCGCCACGCAACTTCGATTCCCTGGATCTCTTGAAACTGGGGCTCTGTTCGCGTGCCGACATTCTTCATCCATTGGACTCGTCCCCAAATCGAGTTGAGCAGAATATCGGGTAAACCGTCACCGTCCCAGTCGGCAACATTCAACGTCGTATACCCCCACTTCGCTTCGGCCGGACCTTGTACGCTTCCATTCGGCCCTGCCATGATGCGAAACACTTTGCCCGCCACTTCCAGCTTACGCGGAGCCCCCCACTTGGGTCGTGCAACTCCCCGGCCACTCAGATTCTCGAAGATTTCGATGTATCCCGCCGTATTGCCCGAGACGAGGTCGAAGTCTCCGTCGCCGTCCCAGTCCACTCCAAACGGGGTCGCCAAGGCACCACATTTCAGGGTATCGGCTTGCTGTTGAAAGTAACGGGGTGGTGCGAAGATCAATTGGTGCCGCATCCCGTTTTGACGCGGGTGTTCGCGGGAGACTGTCGCGCTGACATTTTCGACGAACGCGACTCGCCCATCTTCATCTCCGACGATCAGATCCAGGTCTCCATCCTTGTCCCAGTCAAACGCGATTGGAACAATCATCTGCAGGTCCATGGTTAAGGGTGTCCCCTCGCGCTGGGAAACTCGCTCACCCGCTGCATATCGGGGTTTTGTTCGCGTCCCCACATTTTCAAAATAGGTAAAGCCATCCAGGAATTCGCCGCATAACAGGTCAAGATCTCCGTCGCCGTCAAAGTCACCAAAGTTGGGCGAGGGGCAACCGAAGGTATCGATCGGCTGCTCAGCAGCGTGAACCGGTTCCGGGGGGGTATACCGAGGACTCGCCGTTGTTCCGGTATTGCGGTGGAGCAGCACCAGTCCATGCAGCGGACCATTCTTCCATTGGCCCTCGGAATTCCAGGCATCGTCCCAGCCGTAATCGCTCCAGTCTTCGATGCCTGTGATCAAGTCGAGAGCCTCATCACCGTCGTAATCAACATATCGCCATTGACGATGCCGAACCTTTGGGCCTTTGGCCTGGGTCCACTGGGGTCGATAGAAATCGGGCGGGACCGACAGTTCGACTCGTTCCTGCAGTCCAGTCTTGGCAAAATTCGGGTACTCGAACCCCGGTGACAGGACGCTTAAGGATCCAGCAACGTAGCTCGGCATGACGTAGTGTACGGTGGAACTCAACCGTCGGGCGGGCTTAAAAATGGGAAGGGGATTGGTCGAAGTGTCACCGGTGACATTTTCGAACAGCCAGACACCATTCGAGGGTTTATCGGGGCACGAGACAATGAGGTCAAAATCGCCATCCCCATCGGCATCACAGGGGATGGGCCAAGCCCAAAGCCCGACCCCCAGATCGACGGTGAGCCCCGGATGATTGTAGGCCAGTTTTTCCAAGCCCTCGGCAGTGGCCCTACGAGGAACCAGCAGCAAACACAGTTGTAAGCACACGAGTAAGCACCGTATCGATCGGAACCGGCCCATCAGAACTCCCTCTCGACTGCGAATGTTCAGTCCCGTTTGCTCAACCTATTCCCTTTGATCCCTGATGTTCGATTCCTCGTTTTTAAATCCGGAAAAATGCAAAATCAGAGTGCATTAACTCGAACGAATCGCGGCCTGAAGCGGTGCGGCGTCAATCAATATCGACCACTTTTGTTCCGGCGATTTGGTCGTGCAGACATCGATGTTCTTCGCCAAAAATAAAGCAAAGATCTACTAATGTGTAGAGCGGTCCCACTATAGGAATTGCACCCAGGATTCCGTTCACGACTCCGCGCAGCAGAAAGACTTTGACAAATCCGGCCGGCCCCCCTTTTTCATAGTCGGCGACTTGCATCTTCAAGAGCCACTTCGCAATCGATTGGCTCTGCGTTGCCATGAGATACAGGTTTGCGATCCCTAACCCCAGCAATCCAAGCAACCCGATCACCATGAAAACCAGCGAAACAGAGCTTCCAGGCTGACCTGAATCAACGTATATCGCAATCAAAAAAGGAATCACTCCCACCAGCATCACCACCCCACCATCTAAAAACGCCCCGCCCAACCGCTTTAAGGGACTCGATAACGGCCGATTATCCCTGCGCGATCGTTTTTTCTTGACTGCTGTTCCTTCGCTTTTAGGTCCCCGATACGGATTACGATCGTCGTTGTCGTCGTCCTGATCCTCTTCGTCCTGGTCTTCCTGCTGGTCGTATTCATATTCCACCTCGACCAATTCTTCTTCGGGCTGCGGTATCAGGATGACTTCGGTACATCCCGGACACCGCACCTGCTTGCCCGCTTTGGATTCGTCGACTTTCAACGCCTTGCCACACAAATTGCACTTGAAACGAATCGGCATCAAACGAGTCCTTACGAAGAGGATTTGCAGTGAAAAATATTGAAAAGCAAGTGGAACCGGAAAATGGTGACGTTGATTCCAGGGAATTCTGCGATGCGAAAATATCGCCGCAAAAGCGGACTGTAGCATATCGAGATGGCCTGATCTGCATCAAGTGTTTGTTGCAAAACAGGTACTTGAAACAGATATGATGTGGGCAACGAGCATGGCCCCCATCGTGAACCACCATTTTGTCGGAATCACCAATTCGCGGATCTTCACGCAAAAATTTCTCGGGCGACATTTCCCTGCACATCGGTTAACCGGAAGTCGCGACCCGCGTAACGGTACGTTAATGATTCATGATCCAGTCCCATCAGGGCGAGCAGTGTGGCATGCAGGTCTGTGGTATGCATTTGTCCTTCCACGGCATGAATTCCGTATTCGTCGGAAGCACCGTAGGAAAAACCGGGCTTCACACCGGCTCCCGCCAGCCACATCGGATAACCGGTGATATTGTGATCGCGTCCATCAACCCCTTGTGCCGTCGGGAGTCGTCCAAACTCGCTGCCAAACAGAACCAGCGTCTCGTCCAGCAGTCCGCGCTGCTGGAGGTCGGCCAGCAGCGCAGCGGTTGGCTGATCCGTCGCTCGGCAGTTTTTGATAAGTCCCTGATGCAAGTTCGAATGATGGTCCCAGCCACCCTGGCAGATTTCGACGAACCGGACCCCCGCTTCACTGAGTCGACGTGCCATCAGACACTGGCGCGCAAAAGCCCCTTCCGGTCCCGGCTTCACACCGTAGGCATCCAGGACCGCTTGCGGTTCTCGGGACAGATCCAGGATCTCGGGAACTTTCCCCTGCATTTTGAACGCAAGTTCATAAGACTGAATGACCCCCTCCAGTTGATCGGGTGCCCCGGCGGAACTGGCAAGATCCCGATTCATCGCCTGCACCAGATCGATCTGTTTTCGCTGTAGCGAACGGGTGGTTTGCGGTTTCAAGTTGGGGAGATCACCGTTGTCGTTGATCTTGGTTCCTTGAAAATGAGCGGGGAGAAAGGCGTTACCAAAATTGATTGACCCGCCGAAATTGGGCGGGGGATTGATCGTGATGTACCCCGGCAGATCCTGATTCTCGGTCCCCAGACCGTACATCAGCCACGCTCCCATGGAAGGGCGTGTCAACTGGGCCTGTGCCGTCCCCGTATGTAATTGAATGACCGCTTGGGGGTGGGCCGGTGTGTCGGTATGCAGGCCGCGCAAAAAGCAAAGTTGATCCACGTGCTGTGCCATGTGCGGGTACAGCTCCGAAATCCACGTTCCCGTTTGTCCATGCTGGCGGAACGTAAATTTGGATGCGGTTAATGTCCCGCCACCTGGACCAATTTTTCCGTCATCCGCCTGTAATTTCGGTTTATAATCCCATGTATCGACCTG
>CAMBQP010000241.1 GCA_945869955.1 Schlesneria paludicola DSM 18645
GTGTTTGATTTTCTGGAAGATTTTTGGTCGGTTTATCGGCCAGAATCTTTTTGAAGTCCGCCTCGCCGTGCAGCGGTTTCAGATCGGGATCTTTCGCCATCCAGGTGTAATCTTCAAACCCTTGCGCGACGGACTCTTTCAGATCGGCAATCGCCTGGTTGCGATAGGTTTCTCGCAACTTGTCTCGATCCGGCAGGTCTGGCTTTCCCTCGACCTGTTCGATGGCGCGGGAATAGGCACAGGCGGCATTGTAGAAGAACAGCCCTTTCACCGATTTTTTATTTTCCGCTCGATGGTCTTCCAGGTATTTGAGCCCCTCGATCACCTGTCCATCGCCGATGCGGGCGATCGCGAGACTGGTGGCAAACTCGCCGGGAGATTCCGGTTCATGTTGCAGTTCGAGCACTTTTTCAAAGTCTTTTCGGGCTGCCGCAAATTTTTCCAGTTTCAAAAAAAGTTGCCCACGGCCAAGATAGGGGTCGGGAAAATCGGCGTCGAACTGAATTGCCAGATCAAAAGCCTCCATCGCTTCCTTGTCTTGAAGTCTTTTACTGAGGGCGTCTCCCTGAGCAAAATATTGAAAACCAGGGGACCGCTGGCGGAGCTGTAGCAGGGCCTGTTTGGCATACAGCTTTTTGTTCGGATCCCCTCCGGAATCGCGAATTTTGATGATGGCAGATCGGGCAGAGGGGGACCCGAAACTTGCCAGCGAATTCAAGATATTGATCATGAGTTGCGGCATTTTCTGGTTTTCCATCGCGGCAATCAGTAACTGCTCACCTTCAGGACTCGCCTCTTGTGCCAGGTGTTGTGCGGCGGCGGTGACGAGTTGATTGTCGCTGGTGAGCAGTGCTTCACCGCACAGCGGGCGAAATTTGGGGTGACGAAACTGTCGCAAGGCTTGCAGGACCTGGACTTTTTCAGGGTTATTCAGCATCCCATACTTCAGCACCATTTTATCGGCGACGGATTGGTCTCCCATCTGGGTCAACAAATTGATCACGGCAACGCGATCATTATTCGATTCGAATTGTTTCAGCAAAATCGGAATCGCTCGCGGATCTTTCGCTCGTGACAAGACTTGGGTGGTGATGCCATCCAGCGGTGGCGATTCGAG
Organism: Schlesneria paludicola DSM 18645; assembly: GCA_945869955.1. Classification (GTDB taxonomy): domain Bacteria; phylum Planctomycetota; class Planctomycetia; order Planctomycetales; family Planctomycetaceae; genus Schlesneria; species Schlesneria paludicola_B. Next base: position 1,118 of record CAMBQP010000241.1, read on the forward strand.
GGATTTCAAGGCGAATTCAATCGACAGGGCTTCGCTCTGCGGATCATTCCGTTGGGCCAACGTCTGAAACGCCTGGTCGCGGATCGCCTTGTCGGTCGATTTGAGGGCTCGTTCCAACAGATCAACCAATTGCGGATGCCCGACCTGAACGAGCGCTTTGAGCGATTCCAAATCCATTCCCGCAGGGGAATTCGTCACGAACTCGTACAAGGTTTCCGACCAGATTGGGCGCGGGTACTTGGCAAGGACCTGGACCATTTTTTTACGAGTCTCGGCCGGTTCGTTTTTGAGTAAGGTCAAGAGGGCGTCGTGTGCGGTACCAAAACGTGATCCTGCCAGACTTTCAATCGCGGTGGACGAAAGGGGTTCGGTATTTCGCCGTGCGTACAGGACCAGCTTTTCCACCGCTTGTGGCTCACCAAAATGACTCAACGACTGCAGCGCCGCCCTTTGAAGTTCCGGATCCTGATCCTCAACCCATTCAAAGATCTGCGGTAAATTGGCGACATCCAGACGCCCGCCTCCATAAGCGAGGGCGGCGGAACGTGAGAGTGGATTTCCTTCGCGAATTTCTTTCAGCAGCTCGTCTCGGGGAAGTGCCAGATAGGCAGTCCGTAAAGCCGAACCGACGGCCTCGGCCGACGTTTTATGCACGCGCAGTTGGTTATTATTCGGGCGGATGAAATTTCCCATGCTGCGTCCCTGCGGCTCATCGCTCGCGGGAAATTCCGTGAGATGAAACTCGCGAATTGCGGAAGGGATCGAGGGAAACATCGGGTTTTGGTTCTGGTTGCCTGCATTATTGCTGGTTGCCGTCTGCAGCCAATTCATGATTTGAGGGTCAGGAGGGCTGGCACCGTCGATCCAGCGCAGCACGACGCGGGCGAGTTTTTGTTCGACGAGCTTATCGAGTTCCTCGACCAGTGACCCGGCGTTAAAGTTGTTCAGCGATCCGCCAATCGTCAAAAGGGCCAAGGATTCTCGCGGACCAATCCGTTCAATTTCCAGGTTCAGTTGTGCCCGTTGCAATTCGTTCACGTTCAGCTCTTTGGTTACGTCTCCCAGTTTCAGCTTGAGACGACATTTGGGGACATTGGGGCCGGCGGTGACATCCGGATAAACCAGCCAAAGTCCGGTTTGTCCTCCAGCGGGCAACCTCCATTCCTTGGGAGGTTTCATGGTTGCGACCTGAAACTGTTGTCGATTGGCTTGAAACGACTGATTCAGCAGCGGCTGTGGCAGATCGTTGAGCTTGCGTTCCTCACCATCGATTTCCGCGATCACCTGATCACGAGAAATCACAAATGACTGTTTGGTGGGATTGGCCAGGATCAGATGTAACGCGAGATATCGGGTCTGCCCCTGTTGGGTGTACGCCAAGCCTAAATGAGCGATGTCCAGCATCGCTATTACGGATTGCGGTTCCCCATCGGCTGCTGCCGGTCCCCCTTTTTTCAGCCGATCGACTTCGCTTTCGAGTTTCCGAATTCTTTCGATCAGTTGTTTGAGTCCATCGGGATCCGTTGCGGCCTCGGCTTTCGTGGCGGCGGCTTTCGGCGGGGCATCTTGCGACAGTGCTGCCGGAATGGATCCGATCCCGAGCACGGCAGCGGTGAGCATAGCCCACGAGATCACAGTCAAACGTGAACGAACAAAGTGCTGCGACATGACGACACCTCAAACTGCTGACGCCTCAAACTGTTGATACGATAGCGAGCCTCGTTACACCAGGACTGGCCCAACCGAGAGATCAATCCAAGTATGAAATTCCTGCCCTGGCCCCAAAATTCGCCAGCCAACATCGTGGCCTGCTGCCGATAAGTTTACCGCATTCGTCGGACATGTATACGGTTCAAGGCAGACGGCAGCCCGATTTGGTGGCGTGAAGGCGACGATTTCCCGGAAAATGGGTGGACAAGTCAGCGTAATTTGCAATCCGGCACTCTCGTCGACCACCAGGCAATCAAACTGAGGACCTTCGTATTCCAGGTCCGTGTAGACATCATCCAGTTTTAAAACGCTGAGATAGGCACCTTCACGCAGATCGTTCGATTCATCCAGATCGAGCCGCTTTCCGGTGGGGAGACAATTTTCTAATTCCCAACGTTTCCGGGCAGGGACTTCCACCAGACAATCTTCGTAGCGACTTGTCGGGTTGAGCGGAACTTTGAAGTAAGGATGGGTTCCTAACCCCCATGGGAGTGATTCGAGGCCAGGATTTGAGATCCGAAAGCGGGATCGAAGTCGCGCGTGGATTAATTCGTAGCTCACCTCGATCACAAAATCACTTGGCCATAAGGAGAGTCGATCAGGTGCATCGAGGCTCAGTTGAAACTGTCCGGTCACCAAGTCGTCGGATTGCTGAATGACTCGCCAGGGGCGATCCATGCACAACCCGTGAATCGCGTTACCCCACTTATCCGTCCCCGGCAAGCAATATTCTTTTCCTTCCCAAACAAACCGCCCCTGGTGAATCCGATTCGGAAATGGAAACAAGATCGGGATTCCGCTGCCGCTGGCACGCTGCAACCCCGATTCGAATCCTGAGACCGCATCGAGCACCTCGACGGTCTGATCGCCAACGACACCGCGAAATTCGAAGCAGTTAAACCCCAATTCTGGAGCAATTCGAGCGGTCGAGCCACTCAGTCGATCCTGGATCGTGATGACGGTCATAGCGGTGCCGGACTTGAAGGTACGAAGGGAAAACATAACGGAAAATCGGATGAAACCATGTATTGAGCCCGTGTTTTCCGGCGGAGTTCTGCAGGTCGCCCGAGCCAAGCCTGGGGGGGGATTTCCGGGCGACCCGAGGACTTGCCTGCAAACTTCGCTCACAAACTCGCGTTCACGTTCCATGATCACTCGGGAAATATATCAAACCGTGCGAAGCAGAACATCCGCAGAGGGATCAAATCGGTCGGAATTACGGCTTTTTGATCGTGAGAGGATTGGCGAAAGTCAGGTCACCGCCTCACCCCCATGGCGGTGACAGGAATGCTTTTGCCAAATGACATGCGGGATTGGGGTTTAAAAATTTTGAGCGGGATCAGGGATACCTAGCTCGGCAAATCCCTGTTCGCGGAGCTGGCACGAATCACATTGACCACAGGGACTCCCCAGTAGATCGGGGTCATAACAGCTTTGCGTTAATCCATAATCGACGCCAAGTTCCATTCCGCAGCGAATGATTTGCGACTTGGAAAGTCGGATCAGTGGCGCATGAATTGTCCAGGGCCGAGTCCCCTCGACAGCCGACTTCGTCGCCAAATTTGCCAACGTTTGAAATTGTTCGATGAATTCTGGCCTGCAATCGGGATAGCCGCTGAAATCGAGCGCATTGACGCCAATAAACAGATCGGTCGCTCCGAGAACTTCGGCCCAGCCGAGAGCGATCGAAAGGAAGATGGTGTTACGAGCGGGGACGTAGGTGATCGGAATCCCCGCAGACATTTCTGCTTCCGACCGGTTCTTGGGGACGTCGATCTCGTCGGTCAGTGCTGATCCACCGAACGCACGCAGGTCGAGCGGCACGGTGATATGACGGCGGACCCGAGCCGCCTTACAAACGTTTCGTGCCGCCTCCAACTCACACCGATGTCGTTGTCCATAATCAAAACTGATCGCGTACAACTCGAATCCCTGGTCCGCAGCGATGGCCAGATTTGTCGCGGAATCGAGTCCACCACTGACCAGGATCACCGCTTTTCGATTCGCCAAATTCATGCTTGCTCATCCTGCACAAAAAGAAGCCTTGTTCCTGAGGGGATCACAGCAATCCGGTACGGCGGAGACAAGAGAGAATCTCCTGTTTTCGGTTTTTCGACGAGAGAAATCGGCTCTCATCCCATTTTCATCACTTCGGCACCTTGTGGGAAACGTCGGGTCGTGAGCAAGTTTTCGATTCGACCTCGGAAATCATCGTGATTTCCCGTTCGCTCGCAAATCAAGCAGATTGCCAAAATTTCGGTCGAACCAGCGGGGGAGTGGCTTCGGTGCCGAACTGGATTTTTTGGAATTCTTCCGATTCATCTGGCTTAATCGATTGACGATTTCCTGGACATTTTTTAGCGTTAATGCAGGTCGGATTTCGACTCGAATCTCTCGTTCCCCATTTCATATTTTCCTCTTTTCAGGAGACTCGTCCGATGACGTTTGAAAAAGTTGTATTGCTCACCTGCTGCCTTGCTTTTGTTGGCTGCGGAAAAGGGGCCCCGAAACCGCCAACGGAAGCGGAAAAAAAAGCGATGGATGACAAAATGAGCGCTGAGATGATGAAAATGATGGGGCAGATGCCCTCAGATGGCAAACTTCCCAAAGCGAAAACGGATAATATGAACATGATGAAAGGGGACGCCCCACCGAAGAAACCTTGAGGGGTTTCCTGGACCGCGTGAATTTGCTGGATCGCCTGACGGGGATCGACGGAATCCAAAATTCTGCTCCCCGGCCAGCGACCGATTTTCGTTCAAGCATCCGTTTGGTACATCAGTTCCAGTCGGTGCGGCGGTGATTGAATAATCGCTGAAATGCTGGTGATTGAAAGCCTGGTGATGGTGTTGTTGCGTGGCGAGCCCTGTGCCAACGGTGATCGTAGACGCCAACGGTGGTTCGAAAGATTTTGAAAAGTCCAGCGTCACCCGAGGCATTCATCTTGAGTTTTCCACAGAAGGCGAATTTTTCGGGAGCTGGATTTCAGCGACCCGCAGTGCGGGGATTGCTGGTACTCGTTATCGCCTTAGCAATCGTTTTCTGGGAATGGACCCGCGTTCGTCGACTCACGGTCGTCGAAAATGACCAAACGAGTTCGGTGGTGGTTAATGCGGGGATTGAATGTTTCGGCAGTAAGCCCGAGATCATTCCCGCCTCTCGTGGATCTTCGCTGATCGACATCACCGAGGTCTCTGGATTGGCATTTGAGCATGCCGTTGGTCCGCTGGGGACCTATTTCATGCCCGAATCCGTGGGAACAGGGGCCGCTTGCTTCGATTACGATGGAGATGGAAATCTGGATTTCTTTTTCGTGCAAAGTGCACGGACTCCTGGCACCTCGCCTGAAACTTCGCTTGAGGCGAAATTTCAGAGCCGACTTTATCGCCAGGTAAGTCCTGGTGTTTTTGAAGATCGAACCGAATTTGCGGGTTTGCAGGGGGGAGGATATGGCTGCGGCTGTGCGGTGGGGGACATTGACAATGACGGAGACCAAGACCTTTACGTGACCAAATACGGACAAGATAGCCTCTATTTGAACAACGCGGACGGAACCTTTACCGAGGTGACCGATTCCTGTGGGATTCAGGAAGAGGAATGGGGGACCTGTGCGGCCTTTTTTGATTTCAATCGAGATGGATTGCTCGATCTGTTTGTCGTCAATTACACCGCCGATCCGACTTATCAACACTCGATCGCCTGTGGATTTCGCGAAGGGTTGGCGAGCTATTGCGGGCCGCACAAATTTCAACCGACCATTGATCGCCTCTACCGGAACGACGGTGTTCAAACGGATGCGCAGGGACGTAAGACCGTTCAGTTCACGGACGTAACTGAAACCGCTGGGATCGGGGGGGTGAAAACGTTCGGTTTTGGGGTTGTCTGTGCCGATTTCACGGGTGACGGCTGGCCAGATATTTTTGTCGCGAACGATGGGGCCGCCAACCGATTGTGGATCAATCATCAAAATGGCACCTTCACGGAAGAGGCGATTCAGCGCGGCTGTGCCATGAACAAAGAAGGGGGAGCCGAAGCGGGGATGGGAGTGGCGTTCGGTGATGTCAACCGCGATGGAATGCTGGATCTCGTTGTGACGCATCTGTCTGGTGAAAAGGCGACGCTTTATCTGGCGACGGAACTCGGTTATTTCGAAGATGCCTCGGCGACATCAGGAACGACCGCCGCGACGAAACGACACACAGGTTGGGGGGCGGGGTTAATCGATTTCAATCATGATGGCTACCTGGACCTACCGGTCACCAATGGGTTAGTCATCCCTTGCCATTCTCGATTTCCTCCACACGGAGAAGATCAATTTCAGGTCCGGCACGATCGTATTGATGACCCCGCGGCCTACTGGCGCGACTATGCCGACCAGAATCTCTTGCTGATGGGGCAGCCCGACGCGACCTTTCGTGACGCCACCCATGAGGGGGGCGATTTTTGTGCGGCGGTCGCTTCAGGCCGCGCCCTGATACATGGTGACATTGATAATGATGGGGACATCGATCTGTTGATCACAAACTGTGGCGGCAAGGGGCGGCTCTATCGAAATGATTTCCCCAAACGAGGATCCTGGCTCATGATCCGTGCGATTGATCCTCGCTGGAAACGGGATGCGAATCTGGCCGAAATCACCCTGCACGCGAATGGCCGCGAGTTTTTCGGGATTGTGAATCCGGCATCCAGTTTTCTGGCTAGCAATGATGTTCGCGTTCACTTTGGTCTTGGTGAATGTGAGCAGTATGATCGGATTATCATCAAGTGGCCCGATGGTCCCGTCGAATCGGCGACCGAAACATTTGCCGGTGGAACGACGAATCGCACCATCACACTTCAACGAGGGCTCGGCCAGGCCTTTCAAGGGACACCATGATTCGCTGGCATGAAAGTTTTAATACGGGGGATGTCGCCTTTGTGCTGGTGGCAACGCTGGTCCAACTGGTGCTAGTCTGCCCAGCCCTGATTGCCATTTATGCTGGATTTTCCGCGCGTCGGGATCTGCAGGAAGTGTGTCGTCAGTTTCCACTGGTGATGGCGGCGTTAAGTCTCGCCTGGTCGCTGTGGGCTTACAGCCTGGCATTCGCCCCCTCGCCGGGGTCAGTTCCCGCCAAGGGTAATGAAGTGGCCGCAGTCCAATCCAGCTTTCAGGAGATGACGACGGTTCAAGAAGCGAGGAAGGACGAAACGCATCTGCACGGGCGAGGAGGTTTTGTCGGTGGGATGAGTTACTTCAATCAGGAACGCCATCTCCCGATGGCAGGTTCGGATCATCCGCATTTTCCCAGTCGCAGGCCGTTCCACACGATCCCCAGCCTGTTATTCTTGTCACTGCACATGATGTTGTTTGTGGCTGCGCCCGTGCCACTGTTGTTGCTGTGGCTTCCGCAAATGCGCCCGGCTCTTCTGCTGGCGGTTGCGGTGGCGTGGGGGACAGTCATTTATGCTCCGCTGGCACATTGGAACTGGGGAGACGGCTGGTTGGAAAATCGGGGATTTCTTGACTGTTCTGGAGGACTGCTGCATGCGGGAGTCGGTTTTTCGGCATTGGCGTGTCTGCTGATCACCCCGAAACGTTCCTCCTCTGCTGAGACGACTCCCTCGGCTGAGACGACTGCCGTCGCCGACGAGGATCTTCCCCCCAGCCCACTGATCGCTGATTTGGGTGTGATCGCCTTCTGGGGAGGAACGATGTTGGTTCAGAGTGCACTCTTGTTCCATCTGGACGGGCGGACGGTGATTGCGTTTCTGAACAGTCACCTGGCCGCCAGTGCAGGGGCTCTGATGTGGGTGGTGATTTCCAAGTGGATCTGGGATCAGAATGACCGGTTTGGTTTCTGTGCCGGGGCCGTTTCGGGGTTAGTCGCGATTTCTCCCGGTTGTGCCTACATGCTACCTCAATCGGCATTGATCACCGGGGGGCTGATCGCTGCCTGCAGTTGCTCGATTTTCCAGCTGCTCAAGGGACCGTTTCCCGAGGGGCCTGGCCTGCGGATCTTTGTCATGCAGGGGGTCTCCGCGGTGGGAGGGTGTCTGATGTGTGGTTTGTTTGCCACTTCGAGTGTGGCCGGGTTTCGCTGGGATCAACGGCTGATCGCTGGTGCTGTCGAAGGGAATGTTGATCAACTCGGCATCCAGGCCATTGGTATG
>CAMBQP010000242.1 GCA_945869955.1 Schlesneria paludicola DSM 18645
AGTCAGGACGAATCGGATCAGCAAGAGGATCAGGCCCCACAATCCGACGAAGGATCTCAGAAAAAGCCGGATAAAACTCCCGGTCGGAATGAAATCGAACGAGCCAAACAAGAGATGGATCGGGCGATTGAAGAGCTGAAAAAGAACAACAAGGCCAAAGCTTCTGACAAGCAGGACAAGGCGATCGCCGAATTGATGAAAGCGAAAGAAAAGCTCGAAGAAATTTTGCGGCAGTTGCGCGAAGAAGAACGAGAACTCGTCCTGGCCCAATTAGAGGCCCGCTTCCGTGATATGCTGCTGAAGCAAGAGGGAGTCAACAACGGGACGTTGGCCATTCATGCCGTCCCGGTTGACACTCGCACCGACCGACACCGCAATCGTGCCGTCGAGATTGCGCGGAACGAAGACGAGATTTCGCTACTGGCAGCCAAAGCCCTGACACTGTTAAGGGAAGAAGGGTCGTCCGTGGCCTTCCCGGAAGCGATTGAACAAATTCGGGAAGACATGCTGACGGTCGCCAGGCGTCTGGAACGGGTCGAAGTCGGCGAGATCACGCAAAACATCGAGCAGGACATTGTCGAAGGTCTGAAAGAGATCATTGAAGCGCTGCAGAAAGAATTAGAAAAGCAGAAAGACAAGAAACAGCAGCAACAGCAACAGCAGCAAGAACAACAGCAGCAGCAACAGCAGGGTCTGGTGAATAAACTGGCCGAATTAAAAATGCTTCGCTCGTTGCAGTACCGCGTCAATCGGCGAACCCGGCAATTAGGTCGCACGGTCGACGGCGAACAAGCGATTGATCTGGATGTCGTCAGTCAGTTGAAACAATTGTCCGATCGGCAAGCGAAAGTACAAAAGGCTACCTACGATCTCTCGACAGGTAAAAACCAATAACGGGTCGGTACATTCGATTTCAGTTCGGTTTTCTAATTGCTCGATTTGCGGGTGAGATACAGCGAGTCGGCTTCGAACCAGACTTGCCCTTTTTTGGCACGCAGTTCGGCAATGAATTCGATGTTCCGGACTTCTTCAATGACTGTGAATTCAAATTCGACGGGGGCCCACGGCGAGGTCCCTTTGCGGACATTGTCCCGGTTCAGGCCCGCAATCCGAATCCCTGCCCCGACGGAAATATTTTTCTCGTCTTTCGCGTTGATTGTCTTGCTTTGTATGTTCGCGTGCAGGATATAAGTCCCTTTTGCGAGCAGGGCTTTACATCGCCAGGACGAATTGCAGGGGCTTTTGGGGCCACATAAAATCGAATACGATTTGGGACCTCGCGGCAATTCGACGATCTCCAGTTTTGCATCGGGAGTCTCCGAGACGGGGTTCCAGTTCACCAGATTCAGCCGACCGCTCGCATCGAATTCCTGCGGCTGCGGATCGGGTTGGGATTGCTGTTGAATCAAATTCGCGACCCGGGCCACGAGACGCTCTTTCAAGTGATTGACCCGAGCGTCATGATCGATCGCCGATTGAGGATTCATCGTTTGTAAGATCGGTCGCAAGCGATCATTGACCGTGTCGATCCGTTTCAGCAGAGTATCGGTGGGAGAAAAGATTTCGAGTAATTCTTTGACACGTTCGCGGAATCTCGCCCGCCATTCGCCATTCAGCATGACGGTCGAGGCCATGATCGACGAGGGAAAATTGATGATCGAGGCGTTGGGATCGCCAAAAACCTGATCCATGCCGTGGGGAAGGAAATGGGCCTGACCACTGGGGGCGTCAAAATAAAGTCGATAGTTATTATGGTTCAAGGTGTAGCCATCCCAATGGCCAATCATCATTTCCATCGCCATAAAGGTGATGAAGTGCTCGACATTGAGCAGTTCGTCCACCCGTTCCCAGCGTTTGTAGGGGTCGGGTTCTCGACAGGCGGCGAGCAGTTCTTTCAAATCGCTGCGATCGTCCACCCCCTTGCCCGCATCTTTTTCGAGGTCTGCGTCGAGATCCTGCACAAACCCCCCTTCGTACAGATTCCCTTTGATATCATCGAAATGCCGTTGCAGGAACGATTTATCGAACGACGACTTCAGCACGTATAAACCGAGATCCCGCCCATTCAGCCAGACGCGCGCGTGGGTGACGCGGGTGGCCGGAATTTTCGCGGCCCGAAAGAGCTCTTCACAGAGCCACTCGTGCAAATAGGTGTCATCCTGGACCGAGTTATTCAAGTGAAATTTACTCAGTCCATGAAACGTTTGATCCTTTTCGTACTTACCAACATTGATCGACAAGGCGGGGCGTTCGTCAACCGGTCGAAAGCTCCCCGCACTTCCCTTCAGCTTGATGGCGACATTCTGGTAGGTCTTTTTTCCGTTTTCATACAGGGTCCCTTGAACATAGGGACGGGGGGCACCAATGACGAAGCTGCGCGGGCCGGCTTTCAGTTTTTCGAGTTCGAATTCGGAAATTTCGATCCGCAGTTCGGGAATCATCCCTTGTGTGAAAAAGGCATCGCTGGAACTGAGGCTTTCGGGAGTCGGCTTGGGCTCATTGTCGTCATCCGCGTGAGCGTTTTTGGGGACAGGGGAAGGGGTGGTTGAGGGTGCGATGGTTGGAGCTGACGGCGAAATTCCTGGCGTTAACGAGGCGGTGTTCGTAACGGCGGCAGGCGTCGTTATCGCCAGATTGGCAGGGGTTTCGCCCGCGGGAGGGGCGGGGAGTTCCGCAGAGGGGCCTGATCGCCGCATGGCCAGGCCAATCCCAACCAGCAACACCACCGCCACGCCGATCCCAATCATCAGCTTCAGGCCGCCGTCACCGGAGGCTCTTTTGCTGCGGTTTTTTTTGGTCCGCATTCGGGATGCAGCGGGAACCGAGTCCTCAGCATCCAGATCGTCCGAATCCAGATCCTCGTCATCGGGAACCTGAATCGCTTGCGCACAGAGTGGGCACTTGATCCTGCGGCCCCGCTTGGCGTCCGCAACACGAATGGTTTTATCGCAGCCGGTGCATGTCACTGAGAGGGGCATCGCTTGTTCCGGTCAGGGGCAGATTCGTGCTGATGGGTCGGACGTTGAGAGCGAGATTTTTTGCTGAACGCTTGGTATAGCGAATTATCAAACAGACCTCAACCAGATCCCTCGGTCGTCACGAACGATCGGGTCTTTACCTTTCCGCAACCCCTTTTGCACCGATTAGGAAAATTCAGCCGGTGTTCAGTTGGAAACGGCTGCTTCCGGCGTTAACGTCACTATCCTTATTCGTGTTTTCCAGGAATAATATCTCCGAGTCAAAATTCCTGTCCCGAATTGAGAGGGTTGATTTGGATCGCCGATCGATCAACGACAATCAAGGTTCACCTTTGGAACATCTCCCTTTAGCGCCTGTCGATGCGGATCAGCCCCCGAGCGGTGAAATGCCGACGAATGTTGTGCAAGATTTCGCGATGTCACCCAGTCTGGGGAATCCCGCCGCTGGCAAGAAACGACAAGGGGCGTTCGAACTGAAGTTTTTGATCGACGAGGATCAGGCGGCAGACATCATCGGATGGGCTCGGCATCATCTGGAAGCGGACCCCCATTTTGATCCGGATCTCGGTGACGGATATCACGTCAATAGTTTGTATTTGGATACCCCCCAATTTGATGTGTTTCATCGGCGCGAGGGCTTCTGTCAGCAAAAGTATCGATTACGCCGCTATGGATGCAACCCTTTGGTCTGGTTTGAGCAGAAGCGGAAGCGAAAGGGGCTGGTTCGGAAACGACGCGTCCCGGTCGACCAGGCCGAGATTCCCCTGCGACTGGATCAACCGGCTGAAGTCGAGTGGCCGGGGCACTGGTTTCGCCGGAAGTTGGATGAACAGCAGCTGCGTCCCGTCTGTCAGGTGACCTATCAGCGGCTGGCACGATTCAAGAACACGGACGAAGGGGTCGTCCGGTTAACGATTGATGATCGGCTGCGGGCCATCCCGGCCGAAGGATGGACGATCCCCACCGGGTCATTAGAGGGGGTCAGTTTACTCGAAGGAAAGCGGATTCTCGAACTGAAGTTTCGTGGTGCCATGCCGGGAATGTTCCGTCAACTGGTGGAAGAGCAGCGATTGCAGGTCGCGTCATTCTCGAAATATCGAACGAGCGTCGCGGTCTGTATTCCCCCGGAAGTACGGGGTGATGTCGCGCCACCGTCTGCACCGGAACTCGATTGACCCGACGCCGATTGACCAACAAATGGGGCCGATTGACTGACGAATGAGTCTGATGGCGATGAGGGGGCCGTGCTGGATTGGTCATGCGTCCTGAAATTAAAGGAACCAACCATGTTGCCTGATCGACCGAAAACCTTGGCAGCCACGCTACGGATGTTGATTGGGCTCGGCATGCGGACGTATTTGCTCGCCATGACGCCCATGACCTTTTTTCAGCGATCGCTCATCTACCAGCCAACGCGCTGCGCATCGCTAATCGCCAGCAATTCAGGCTACTCGTACCCGCTGGTCGATCTCACCGTTCGAGCACATGACGGCCTCGAACTGCATGGCTGGCTGTCACTCACAGCGAGCGTTCCCGCAGCCGCAGCCGTCGATGTCCCTGGCAGCCTGGCAACAGGGGGACCGGTGATTCTCTATTTTCCCGGAAATGCGGGCAATCGCGCGAAGAGATTCCGTCAGTTCGAGGTGCTCACGTCACTGAAAGCCCATGTGCTCCTCGTCGATTATCGTGGTTATGGAGACAATGCGGGTAAGCCCTCGGAACAAGACTTTGCCCGCGATGCCCGCTCGATCTGGAATCAGCTCACAACGGAACTGGGGGTTCCGCCGCATCGCGTGGTGATTTATGGCGAGTCTTTAGGGGGTGGGGTGGCGACGCGGCTGGCCAGTGACCTTTGCCGCGAAGGGATCGAACCGGGAGGCCTGATTGTCCAGTCGACGTTCAGCTCATTGGTCGCGGTGGCCCAGGCCCAGTTTCCGCTGATCCCCGTTTCCTGGTTGCTCGTTGACCGCTATCCCTCGGACTGTCGGATTGTCGATGTCACCTGTCCCATCCTGCAGATTCATGGCCAGCAAGATACGATCGTCCCCCTGGCAATCGGACAGCGACTCTTTGATGCCGCTCCCGTCACGTCGACTCAGGGAATTCCCAAACAACAACTCGTCATGCCCGAAACCGATCACAACAATGTGTATGGTGGGCAAAGAGATCACGAAATCCTGATAAATGGCCTGAGTCGTTTTTTTGCGGTCATCACTGAGCAGCCCACTGACGGCGCACAACCGGTCCCCCCAGATCGCGCGGTGATTCCACGGCAGCCTGCCGATGTCGGGTTCCACTGGCCGATCGATGGAACCCTGCTGATGACGCTGGTGCTTGTGGGACTCGCAGAAGCCCTCTGGTGGCTCGCACGCACCAAATCACGGCCAGGATTGTCGGATCACACCAATTCACGTGAATCGGGTTGATCCCGATCCCTTGTCTAGCAGCCATCCGACCGTTCGGCCGAACGGTCGGATGGGCGAGTTGCTGCTGCGAGTTGCTGCTGCGATTGCTGCTGCGCGGCGGGTTGACGATTAACCCGACGGGGTTACTTCAACTTCTCTTGCAGTCGGTGCAATTCGGTTAAGGCCGCCATCGGTGTCATCTGATCGACTTTCATTTGTCGCAACTCGTCGATGATGGGATGTTCTTCCTCTTCGAACAGTGCCAGCTGTTTTTCGTTTTTTCGTTTGGTTCGTCGTTCGGGGAGCCGGGTTCGGCCCGATTCGTCAACGTGATCGCTTTCCAGCGTCCGCAGGATCACTTTGGCTCGGTCGAGCACGGTTCGGGGGACACCGGCTAGCTGCGCAACATGGATGCCATAGCTTTTATCCGCCGATCCCGGCACGATCTTGTGCAGGAAAATCACATCATCGGCATCTTCACGGACTGCGACATTCCAATTGACGCACTCTTTGAGCGATTGAGTCAGCTGTGTCAGTTCATGGTAGTGCGTGGCGAACATCGTGCGACAACCGGTCACATCGTGCAGGTATTCGGTGATGGCCCAGGCGAGCGAAATACCGTCATAGGTGCTTGTTCCTCGCCCGATTTCATCCAGAATCACCAGACTTTGACTGGTGGCGGCATTCAGAATCCGAGCGGTCTCGGTCATCTCGACCATGAAGGTACTTTGCCCTTTTCCCAATTCGTCACTCGCCCCAACCCGAGCAAATACGCGGTCGGCAATTCCGATCCAGGCCGCTTTCGCCGGGACGAATGAACCCATCTGAGCCATGATCGTCAGCAGCGCCGCCTGACGGATATAGGTACTTTTCCCCGCCATGTTTGGCCCGGTAATCAGTTGCAACAGGCCCCCAGGCGTCTCGACATGCTCGGAAACTTCGTCCGATCCCCCTCCCTCTGGTCCTTTCGCCGACTTCCCCTTGTTTGGCGGGTTCACGGTTCCGCGACCTTTGCCCATGCGCACATCGTTCGGGACAAATTCGCCGCTCGGTTTCAGTCGATCAAGGACTGGATGGCGGCCTTCGCGAATATCCAATACGGCCGAGGTGGTGATTTCAGGACGACAATAGCCAGCGCTGACCGCCAGGGTTGCCAGTCCCGCCAAGGTGTCGACCTCGGCCAGCACTTCGGCAATCTCGCGGAGTCGCGCCGATTGCAGCGCGATCCGTTCCCGCAAGGCGTTGAACAGTTCTTGTTCAAGTTGTATCGCTTGCCCTTCGGCCCGCAACACTTTTTCTTCGTACTCTTTCAGTTGCGGCGTGATATATCGCTCGTAGTTTTTCAACGTTTGTTTACGGATATAATCCACCGGAACCTTTTCCGCCTGGGCGGCAGTGCATTCCAGATAATATCCGAAGACCCGATTGAAACCGACTTTCAAATTGGGAATCCCCGTCCGCTGGATCTCTTCCGCCTGATATCGGGTGATCCAGTCTTTTCCGCCGCGTGCCAGGTCACGCCATTCGTCCAGTTGCGTATGAAAGCCTTCCCGAATCATCCCCCCATCGCTGGTGAGCATGGGGGGTTCGTCGATCAACGTCTGCTCGATGTCGGCCCGAATTTCGGGACACAGATCCAGTTTCTCTTCCAGCTCGACCAACCGTCGTGCCGAACGACCGGATAATTTGGCCTTCAATTTTGGTAACAGCGCAAGTGTCCGGGCCAGGCACGACAAGTCGCGCGGCGAGCACCGGCCAGTGGCGACGCGTCCGGTCAGGCGCTGCAGGTCATACGACCCTTGCAGCTGCTCACGCAGGTCGCGGCAGAAGACCGCATCCGAGGTCAGCTCTTCGACCGCGTCGAGCCTCAGGTTGATCCGATCCGGATCGGTTAAGGGATTCGACAGCCATTCTCCGAGTAGCCGTGCTCCCATCGGGGTGACGGTTTCATCAATCACCGCTAACAGACTTCCCTCGCGCTGCCCATCGCGCAGGGTCCGCGTCAGTTCCAGACTGCGGCGGGTCGCCTCATCAATCAGCAGACTGGTCCCCCGTCGGTAAGGTTCAAGCCGTGTGATATGCCCCAGACCACTTTTCTGCGTTTCGCGGACGTACTCGAATAACGCCCCTGCCGCAGTCACCCCAGGGGTGTCCTCATCAATATCAAACCCAGACAACGTCTTGGTCTGGAATTGATCGAGCAGGATCCGTTTGCATTGATCCAGAGCAAACGACCAGGGTGGACGTTCACTGACCAGCATCCCCGACATCTGCATCAAACTCTTGATCAAGGGTCGCTCATGAGAGTTGTCGGGAACCAGGCATTCTGCCGGACGGATGCGCGCGATTTCATCGGCCACGTGTTCGTCGGCGAGATCCGCCATTTGAAAGCGACCGGTCGAAACTTCGAGCCAGGCGAGTCCGCACAGTTCTTTCGTCGGGAAAACACAGGCGAGAAAATTGCTTTCTCGAGGATCGAGCAGCGAATCTTCGGTGAGAGTTCCGGGGGTCACCACTCGGGTGACATCCCGTTTGATGAGTCCCTTGGCCAGTTTGGGGTCTTCCATCTGCTCACAGATCGCCGCTCGATAACCGGCTCGAACCAGTTTCTGCAGGTAGCCATCAAGCTGATGATACGGAAACCCCGCCATGGGAACCGGATTGACCGACCCCTTATCACGGCTAGTCAACGTTAAACCGATCACCTTCGAGGCGACCACGGCATCTTCGTAAAACAGTTCGTAAAAATCCCCCATGCGAAACAGCAAAATCGCCTGCGGATGCTGGGCTTTCACTTCGAGATAGCGCTGCATGGCGGGAGTCGGAGCGCGTTCGGGCTTAGTCGTCATGGATGATTGAATCGAGTCAGTGAAATAAGGAAACCGTCTCTCAGCCAATCACTCTAACGAGCCGCAACGAACTCGCCCACCATGCTGCAAGATCCCTGTGGCAAGATCCTGGCACTCATCGCGGGACGAACATGACAAAGCAGTCTCGATTTTCGCGATTTCAGACCGAAATTCGGCGAATACCGCTTGATCCAATCCACCGCTTGATTCAAGCCATCTTGATCCAATCCAAAGAGTGCAGCAACGACAACCCCCGCGATCCCCAGCACAACCAATCCCCAGTTCCTGCGATCCCCTATTCGAGGATCGTATTCCGCAGGACTGGTGCGGGCAGCGAATTCGCCGCCAGCCCCCTCGCTTGTTGCACGTAAATCCCTTCAGATGTACGGTATCCCGATGTACGGTATGATGTAAGCCCTGCATGATGATGGAAATGCATGACGACGGACACGAGTCCTGAAAAACCGCTCCGAGGAACGACGTGAATGAAGACGCCAGCCAATTTTGCGATCACCTGCGCCATCACGGTCAATCTGGCCTGGTTGTTACTGGTCCCCGCCTCGCATGCGACCGCAGCAGATGACGCGGGAATTGCGGCAGTCAAAGCGCTGCTCTCGCGAAAATGCCTCTCGTGCCATCATGGGGAGGATGCCAAGGGGAAACTCGATTTCACCTCGCGCGAGTCCTTGCTGACCGG
>CAMBQP010000243.1 GCA_945869955.1 Schlesneria paludicola DSM 18645
AGCGCCGAGGCTGCGCTGCCGACGCTGACAGAACTTGCCGCACGTCTTGAAGGGATTCAAAAGGAGGCGGAGAGTCTTACCAAAGATTCCAAGGTCATGTTGCCGGATTTGATCCAGGAAATCATGGTGAAGCCTGCCGAGCAACTGAACAGGGTTGCGTTGATTCCGGATGTTTCCGCGGCGTTTCGTCCAATCCTCGAGCGACTTGTGAAATCGATCTCGACGTTAGGTGGTCTGGAAGAGGGTGTGCTGGTGCTTCCGGCTCAATGAACTCGATACAATGAGTATCAATCGGGTTTCGACCCGATCCTGAAACTTAACGAGGGGATTGCCCGTAGGGGGAATCCCGATTCCATGAAGGATCGTCGATGAAAATTTTCAATCTGGTGGCGGTGGTGCTGAGTACGAGTCTCTGGCTGGCGAATCCTGCGTTATTCGCCGCGGAAGTCGATGAGTTACGCGAGCAAGTCGAGATGTTGCGCAAGCAGTTGGGAGCGATGGAAGAACGAGTTCGTCACGATTCGGCAAAATCGGTTGAACACGCCGATCGGTTTGAGGGGATGCCGAATCAATTCTCAGGACAGGGTGGGAGCCGGCCACGCGGCTGGGAACCAAATGTTCGTCAGTTAAAGCAACGGCAGCAGGACTTGGAACGAAAAGTCGCAGCAATGCTCGAGGCGAACGCCTCAGAGCAAGACTTGGAGATCGTACGTGATCAACAAGCCGCGATTGAAAAGGAAATCGCGCAGGCCCAGCGTGCTCATCGCAGTGGCCCGGGTGGCGGGGCTGAGCGTGGGGGACCGGAAGGTGGCAAGCTGGATGCACAGGTTCGGCGAATTCATCATCTTCGAATCGCTGCCGAAAACCTGAAACAGGCCGAAGTGCATGATCTGGCTCATGATCTGATGGAAAAGGTAAACGCCATGGAGCGTGAAGTTCGCGCCGCTCGCAGCCGACTTGCAGAGGAAACGCCTCGATTACGGAGACCCGGTCCAGAGATTCCCCCGGCACCGAGAGAAGCACTTCGCGCACTTCAAACGGAAAACGAGCGGTTACGAGCGGAGTTGAATGAACTCCGCCAACAACGACCGAACCCTTGAACAATGTTATTGCGAGTGATTGATCGGCGGGGTGTTTTCTGATGAAATGCGTTCGCAGAGGCTAAGTTGTTTTCAGATTCTCTCCAACCGCGAGAGGTTGCAAGGGTCAATCAATGGCAATCGAAACGATTCCGCTGCAGCTGAATCTTCAGCAAAAACGACAGGCTGAGGCACAGTCGTGGCGGCAGTCGTTGACATCACGGGGAATCCTGTGCCTGAACCTGATTTCGTCCCCTGGCGCAGGGAAAACATCACTCTTGCAGGCAATGGCTCGGCACTGGGGGGGATCGCTGCGCATGGGAGTGCTGGTGGGGGATATCGCGACGGATCGCGACGCTCTGCGACTGGCTCCACTGGTCCCTGTCAGGCAGCTCACGACCGGTGGCGCGTGCCATCTCGAACTTCCGCTGGTGCAAAAGGGCTGGGAGCAACTCGAGACTCAGGATCTGGAGATTCTGGTGATCGAGAATGTCGGGAATCTGGTCTGCCCCGCCTCACACGATCTGGGTGAACATCTGCGGGTGGTGGTCCTGAGTGTGACCGAGGGGGATGACAAGCCGGGAAAGTATCCGAAGGCATTTCGGACCAGTCAGGTCTGTGTGATCAACAAGGTGGATTTGCTTCCCTACGTTCCCTTTTCCCTCGTTGCGGTCACTGCGGATGCCCATGCGGTTCATGGGGATTTGCCCCTCTTTGCCACGTCGGCCACCACGGGTGAGGGGATTGCTCTATTTTGTGATTTCCTGGTGACACAGCGGCGGAACTTATTGCACCGGGATGCGAACGTTTTGTGAGTCCTTTTACAGCCGATTGCCTCATAGAACTGGAGTTGAGATGTGTCTGGGAGTTCCCGGCCGAGTCGCCGTCTGGATCGATCAGGATCCTTTAATGGCGTTAGCAGAGATTGATTTTGGAGGGCTGCGCAAACGGTGTCAGATGGCCTGTGTCCCCGAAGCCAGGGTGGGGGACTATGTACTGGTGCATGCAGGTGTTGCGATCACGATCATTGACGAGGTTGCTGCAGAAAAATTGCTGGCAACACTCGCTGATCTGGGTGAGATGAATCCTCAGGAAGCGAGTTTTCCATGAAATTTATGGATGAGTACCGACAGCCCGCTTTGATCCAGCGCAATCTCGCAGAACTACGGCAGGCAATCACGCGGCGCTGGGTCATTATGGACGTGTGTGGCGGTCAGACCCATAGCCTGTTGCGGCATGGCTTGGAAGCGGCTCTTGAGGATGTCTTGGAACTGGTTCATGGGCCCGGTTGTCCGGTCTGTGTGACCCCCGCCGAGGCGATTGATGCCGCAGCAGAACTGGCCCGGCGTCCAAACGTGATTGTCGCGAGCTTTGGTGACATGTTGCGGGTTCCTGGTCAACGGGGAAGCTTGCTTCAGGCGCGAGCCGAGGGAGCCAAAATCCGGATTGTGTACTCGCCCATGGACGCGGTTGAGCTCGCGGCGAGTCAGCCTGATCAGCAAGTTGTGTTTTTTGGCGTGGGGTTTGAGACCACGGTCCCAGCAACGGCGCTTGCGCTACTGCATGCTCGACAACGCGGGCTCACGAATTTCAGCTTGCTGGTCAGTCACGTTCGTGTGGAACCCGCGATGCGCGCGGTGATGCAGTCCGCCGAAACGCGTGTCCAGGGGTTTCTCGCCGCAGGGCATGTCTGTACGGTCACGGGATATGAGAATTACCATTCGTTTGTGGCCGAGTTTTCAGTCCCCGTGGTGGTGACCGGTTTTGAGCCGCTGGATTTGATCAACGGACTTTTCGAGTGTGTCCAGTCGCTCGAACAGGGACAGCCGCGACTTTCGAATCAATATGAACGATCGGTGAGCCCAACGGGAAACCTGCACGCACAGCGATTGATGGAGCAGGTCTACGAAATTGTCGACACTCCCTGGCGTGGTTTTGGTCGGATTGCCGGGGGTGGGCTGGCCATTCGCCCGGAGTTTTGCGAATTTGATGCCCGCGTTCGGTTCCAGCTTGCCGACGCGGTCTGCTCGTCCGATGTTGATTGCCGCAGTAAAGAAGTCATGTTAGGGGTGATCAAACCACCCGAGTGTCCCCTGTTTGGGAACCAGTGTACTCCTGAGACTCCCGTCGGTGCACCGATGGTCTCTTCAGAGGGGGCTTGTTCGGCCTATTATCGTTACTCGCGATCGAATGAATTGACTTCATGAACAACGTCGAGATCGATATTACCGCACTTTCCTGTCCCATTCCTGCGGAGACTGAGCATGAGCGGATCACGTTAGGGTATGGCGAAGGGGGATATCTGACCCGAAAATTCATTCGTGAACGTTTATTACCACGATTTGACAATCCGACACTGCGGCAACTGGGTGATGCCGCCATCTTAAACATCGACAGTCGGCGGATCGTATTTACGACGGACTGTTACACGGTGACCCCTTTGTTTTTTCCAGGTGGCGATATTGGCAAGCTGGCGATTTTCGGCACGGTCAACGATCTCGCGGTATCCGGAGCCATTCCCCGCTGGCTCAGTCTTTCGCTGGTGATTGAGGAAGGTTTGGCATGGAAGACGCTGGATCGAGTACTGGACAGTATTCAAGCGGCGGCAGCATCGGCCTGCGTCATGATCGTGACGGGGGACACAAAGGTCGTTCCGCGAGGGGCTGTGGATCAGCTGTTCATCACCACATCCGGGATCGGCGAACTGGAAGCGACGGCACCACCGGGGCCCGAGTTATTGCGTGACGGTGATGTTTTGATCGCCAGTGGGCCGATTGGTTGCCATGGTGCCTCGATCCTCTGCGCGCGCGAACATCTCGAGTTCGATCCGATACCGACCAGCGACTGTGCGGATGTGACCGCCCCACTGGTTGCGCTGCAGCGAGCGGGGGTTGCACCGCGTGCGATCCGGGATGCAACTCGCGGTGGAATCGCCGCAATCCTGCAGGAATGGGCCGAGTCTTCGCGACGATCCTGCGTGATTGAGGAAACATTGATACCCCTGAACGCGGAAGTTCGCAGTCTGTGCGAGCTGCTGGGGCTTGATCCCTTGCATTTGGCCAATGAAGGGACATTCGTGCTGGCGACAGCTCCCGAGTTAGTCGAGCAGACGATGGAGATCTTGCATCAGCATGCGGTTTCGAGTCGAGCCACGGTGATCGGCAAGATCACGCCTCGCCGGGTTGCCCCGGTGATGGTCGTGCGGGGGATCGGGCGTGAGGTCGTGCTCGATGAACCGATCGGAGCACCGCTCCCACGTATCTGTTGAGTGAGAAGGGAGAGGGCGATCAGGCAACAATCTTCAGGGATCAACAAACGGTCTTAAGGGGCCGGTTTTAAAAATTGCTCAGTGGTGCGAGTAGAGCAAGAAATCCCAGCAGCGCCATCAAGGCTGCCAGCAAGTAGGCGGGTGAAAACCCGAGACCAGGGTCCATGGTGCGAAGGAACTGGGTCCGCTGTCGATGTTGCCAGCAGGCGGTGGCGAGAGTGGCCAGACCGATTACGATCAGCATCAACCCCATCGTTCTTGCCCCCAGGATGCGTGAGGGGTGGCGTACCGGATCCTGCTCGTGCAGGTATTCAAAAAACTTATGCAGTGTCAGGCCGAACGTGACTAACGATGTTCCGGTCCGCACCCAGGCCAGCAGTGTTCTTTCATGTGCCAGGTACGTTCGTTCCACAGCCATTTGCATCTGGTCTAGCGGTGCGGGGAGCGTAGCGGCGGGCGGCTTGATTTGATCGGAAGGCATCGAAACAACTTTCCCCATTGGAAACGCAAACTTCGCGAGCATTAGCGAGTTTTCACGAGTTAACGCGGGATCGAAACACAAGAAGGCAATCGTATCATGAGGTGATTCAAAGGTCGCGGTCGCCGACGTTTTCGGGTCTCGATCTGCAGCCATCGCGGTTTCTGAAACGCACGCCTTGACCCTGGAAAACGCTGGTGACGTTTACCTCGAGAGACTTTGAGATATGGTACAATACGCAAAGTTACCAAGAGGTGTCCATCATGAATTGGAGTGGAAATACGCCGACTATTGATTTTGCGTTCAATCTGGTCCACGATAGCACCCAACTGCTTGTCGCTGACTCGACTCGGAATGTGTAAAAAATGATTTCACCGCTCTGCTCGCACCGAGAACTCGATTCTGACCAGCGTCAATGGGCGCGATGTTTGATTGTCGGAATGTGTTCGTTTTTGTGGTTCACCTCCCCGTGTTGGGCCGAGTCGGACGACGAATATTTTGAATCCCGAATTCGACCGCTGCTGGTTCAACGCTGCGAATCGTGCCATTCGAATCGGCAGGGGAAAACGGAAAATGGTCTGGCACTGGATTCCCGGCAAGGATGGCAAAAAGGGGGAGAGTCGGGACCGGCCATTCAACCTGGCAAGATTGACGAAAGTCTGTTTATCCGGGCGATTCTCTATCGCGATGACGGATTAAAAATGCCACCGGAAGAGGCGGGGGGAAAACTTCCCGAGGCCGAGATCGCGCTCTTGACCGAGTGGGTCCGACGGGGAGCTCATGATACCCGTACCGAAGCAGTTCGGCGCGGGGGGATGACCGAGGACGAGTTGCGTGCCTGGTGGTCATGTCAGCCGTTAAAAAAAACCGTGGTCCCTGTCGTTCAAAACTACGACGCAGTCGGCAGTGAGATCGATCGATTTATTCAGAGTCGATTGCAGGCCGAGAAACTGAGGTTGTCGCCGGCTGCGGACCGACAAACATTAATCCGACGTGCGACCTATGATCTGACAGGACTGCCACCGACTCAGAACGAAGTGGACCAGTTTTTGTCAGACTCGTCCGAAGATGCCTATAAAACGCTGGTCGATCGGCTGCTGGAATCGCCCCATTATGGTGAACGCTGGGGAAGACATTGGCTGGATCTGGTGCGGTATGCTGATACGGCGGGGGAAAATACGGACCATCCCATTCCCGATGCCTGGCGGTATCGAAACTGGGTCATCCACGCCTTCAATCGAGATCTTCCGTACGACCAGTTCGTGCGTGAACAGATCGCTGGTGACTTGCTGCATGCCAAGGATCCCACCGAGGCTTATACAGCGGGGGTCGTCAGTACCGGATTTCTGGCGATTGCACGTCGCTTTGACCACGATAGTGACAAGCACATGCATCTGACATTTGAGGATGCAATCGACACCCTGGGAAAAACCTTTCTGGGGCTGTCCATTGCCTGCGCCCGTTGTCATGATCACAAATATGATCCGATTTCTGCAAATGATTACTATGCCTTATATGGCATTCTGAACAGCAGTCGGTTTGCCTTTCCCGGTTGCGAAGCGAAACAGCAGCCGCGTGATCTGGTACCGCTGTTGCCACCTGCCGAATGGGCTCGAACGCTGGAGCCTTACGACAAAAAACTGGCCGAGTTAGACACGAGGCTGAAGGAGTTGGCGGATTCCCAGGGGGGGCTGCTGAACGAACTGAAAACCGTCGCATCCAGTGGAACGCTTCCCTTGGCAAACGGAGTTGTCTCCGAGGGGGGATCGCAATTGCTAACAGCGTCAGCCGCCTCCGAAGTGTTGCAAGGGGTTGACGTGAGCGTCGGACAAATGATTTTGCTGACGATTGATCCCCAGTCGAACTATGGTGCCGATACGACGTTGATTGAATGGGAGTTGACCGAAGTTGGCGGAACTGAGCGGCGATGGAATCTGTCACAGGACGTGACCAGCAATTTTCTCACCTCCAATCCACATGGTGATCGCAGGGGAAATGGCGCCGTCTGGTGGTTTCTGGATCCCCGTAACGGCTTGAGTCTTCTCTCTGAGCCGGTCAAGGATCTGATGGGAAAGCCGGGACTGCATGTTTGGCGCAGCGGCGACAATCCGGCGGTGCTACTCAATTCGACCAAAGAACCTTTGGCGGTCTGGACCACCTTGGCCCCCGAGACCGTATTCGTTCACCCGGCTCCTGATGGGCCGGTGGCGATTGCCTGGGTCAGTCCGATTGCCGGGAAAGTTCGGATCAGCGGCCGTGTCGCCGATGCGCATCCGGGTGGACCGGATGGAGTCGGCTGGAGCCTCACGACGATTCCAGGGAGTGTTTCGCTGCCTTTGCAGAAAATTGCCGAACTGAGCTCAAAGCGAACCGAACTGGCGCTGCAGAAATCCGAGCTGGTCTCGCGGGCACCCCGGCGCGATTATGCGTATGCGGTGATGGAAGGGAGCGTCGCAAATGCTCGTTTGCATATGCGGGGTGATCCCGAAAAACTGGGGGACGAGGTCCCTCGACGGTGGCTCGATCTCTTTGGTGGCCAACGGGTCCCTGCGGATGCGGGGAGTGGACGGTTGCAACTGGCCAATTGGTTGACTGATCCAACCAATCCGCTGGTCTCTCGGGTCATGGCGAATCGGATCTGGCAGTATCATTTCGGCAAAGGTTTAGTGCAAACCCCCAACGATTTTGGGACACGTGGCCTGCCACCGAGTCACCCGGAGTTACTTGACTGGCTGTCAAAACAGTTGATCCAATCGGGCTGGAGCCTCAAGGGAATGCATCGATTGATCATGCATTCCGCAACCTATCGACAGGGGGGTGGCGATACCTCGACAGAACAGGTCGCCCGATCGCTGGCGATCGATCCCACCAATCAGCTCTACTGGCGATTTGATCGGCGGCGACTGAGTGCCGAAGAATTGCGAGACAGTTTGCTGGTGGCCAGCCAGCAGATCGAACTCAGTCCTGGGGGGCCGCATCCGATTCCTCCCGCAGGAAGCTGGTCCTTTTCCCAGCATGTTCCGTTTACGGGAGTGCCGGAAACGGATCGACGCAGCATCTATCTGCTGACGTTACGCAATCGCCGGCAACCCTTCATGGGATTGTTTGACGGGGCAGATCCGAATGCGACAACACCGCAGCGTCAGGTCACAACGGTTCCAACACAGTCACTCTATTTCTTGAATGATCCATTTTTCCATGGTCAGGCGGACAAGGTGGCCAGGCAGGTGTTGCGACAGTCCGAGGAGAGTGGTCGCCTGAATGAGCTGTTTCGGATTGTGATGCAGCGTTTACCGCGGGATTCCGAACGAGCCACGGCAATGGACTTTCTGCAAAAATACCAGGCAGCGATCGCCGAGACACCTGCTGGGGACCAACCGCTGGCGGTCTGGTCCGCCTGTGCACGGATTCTGCTATCGAGCAATCAATTCCTTTATGTGGACTGACGATATGAACCATTTACTACTTGATCCGTCACGACGGCAGTTCGTTCGGTCCGCAGTAGCGAGTTCGATCCTGATGCCCGGCCTGTTGAGCGAGCTGTTAGGGGCCGACGGAAATGCGGCTACGGGGCAGGGGGGACGTGGTGCCGGCAATCCGGTTTCGCCAAAAGAGCCTCATTTTCCGGCGAAAGCCAAGTCGGTGATTTTTCTCTTTATGAGTGGCGGCGTTTCGCATGTCGATTCGTTCGACCCGAAACCGCAACTGTTTGCCGATCACGGCAAGCAAGTGACGTTTGATCATCCCGAGACTCGAAATCGTCCTGGGTATGAAAAAATTTTTCTCAAGCGGCCTGACTGGAAGTTTTCGCCCCGTGGGAACAGCGGTATCGAAGTAAGCGATTTATTTCCGCAGATCGCCACCCAGGCCGACGACATCACGTTTGTCCGATCAATGCATACGAGTCATTCCAACCACTATAACGCGACGCTGGGAATGCACACCGGATCGTTTGCCTTCGCCAGGCCGAGTATCGGGGCGTGGATGAGTTACGGTCTGGGGACATCGAACCAGAATCTTCCCTCGTTTCTGGTATTGGCACCGCAAATGCCGTATGCCGGGACCCAAGTCTGGGCCTCCGATT
>CAMBQP010000244.1 GCA_945869955.1 Schlesneria paludicola DSM 18645
TCTCGATCAGTTTCTCGGTCGCATCTGCCAGCAATTCGAGCAGATCATCAGCATACAAGACCTGTGACGGACGATCCGGTGAAGTCCCCTCTGATCCCGCTTCGTGCCGATTCTCGTCGGGCAGGCTGGGCTTCGCCACGGTCGCGGTCGGGTCTTCCGCTTCGGCCACGATGGCAATCCGCTGCCAGTTGAGTCCGATCAGGACGCCGCAGGCGAGTGCCACAGCAAGGGCAGCGGCAATCACTTTTTTCATCACGATCATGCTCGTATTGAGGTTACTTCCGAGGAACGCCAACACCGGGTTCACGGGATTTCAATATCGAGTAAACGGAACGTGAAATCAATCATCGTGGAATCGGCCACGACGAATCGAGAACGATTTTGGGTCATGGATCTGGGAACAAAAAAGTCGCTCCCCGTTTCTTGGCGGAACGACCTGTGAATCCACGTAGCGAGAGTCCGGACCAATTTCTCAAGGACAGATTGTCAGGGGGACATTGGGAAATTTCGTGCCGAACGTTTGTTGATTGATCTCGAGGCAGAGGACCCATTCTTTGGGGAAGCCTCTCAGACCCACAACATAGACATCGATCTCGCCATTTTGGCGGACTTTTTTGACCAAAGTTGCTGGCACTCGCTTGATCTTGCATTCCTCTTTCGACTGCTTAATGCATTGGCATGGGACACAAACGGTGTACCTGCAGCACTTATGTGTGTATGTCACATTTTTGAAGGTAATCCAGTTTGAACTATGTTTTTTGATGTACGGAACATCAATTTCGAAAGTAAAAGATTCACACGTTTTATAGAACGGGACATCGCCTTCTTCTACCTCTTCGATCTCAGTATCCATGATGATTGGTATGTCGATGATTACGGGAGGCTGTGTGTTGCAACCTGGTCCATGGAAATGAATATGTGGCCAATTGCATCCTTGTTGGCAACCGCTACATGTCTGTGATGATGTTCTACAGGGATCGCAAATCACGGCCGCAGCGGGGGGCCCCGACCAAGGTGTCGGTCGGGTTGGTTGCATTTGTGGAACCGAAACCGTCTCGATGACAACCCGGCCATCTGGGTAAACAACCCGCTGAGTAATTGTTTGTGTTTGTGCACTGGCGATACCAGACAACAAGCCCATTACCATGCCACACATCACTACGCTCAAAACCTTAAGCATCTTTCGACCTCCAATATCGCTTCCATTCGCACCCATGATCGCAGTCGCCTGCAGTACGTACTGCGAGGTTAGCTTCCGACGAAGTGGTATTAACAACCCACCTGTGAAAATGTGTGCGTAGGTCAACGCCAAACAATACTCCGTTAATTTCGATCCCGTCAGCGAAGATTGTGCGACCATTGATACAGCGATCTTGCCTGACGATTTACATAGGGTGGCAGATATTATGCAATAAATTTCGTCTTTGCCAGTATTATTTTGGTGTTTATTCGAAAAGTTTTTTAATCAGGGATTCCCTGATGTGCTTATTCGTTAAAGCCTGTTGGGGTGAAATCCTCGTCCGCTTCGGGTTGGATTCCCATCACGACCGCAAAAGCCGCGTGGCTTTGGTGAGAGTGAGATAACTCGGGCCTGAGATCTCACCCGGTAATCAAAGAAATTCAATATCTGCGGCATAACGATCTTGGCGGATGGTGGCGAATTCAATTAGGGCATTGACGCCAACATCCTTTTCAGACCGCATGAATTACGGCATCGGCCTGAATAGATCCAGGCACGGGGGCCGTAATGAGGAGTCTGGGGAAACTCGCTGCCCCTGTGTCGAGCACTCGTGATTGATGCCGTCACTCGCCGTAACACTGCCAACCATGACGACACTGCATCTGGAAATCCCCGTTGAATTTGCTTTTTTTCAGCCGGAATGCGCACAATCGTCGTTCGCAGACGCTGGTGTGCCTCCGGCAACAGCCCCGATCGCGCGGGATCGCGTGTATGATCCCGGATGCGCCTGAGGTCAACCTTGCAACCGGCGCGCTGAGAATTTTCAGAAATGTTCCGTCATCGATTCCCTTTGATCCATGGCCCCTGTTCCTCACCCCCATTTCCCCTGACAAGGCAACTCCGATGACCAGACTGCCGAGCCGATTGCTGGCGTTGGGGCAAGAGCTTGATCTCTCACCCACGGGTTTTGGCTTTCTTCAGGAAACCCATCCCCTGCAAGGGATGGACGCGTTGCGGCAACAGATGACGCAGGATGGTTATCTTTATCTGCGGGATTTCTGGAGTCGCGATGCGGTTCAAGCGGTGCGTGACTCGTTGACTCGGCAACTGGATCAACTCGGCTTTCTTCCTGCGGGATCTTGCCTTGATGAGGCGCGCTTCAATGGACGCGAAGTCGGTCGCGCCTGGGGAAACCCGCTGAATCAACACGACCCGCTGTTACGCCAGCTGCTGTTTGGTCCCCGAATGCATGAGTTTTTTTCGGATTTTCTGGGTGGTGAGGTCTCTCATTTTGATTTCATCTGGTTCCGGACCAAGGGGCCCGGTTTGGGGAGCCCCATTCACTGTGATCTGGTCTATATGGGACGTGGTACACACAACCTGTACACCACCTGGGTACCGCTGGGGGATGTCAGCCTGGAACTGGGTGGCCTGCTCGTGCTGGAAGGATCACATCATCAGAGTGATCGACTGAAAGCGTATCTGTCGCGTGATGTGGACGAGTATTGTACGAATCTCCCTGATGCTGACGCTGATGCGGCGGAAAAGAAATGGTGGGATGGGACACTCACCCGCAGCCCTCGTTCGCTGCAAAAAAGTCTGGGAGGCCGCTGGTTGACCTCACCCGAATTTCGTTTGGGGGATGTGGTGATCTTCAACATGCAGTTGGTGCATGGGAGTCTCGACAACCAAACCGATCGGTTCCGTCTTTCGACCGACACCCGCTTTCAACTTGCCGCCGAGTCGATCGACAAGCGTTGGGTGGGTGAAAATCCGCCTGGCCACAGCCTGGCTCAGCGTCGCGGCCGGGTTTGCTGACGTCCATTCGTTTTTTGCGATGTTTTTATTTCATGGCCCCGCTTGTTGGGGTTAGCTCACCAGCGAAAGAGTTCCGTTTTTCGCGAATTTGATCGAAAAGAGTCGTCACCATTTGCAAAATCTCGCACCAGAGTGAGCCCAAATCGAAGCAGAGCTTCAATCTCGGGTATGCCTTTCGGTGTATTCGTCAGCAATACCACACGAGATCTTGACCACTGGGGATCTTGGATCTCAGATTGGGTCCCCGATCGACAGGCGTACAGATTCAGGCTTGCGGATTCAGGCTTGCGGATTCAGGCAGATTGATTCGCCGCTGTCGCTCGTTCCCCCCGATATTCAGCCAAAACAGGCCCGTAATCCTGTCGACAGGAAAAACTTTGCCGGTTGAAGGGGTTTTTCCCAAAGTTTCGGATCTCTGGCGTCGATAATTCAGGCAAGGGAAGACTGCGCAACCCTTGGGCAAGCGTGGTTTTCCTGAGTATTTAGCGTGTTCTGACTTTGGCGACTTGACATTAAGTCGTTTTTGGCAATACAGTTGAGTCTTATCACCATCATCGAAAAACAGCCGTCAGCAAGCAGGTCGGCATTCTTCGGGAGACTCAAGTCGTGACCAAAAAAGAGATCGTCAAAGAGATTTCAGAAGCGCTCGGGATGACGCAACTCAAAACAAAAGAGATCGTCCAGAAGACGTTTGACGCGATCGTTAAAACGCTTGTGGAAGATGGGCGTATTGAATTGCGGAATTTCGGGGTTTTTGAGGTTAAAAAACGAGCAGCTCGGAAGGCGCGAAATCCACGGACGGGCGACAAAGTGTTTGTTCCCGAAAAGTTCGTGGTGACGTTCAAGCCGGGCAAAGAGATGGAAGAGAAGGTTCGACAGCTCGAGATCGCTGCGGAGGCCAAGGCCGCTTTGCAGAAAGCGTGGCAAGCGCAACGGGACGGATCTGGCGAACAGATGAAGCACAACCCTGATCATCCGATGTGATCACCCGAATCATCCGTCTGCTCTCAAGAGCGAACGGAACTCGGTGATGCAGCGGGTCTTCAGCGGGATAAGTTACACAGAAGACATCACACGAGTGCTCGCTTCGCTGGTCGAATCGAGAATCGTTCACGGGGCGACTTCGCGTCGCTGAAAGATTGTGTCGCTAAGGGATTGAGCGAACGAGACCGCCTGCGAGCGGTGGGCACGGAGGCCATCATGCGAAATCGGCTGTACATTGCGTTGTTGCTGCTGGCTTGCAGCTTGGGACAAATCGGTTGCATCGTCCCGATCTACTCGTCGTCACCCGACGTTCGCGCTCGCCAACTGATCTACGTATCAGAAGGGTATCGCCATATCCCAGAAATCTGGGAACGGATTTGGGGTCTCGATATGCCCGACGTGGCAACCCCCTATCGAACTCATGGCGGCGTAATCTGATCCTGTTGGGACGTTCGTGCAGGTTTTTCTTACCTGCACGAGCCCCTTGGGTCGGCGACGCTCATCGGCAGACCGCGTATTGATACGCTGCGCCCGAACCGCTTTTCAGGGTGGCTCGCGATCTTTCGTGATGGCGCGCGATCTCCCGTTGCGGTTTTCCGACGTGCCTCACCGGTATGGGTGATTCTCCGTGGCTTTCATACGGTGCTTTCGTCCGTAGCGATTGTCCGGGGGGCTGGCGAACGAGTAGGATACGGTTACGACCGTTTACCTGGACGACCGCAGCCAGACAACCACAGTCAATGGGGCTAATTGGTGTCTTGGGGGTAGATTTGGTCGATCGTCAAGTGAGTTTTCCGTGCCGCGTCTGGATGTTCAACTGAATCGTCTTCATCTGCAGAATCCGATCCTCGTCGCCTCGGGGACGTTTGGTTACGCGCGAGAAATGGTTGCGTATGCCGACTTTTCTCGTCTGGGGGGAATCATCCCCAAGACCGTCACCCCACTCCCCCGACCGGGTAATCCTCCGCCAAGAACCGTCGAGACGACCTCGGGGCTGCTGAATTCCATCGGGCTCGACAATGACGGGCTTGATGCCTTTATTGCCAAGCATTTGCAGGGGTTGCTGGGCCTGGGAACGGCAATTATCGCCAATATTGCGGGAAAAAATACCGCCGAATTTGTCGAGATGGCTCGTAAGCTCAATTCATTTTCGGGATTGGCGGCGCTCGAACTCAATATCTCGTGCCCCAACGTCAGCGGCGGCGTGGATTATGGGACGAATCCTAAAATGGCCGCCGAAGTCGTGGCTGCGGTCCGGAATGCCTGTGATCTGCCGGTGATCGCCAAGCTGACCCCCAACGTTACCAGCGTTGTCGAAATCGCGCAGGCGGCGAGTGAGGCGGGTGCGGACGCGCTGTCGCTGGTCAATACCTTTCAGGGGCTGGCCGTGAACTGGCGTAAACGGCAACCAGTGCTGGGGAATGGAATTGGGGGACTGAGCGGCCCGGCGATTAAGCCGCTCGCTTTACGGATTGTATGGCAGGTTGCTCAGGCTGTGAAAACCCCGATCATTGGTATTGGCGGGATTCAATCGATCGATGATGTGATGGAATTCCTGGTCTGCGGTGCTTCGGCCGTCCAAATTGGGACCGCGAATTTCTACAACCCGACACTAGCAACCAAATTGATTGACGAGCTCGATACGATGCTCGAACAGGAAGGGTGTGAATCGGTGACCGATTTGATTGGAACCCTGCAGCCTTCGACTGTTGCGAAAATGGCAGCGGCAGCCCGTTGTGGGACGTCACATTAGCCAGTTTCGTGCAGATCCTCGGCAAACTGACCGATTCGCTGCTACAATGCAGTTGGCTATGACAACTTTCGTGACAGCCAACGATCGCCAACTTTCGTTACAGACAACAGACAATCGCGGGTCTTCGATTGGATGGCCCGCCGTATCGCACCGCTGTGGAAATTCTTCAGAATGTCAGAACTCGTCAAAACCGTATCGAGTGATTCGACGCCAGCGACTTCCGCTGCCGCCAGCCCGGCAGCAACCACGCCCCGAATTGGGAGCGGAATCGACTATGAACGATTCCTGGATTGTGTGCATTGCGGATTGTGTACTGCTTCGTGTCCGACGTATCTCGAAACGGGAGATGAAAACGACAGTCCGCGCGGTCGGATCTATCTCATGCGGGCGGTCACGGACGGGAGGATTGAACTGACCGAATCCGTGAAGGGACATTTGGATGGGTGTCTCGACTGTCGTAGCTGTGAAACCGCTTGTCCTTCGGGGGTTCAGTACGGTCGGTTGATCGAACCATTCCGGATCGAGATGCAGCAGCACGCGCACGGGCCTGGTTCAGCAGGGGGCCAGGGACGAGACTGGTTTCATCGCTGGATCCTGTATGGGTTGTTTCCTTATCCGAAAAGACTGCTCTGGGCGTTGGTCCCTGCAAAACTGATGCAGACGCTGAAACTGGACCAACTGGCAGAAAAGATCGGTTTGACGAAGCTGCTGCCCGAGCGATTGCGGCGGATGCAGCGACTGTTGCCCCCGTTAAAAACGCGTGAGCCTCAGCTTCCCGAGTTTTTGCCCGCGATTGGTCCACGTCGGGCACGCGTCGCCTTGTTCACCGGTTGTGTGGCCGATGCGATGTTTCATCACGTGAACTGGGCGACAGCCCGCGTGCTGCAGGCGAATGGCTGCGACGTGGTGATTCCCCGTGATCAAGCCTGCTGCGGGGCGATTCATTATCACAGCGGGGCCGGTACACCGGCGTTGGAATTTGCGCGGACGAATGCCACCGCGTTTGATCTCGATGGCGTTGATGCCGTGATTATTAATGTCGCCGGTTGTGGCTCGATGCTGAAAGACTATGGCCATGTGGCGACCGAACTGGCTGCCGGGGACCAGGTCACGTCGACCGCGTTGAAAAAGTTCGCCGCGAAAGTCAGGGACATCTCGGAATTTCTGGCGGCACTGGGGCCGATTGCTCCCCAAGGCGAGGTCCGAATGAAGGGGACGTATCATGACGCCTGTCACCTGTGCCACGCACAAAAAATCCGCGAACAGCCGCGCGACCTGTTGAG
Organism: Schlesneria paludicola DSM 18645; assembly: GCA_945869955.1. GTDB lineage: Bacteria > Planctomycetota > Planctomycetia > Planctomycetales > Planctomycetaceae > Schlesneria > Schlesneria paludicola_B. The sequence continues at coordinate 7,019 of CAMBQP010000244.1, forward strand.
TCTGGTACCGGGGTTAGAGCTAGTTCCACTGGCCGAGTCTGAAATTTGTTGCGGGGCCGCGGGGAGTTACAACCTGACTGAGGGTCAGATGGCCGACCAGCTGGCTGCACGCAAGCTGGCGAACATTCTGGCCACGGGGGCGGAAACGGTGATCATGGGGAACGCGGGTTGTTCGCTGCAGATTCAGGCCGCACTTCGCCAGGCAGGGAGCCCGATCTGGGTCGCGCACCCGATGGAGATTCTGGACCTCAGTTATCGCAGTGGGAACAGCGTCAAGGCTTGAGACAGGTGTCGCAGCACCTCGGTGATCCTCCCGACGGCGATGTTCGGTGATCTTGGCGGATAAACACCCTTGATACCGGGAAACGTCCCGTCTTGGCGGGCGACGGCGTTGATCGGTGACGGCTGGGAAAAATCACAAATCTGCAGATTCGATCGAGAAGACCGATGGCTCCGTCGAGAGGCATGCGATAGAATTCAGCTTGTTGATCGCTCCCCCCGCTGGAGAATTCGCCATGAGTGTCAGGTTATTTGCTGGCGTCCGATTCTTGTTCTGTCTTGGTGCGGTATTGGTGTTGAGTCGACCATGTCCCTCGACCGCAGTCGAACCCGCCCAAGAGACGGTTCCTCAAGTGATTCCTGCTGAGAATGTGGTTCCTGCTGAGACTGCACCGGCTGCGGCACCCGCTCCGAATCTGGCGGCGACCCAGGAAGCGATCGAAATGCGTTATCGGCGTTTCGAGGGAACGCTGATGCAGCTCAGCGACTATCTGCGTAAGACCGATCCTTCACGGGCGGATTTGCTGCTGCGGGCGAGCGGCAAAAGTAAAGAAGGCCGTATTCCCGAGCAATTTCAGCAGGTTACCGAGCTGTTGAAAAAAGACCAGTTGGGGGATGCCGTCGAACGGCAAGAGATGGTGGTTGCCGAACTGCAGACCATGCTGGAATTACTGATGAGCGAGGCTCGAAAGGATGACCTCGAACAAGAGAAAAAGCGGATTCAAGACCTGATCAAGGACGTGAACAAGCTGATCAGTAAAGAAACCGATGCACGCGCCAATACCGAACGAGGGGCTGACAACGCCGAACTGCAACGGCAGCAGAAGCAGGTGGCCGAGTCGACCAAAAAGCTGGCGGACAAAATCGAAGCTCAAGATAAGGCGAAGAAGTCCAGCAAAAACGAACCCGGGAGCGAGACGCCGAAAAAACCGGGTGCTGCCGACGATCAGGAATCAAAGCCTGGTGAGCCGAAAACCGAGAGCGCCGAACCGCAAGACCCAGATGCCGAACCGGGTGACGAAGCTACGGACCCCAAAGAGGACCCTCAAGAGGGACAGACGGATTCAGAGGGAAAGCCTGCCAAGCCGGGTGGAAAACCTGCCGCGGGCAAGAAGCCTGCCGCAGGCAAACCCAAGCCAGGCGAACAGAAAGATCCCGCAGCAGACGATGAGGAGAAGAAAGACGACGCTGACAAAGACGAGGCGAAGGATCCTGCGGACGAGGATGCGCCCAAACCGGGCGAAAAGCCTGACGAAAATTCCGCCGATCCAAAAGACGACCCCGAAGCAGGGAAGACGCCCGATTCCAAACCTCCCGCAGGAAAGCCACAGTCCGGAAAGCCACAGTCCGGCAAGCCACAGCAGGGGAAGCCGAAAAAAGGGAAACCACAGCCGGGGAAACCCCAAGAAGGCCAGCCCCCACAACAGGAAACTCCCCCCGAGAGTCAGGACGAATCGGATCAGCAAGAGGATCAGGCCCCACAATCCGACGAAGGATCTCAGAAAAAGCCGGATAAAACTCCCGGTCGGAATGAAATCGAACGAGCCAAACAAGAGATGGATCGGGCGATTGAAGAGCTGAAAAAGAACAA
>CAMBQP010000245.1 GCA_945869955.1 Schlesneria paludicola DSM 18645
CCATCCTCGCTGGCTTTGGGTGCGATGGGGGCGTTGGTTCTTGGTGCCGCGGGCGTGCGGAAGTGGAAGAAAGATCGACAAGCAAAGGCCGTATAACGATGACCAAGCGTCGCGTGTTGGTTGTCGGCTGGGATGCCGCTGACTGGAAAGTTGCCCGGCCACTCATGGCCGCTGGGGAAATGCCGAACCTCGCCCGACTGGTGTCGGGCGGGGCTTCCGGCAATCTGGCAACGATTTCTCCCCCCCTCAGTCCGATGCTCTGGACCTCGATCGCGACCGGGAAACGTCCGACCAAGCATGGGATTCATGGATTCAGTGAACCTGTTCCCCAAGGGAACGGCGTTCGCCCCATCACGACGCTCGGACGTAAAACAAAAGCGATCTGGAATATCCTCCATCAAAACGGGCGAAAGCCCTCGGTCGTCGGCTGGTGGCCGTCGCACCCGGCCGAACCGATTCGTGGCGTAATGGTCTCGAACCATTTCCATGAAATTACGAATTATCAAGAACCAGGTCCGCTTCCGTTGGGGGTGATTCACCCGCCGGATTGGTTTGAACGTTTATCCGAGCTCCGTACCGTCCCCATGGATGTCCCGGGTGAGATGCTCAGGCTGTTTGTCCCCGAATACGACAAGGTTGATCAGGCGAAAGACAAACGCCTCCATACGCTGGCGAAGGTGCTGGCCGAGGCGATGTCGATCCATGCGGCCGCGACCGAAATCCTGGAGCACGCGGACTGGGATTTCGCGGGAGTCTACTACGACGCGATTGATCACTTCTGTCATGGCTTTATGAAGTATCATCCTCCCCGATTGCCACACATTGACGAAGAGTCGTTTTCCATTTTCAGCGGCGTGATCGCGAATGCTTACCGCTATCACGACGCGATGCTGGGCCGCTTACTTCAGCTCGCCGGTCCCGAGACGACCGTCATCCTGCTGAGTGACCATGGCTTTCACCCCGACGCGCTGCGGCCAAAATATATTCCAGCGGAAGCGGCGGGACCTGCGGTCGAGCACCGCGAGTTCGGGATGATTGCGCTTCATGGGCCTGGAATCCGCGCGGGACAAACGATTTACGGGGCCAATCTGCTCGACGTCACCCCGACCATCCTGCATCTGTTTGGACTTCCCGTCGGCCAGGACATGGATGGCAAGGTTCTTTCTGCGGCCTTCGAAACGGTCGGTAAAATCGAGACGATCGAATCGTGGGACGCCGTTGCCGGGGATGCCGGGACACACCCACCTCATACACAGGTCGATGCGGTTGCTTCCTCTGAAGCGATGAAACATCTGGTCGCTTTGGGCTACGTCGCCCCACCCGGCGACGATATTGCCAAAGCGGTCGCCGATACCGTCACCGAGCTGAATTACAATCTCGCCCGGGCTCACGCTGATGCGGGGGAATGGCAGGCGTCAGCCAGTCTGTTTGCCGAATTGCGGGCAGGGGACCCGAGCGACCATCGTTTTGTCAATGGAGCCATCACCGCCCTGCTGGCGACCGAAAATCGGGTTGCGGCCCGGCAAATGCTCGAGGATTTTGACAGACTTGTCACCGCTACCGCACCGGAAGCGACGGCGGAACTGGAACGACGACGCGAGGAGCGGGCTGATAGTGACTTGGATCTGACGAACGAGCGGAAAGACGAGCGTGAGTTATTCGAGCGGCGGCAGCTGGCGGAGCGTTCTACCGGATTTTCGCTGCTGCGGATGAACCTGCGTCTGCGGATTGGCTTGGCCGAGGGGAACCACGATGACGTGCTGCGCGACCTGAAAAACCTGGATGCCGTTTACTCCAACGCCGTGGATTTCGCCCCCGCGATGTTTCTTGCCAGATCCTACAATCAGCTCAATGAAGATCAACGAGCGTTGTGGTGGATTGATCAAGCCCTGCATCGCGATGCCGAAAACTGGCAAGCCTTGGCACTTGCCGCACGGATTCACTTAAGAAATCGCCGCTTTGGGGCGGCGACAGACTCGGCACTGATGTCGCTGGCGCTGATCTCGTCGCAACCGACCACTCATTTTGTATTGGGGCGTTCGCTGCTATCCCAGGGTGACGATAAAAATGCCGAACAGGCATTCAAGGCGGCACTCAACCAGATGCCCGGCCTGATCCCCGCTCACAAGGCCTTGGCCCGGATCTACAAAAAACGAGGCCAGACAGTGAGCGCCCAGTATCATGACGTGCAGGCCATGGAACTGAGTCTGGCCAAAAAAGCCAAGCCGCCTGAAAAAGGGCCGCAGGTCAAGCTGCCAACCCCTGTGGTGGTCCCCTTCGTCGACCGACTTGGGACCGTTTCGCCCGACCCGACTCGGGACATTACGATTGTGGCGGGGCTACCACGAAGCGGCACGTCGATGTTGATGCAGATGCTGGCCGCCGGGGGAATTGCACCTTTGACGGATGGGCTGCGCCTGCCAGACTCGGACAACCCGCGCGGTTACTGGGAATACGAGCCTGCGACGCGACTGTCTCAGGATCAAAATTGGCTGGCGGAAGCACGTGGCAAGGTGGTCAAGATTGCGTTGCCGCTGTTGTCGTATCTCCCAAGGGGAGAGAACTACCGGATCGTGATCATCGAACGGGATCCCGCCGAAGTGATTGCATCCCAACGGGTGATGATTGAACGACTCGGTCGTGTGGGTGGGTCACTGGATGACGAGGCTTTGGCGAAGGAATATCGGCGTCAACGAGCGACCATCGTGCGCTGGCTGGACGCTCGTCCAGATGTGGCGGTCTTAGCCCTGCAGTACAACGCAGTGCTCGCCGGCGCGGCGGCGACCGCAGAGCGTATTGGTTCGTTTCTGAGCGTGCCGTTTGATTCGGTCGCGGCGAGTGCCTCGGTCGACCCATCGCTTCGCCGTCAGAAGGTGCGTGACGGCGGCTGAAGAATCGGTCTGAGAGCAAAATTGCCGACATGCCACTGCTTCGGAGTCTTCGGAGAAGCAGTGCTCTTTGTTCTTTCCGCTCTGTCTAAAGACACCACATTATCAAACAAAGGTTGTCGAATATGTGGATGTATGCACAGTGACGTTCGGCACTGCTTGTCCCAGAGCGGACAAGCAGTGGCATGCAGCCGAAGAAGCGGTTCGTCAACCGACATGCCACTGCTTCGGAGTCTTCGGAGAAGCAGTGCTCTCACGGGGGAGGGTAAAATCGTTTCCTCATCGTTCTGGCCCTATTCCAGCGTCCCCCGAGTCCTACGCGCCATGAAGGTCTAGTTTGGAACGCCGGAATGATCCCGCAAGTATTCGCGTAGCGCATCGTTGACTGCAAGCTCAGTTTGAAATGCCGAAGCCACATCGTCGGCTAATCGAACGATCCGCAGGTGTTCCTTGTAAGCCTCTGCGTACTTTCCTCGCACGACTCCATCCATTTTGTGAAAGTCGTATTCCGGGAGTAGATCTCCTTCGGGTGAATGCACTTTATCAGGGGAATCGGCCATCTTCGTAAGCTCCTGTACGAACTGCTGACGGGCATCCTGAACAAGAGCTCCTCCTCCGGCATCGATCTGGGCGACTCCTTTTCGAATCGCTTCGAGATCTTGTTGTTGCCGGAGTCCCTGCATCGCTCGACGATGAAGTTGCTCATCCACGAGAAAAAATCAACGCGGTGAGTGATTGTGTCCGCACAGGAGACACCGTCGGGGCTCTGCTGTACCGCAGCGATTTGTCCGTTAGTGAGTTTGATCATATCTCGGTTTTACACCCCCGTTTTCTGATTTTCTAGACCAAACGGGTCGACGAGCGTCAACCGACCTGAAGACGGCCCAACCACGGCACGATGTCTTGATTTGGCAGACTCCAAAAAATACGATCACTGCACTGGAGTATTGGTTTTTCGTCTGCGAGATAAGATGGGGGATTTGTTCAGCGATGATTTGCAAATTCACACATTGGAATTGACGAAGCTGCGTGTGGAACGCGAGAATCTGAGGCGAACAACCCCAGCTGAACGCTGGGCCTATTTTTTATTGCATGCGGAAACGATGAGTGGAGCGGAAGTTCAAGAGTTACTTCGGGAACCGGAATTTGTGGAAGCCGCAGGAGTGCTAGAGATGATCAATCAAACGCCAGAACAGTTGCAAGCGTATCGAGCCCGTAGGAAGTTCCAGATGGACGAAATCGCACGCCTCGATTACGCCCGATCGGAAGGCCTGGAGGAAGGCGAACAGAAAGGTCTCGAGAAAGGTCTCGAGAAAGGTCTAGAGAAAGGTCTAGAGAAAGGGGAATTGATCGGGCAAATAGGAGTATTGCAATCAATTTTCGGGGTATCAACACCCACCCGTGAAGAGTTACTCGTCAGCAATATTCCCGAATTGACAGCGATTGTTCGACAACTGCAGCAACAACTCACCCGCCGCAACCTCTGACAACACGATCAAAACGGCGTTGCGAGCTTGCGGAAATTGCCTGAATATCCAGTTTTGTATCACGGACCGTCGATTGCCAGCGGACTGACTCGAAATCCCTTCCAAGTCCCCTGTTCGGTTTGTTCCATGCGGAAAACCCCTTGCCAGCGATGGCCAGAGAGCAAGACTTCGACCACTGCGGTCTGGTCAATTCTCCAGGAAAGTCTCCTCAGCGCAACATGAGTTTGTACCCGAGGAAATTGCCAGCCGTTGGCCGAATTGCTATCGTCGTTTCGCAATCATTGTGATTTCTTTTCGCGGACGAAATTTTCCATGAGTGTTGCAAGCGGATCGGTGAGACTCACGCCTGATGACCTGCTGTCGATGCCGGATGGGGAGCGTTTTGAACTCGTCCATGGTCAACTCGCGGAGTTGAATCTGAGTGGGCTTTCAAGCTTGATTGCAGCCGAGATCAACCGACGGCTGGGGAATTTTGCTCACGACCGAGGGGCGGGGTTTGTGCTACAGTCAGATTGTGGCTACCAGTGCTTCCCGGCAGATCCCCTGAAAGTTCGCCGACCGGACGGTTCCTTTGTTTGTGCCGGACGATTAACGCTGGCCGATTTAGAGCAAGGCTATCTGCGGTTACCGCCCGACCTCGCAGTCGAGGTCGTCTCCCCCAGGGATACGGTTTACGAGCTGGAAACAAAAGTTGAAGAATATTTAGCGGCTGGCGTCCGTTTGGTCTGGGTCGTCAATCCCGAGACGCGGATTCTGGAAGTCCATCGACTCGATGGGACTGTCAGTAAACTTCACGCCATTGATGAGTTAACCGGTGAAAATGTTTTGCCTGGGTTTTTCTGTTGCGTAGGCGATCTGTTTGCCTTGGGTGACTTCGTGGATCGTTCCACCTCCACCGGAGACGAATGAACCGAGCGTCTCTGACCGTTTTGCTGACTCCCTTTCTGCCGCTTCCCAATTCACGGGCAAAATCTGAAAAATTCGGCTGTTCAACGTGATTGCTGATGTCCCGCATCCTGCAAACCAATTCACTCAAGCCGAGATGCCGCCGATCATCCAGTTTTGTATCACGGACCGTCGATTGCCAGCGGACTGACTCGAAATCCCTTCCAAGTCCCCTGTTCGGTTTGTTCCATGCGGAAAATTCCTTGCCAGCGATGGCCAGAGAGCAAGACTTCGACCACCTCGGTCTGGTCAATTCTCCAGAAATATGTTCCGGCATCCCACTGGCTTACTGTTCCCCGCTCGCCCGAAACCGGGCCTTCGTAATCGAGATACATCAAGCGATGATCGGGTAATGCTTCTGCCGGGATTTCGTGATCGCAGTTGCCCGGGTCGGTCAGTAGCCGCCACGTACGACAGGCTGTGCCGCATTCCAACAGCAAATCCCAATGCAGCACCGGATGATCATGGATCAAAATGGCAAAGCGAGGCATGTTGACGGTTTCCCGTGACGAATTACGAAAGCCAATCAGAATTACAAAGTGACTCGCCGTCCGGGTATCCCGCTCCACGACGAGTTTGTCGGAAGTGTTTCCCCCTTCATCACCAGGGACAAATCTCCGACCGTTGCCCCTTCGAGAATCCGGGTATCATACAAAATCAGAGACATCGCACCGAGGCTACAGTGACTGCCAATCTGAACTTCTGCCATCTTCATGACGCGGTCTTCGAACAGGTGCGTCTGCAGTGTGCAATCAAGATTCACGATCACATCATCCCCGATCTGGATCAGATCGAATTCGGTCATCTCGGTGGTGTCGAGATACACACGACGCCCAATTCGGGCACCCAGCAGCCGGAAAAACCAGCAAATATAGGGGGTTCCGGCTAGCAGGTCGAGAAAAAAGGGTGAGGCAAAGTTATCGAGTAACGAGGTGACGACTTCGGTGCGCCAGACAAACGGACTCCATAAGGGACGCTCACAAGGACGATAGCGCCCCATGAGTACCCATTTGCAGGCGACCATCAGCAATGCCGCCGAAGTCCCCGTTGTCATATACAACAAAGGGAATAAGGCGATCAGCACTAAAAGCGAAAATTCATCGTACATCAACAAAATGGCAGAGAGCAGAATGTTAGTAAAGACGATGAACAGGGTCGATGGCAAGGTGACCCGGAAGAATTCGATGAACAATCGCTGCGTCAGCATCCATCGCGTAGGTCGAAACGTTTCCTCTTCGGTAAACTCGGTATTGGTTTGCCGTTGAGGTAAAAAGAAGGGGGGTGATCCGAGCCAAGTGGACCCCTCCTGCATCGGAATCTGCGGAGGAATCGACAAACAGCCCACCAGGCTGTTATCGGGAATGTTCGCTCCGATCGGGATCAAAGCGCTGTTGCCGATGAATGTTCGTTCGCCAATCGTAGTCTGATTGATCTCCATACGGCCGTATTGAATCCGGGCGGCCCCGAGTGAGACTGCGTCAGCGACGAAGCTTTCATCCCCAATCTCCAAGCAATCAGGTGAAACAAACGAAGCCGTGGAAATCTCGGTCCGATAACCGATGCGGGCACCCAGTAAGCGATACCACGGGGCAAGATACAAGGTGGAATAGAGCGGGCCGATCACATCCAGACTCAGGTGCAACAGGCGATCGACAAACCATTTTCGATAATAAAACCAATGATGTAACGGATAAGACCCCGGACGGATTCGTCCCAATAATAGCCATTTGACCGCCGCAATCTCCAGACTGATAATCACCACGAAAGACAAGGCGACCAAGGGGGACAGTACAAGATAGTAATACCAATCATCCAGACTGTTCAAATGGGCCATCACCACCATCCCCGGAAAGAAGGCCGCCATCGGCATCAGGGGGAAGATCAGGGTCCCGACGAGATACAATAAACCATATCCGAATCGGCGTTTGAGGGATGGCCGAACCTCGTTCAACGGTCGCTCAGCGAACTGCGTTGGTTCCACTCGTCGGGCCGGCGAACCTTTCCAGCTTTCGCCGAGGGGAATACAGGTGCCGCGGGATAACAGCGACAGATCATCCAGTTCAGAGTCGTCTTCCATGCGTGAGCCGGGGGCGAGTAATGTCCGCGTGCCGACAAAACAGCGTTGGCCAATCTCTATTCGCTCGAGGATGAGCCAACCATCTTCAAAGGTCGCCCCCGTGAAATGGGAATCGGCACCTAGACAACTGTCATCCCCAATCGTCAACAGGTCATGCGCCTGACAACCATCATTGCCCAGAGAGACATTCGTACCGATTTGGGCTCCCATTAAACGATAATAAATCCCCAACAGGGGGGTGCCGGTCAAATAACTAGTGGGGACGATATTGCGAATCGACTGCACGAACCACCAGCGGCAAAAATAAAGGCCCCACAGGGGGTATCGTCCCGGTTTGACGCGACCAATCACGATCCACTTGACGAGGATCGATAACAACAGCATCACCGGATACAGCAGCACCAGTGTCATCAATGAGAAAAACACGGCCACCAAACCAGACTCGCCATGATCCAGCAGCAGGGTGTAGGTCAAATAAGGAGCCAACCACTGTAACGAAAAGAAGCCGACAACAAAGTATAAGCCGATCGATTGCACCACCCCACACAGGGCATGCTGCCACGCGGTCACTTGCCGTACCTCACGATGATGCACGGGAGGCGAATCGGCGGCCAAAGGCTGCGGCTGACGGTCACGTAACAGGCTGGCTAAACGGGAAATCGTCGGTCCGTTGTAGACATCCAGCATCGAGATGTCGGCAAATTGGGGGAATCGGCGTAGCGACGAAACCATCCGCGCTGCGAGTAACGAATGTCCACCCAAATCCAGGAAAAAATCCTCGTCCGGACCTGTGATGCGGACCCCGAAGACTTCGCTCCAGACAATGGCCAACTGGGCTTCAAAATCATCCCGAGGAATCCAGTCGGTCCCGCCGCTTGCCGAGTTCCGTTGGGATCGTGTTTCCCGAGTGCGCGGGGGGGGTAATTGTTTGCGGTCCACCTTGCCGCTGGTCAATGTCGGAAACGACTCGACGGGTTCAAACAACGACGGAATCATATAGACCGGCAGTGATTGACGCAGCGATTGACGGAGCTGATCTTCATCGAACTCGCTACCAGTTCTGGAAACAAGATACGCGACGAGTTGCTGGATACCGGGGACATCCTCGCGGACGGTCACCGCAGCGGCCAGGACGCCGGCACATTGCATCAGTGCGGATTCGATTTCCGAGAGTTCGACCCGAAATCCCCGGAGCTTAACCTGCCCATCTGCCCGCCCCAAAAACTCTAATTGACCGTCAAATGTCCATCGGACCAGATCTCCGGTTCGATAGAGTCGTTGCGGGTGGTCCGAGGTCTTGTCGACCTGGAGCATCAGAAACCGTTCTTGGGTCAGATCGGCTCGACCCACATAACCGCGAGCCAGACCGGCACCACCGAGATAGAGATCACCGATTTCTGCAGGCCACAGCGGACGCTGCTGATC
>CAMBQP010000246.1 GCA_945869955.1 Schlesneria paludicola DSM 18645
TCGATCGGAGGCATTGGCTGGGAACGATCGTGGGAATTTTGTGTTGCCTCACCGTGAAAGAAGATTACACACTGATCTTTGGCCCGCTGGGTCTTTGGATTGCATTCGCCCCGCTGCCACCGATTGACAAACCTGCGGTTTCCACCGCAGCGGGGGGGCCAAAACCGCCGTTTTCACTTCCGCATGCAAGTCGCTGGAGTTCCCGACGAATTATCGGCGGGCTGCTACTGAGCCTCTTCAGCGTTGGTTATCTCTGGCTGGCAACGCGAGTAATCATGCCTTGGTTTCGGTCAGGGGATGAAGTGCATTACGCCAGCTATTTCGCTCGCTTTGGCAAAACGCCAGAGGAAATTCTGAAAACCTGGGTGACACAACCGTGGTCGGTTGCCAACGCCTTGTTCACGCCAGACACCGCAATCTATGCCCTAGCACTGCTCGCCCCGCTCGCCTTTCTGCCGCTACTGGGGGCTTCGCGACTGGCGGTTGGCTTTCCCCTGTTTGCCATCCTCTGTATGAACGAGCTCGAGGGATCGCGTACACCGCAACATCAATTTCATGCACCGCTGGTGGCGGTGATTTTCTGGGCTTTGGCGGCGGCCCTTCCCGTCGCCTCCTCCATCACCCGAAGCATCGTCCAACGATTTGGGGGGGACACCAGACAGCAAACCTGGATTTCCAACGGTCTTCCCGGTCGACTGCTTTGGACCAGTTCCCTGGCAACAGGCCTCTTTTTCAGTCTCGGCCCACTTGGATTGCCGTTTTGGGATTCGGGTTCGAGTTGGCATTGGCAAAAACTGTACGGAACAACTCGCCGCGCCGAGATGTTTTCGCGGATCGAAAACCTGATTCCCCCAACCGCAAAAGTCGCCTCGACCGATTTTGTTCATCCACGCTATACACACCATCTGCGTTCGTATGATTACAGTGACTATCAGCGGAAGGTGAGTGGCACTGGCAGGCGAATCCCGGCGGATACCGATTACCTGGTGATCGACACCGGACACAAGTATTCGCGGATCAAGGTCCCCAGCGAAATTCCTGAGCGGAAAGAAGCCCCAGACGATTGGGAGCTGTTACCGGATACGACAGAGGGTCTGTTTATCGTGCTCAAACGCAAATGGAACGAAAACGCGGAGGCACGACATGAAGAGTAATCGGGACGTTTTTTGGCGGCAAGCACAGCAATCCCCTCAAGGGACCGGGCCTCGGTCTATTCCGCAACTGCTGGTGAGCGTTCGGTCCCGACATGAGGCGGACCAGGCGCTGCAGGGTGGGGCCGAGATCCTGGATGTCAAAGAGCCCTCACTGGGATCGCTCGGAATGGCTCCGCTGCCCCAAATTGCCGCGATCGCAGCACACCCGGCGATCCGCGAAGGCGAAATTCCCCTCAGCGTGGCGCTGGGTGAAGTGGGCGACTGGACGCCGTCAAAACTCGTCCCACAATTGCCGACGGGGATCACCTTTGCAAAACTGGGACTGAGCCAGTGCACACACCAGGCCGATTGGCAAGCGGACTGGTTACGAGTTCGTCAAAATTTTGAGCGTCTGTCACTCTCACCACTGCGCTGGGTCGCGGTTGCTTATGTCGACGCGGCGGAAGCGGGATCTCCCAGCATTTCTGCCGTGTTGAACGCGGCACAGCAAACCGATTGTTGCGGTCTGCTACTCGACACCTGGACCAAAGATGGCCGAATGCTGCTCGATGAAATCGCGGTTGCCGAGCTGACGAAAATTGCTGATGCATGCCATCAGTCGGGTTTATTTCTGGCTCTGGCCGGACGACTGAATCTCCAACGGTTATCCGATCTGTCCGCTGTCGACGCCGATGTGATCGCGATTCGATCCGCCGCCTGTCGAGGAAATGATCGAACGACAGAGCTGGTGGTCGAGGGGGTGGTCGAGTTCAAAGCGGCTGTACAACAGCAATTTGCGAGTGCAGGGGTCTCTCCCTCTCCGTCTCCCACTGCAATTCCCTCTCCCGATCTCGTCCCGGCGATCGGGCCGCGCATCGCCTGACTTCAGGTCAAAAACGGCATGGTGCCGATCATTCGTCTGTCCTGATTACGGCTCATAACATGTGCGATTGTCCTGGGAACAAGGTTCGATGTCGCAGAGTTTGCTATCGGGGCCGTAGATTGTTTGTGTTTTTCCACACCACACATTCCCCTCACCAGCCACCTCTTTCCCTTTGGGCAATCCATGATTGATATACATCCCCTTGGAAAGCAGACTGCGGCACCGGTTGGTAGAGAGAATTTTCAGTTCCAACGCCATCGTACGGCTCCTGCAATAAGACTCTGTTGTCGATTCCACAATTCAGGAATGGTCACCCTCACAAACCCTGAAAGCATTTCCGTATCACGTGAGTTGTCCGGCAGCCTTTAGCAAAGCCCGCTTCACAGCCGTACAAGCGATCTGAACCTTGTATGCATTCATCGAGAGCGGCGTCGACTGCGCAACCGCGAACGCCGCAGCAGTCGCTGCCGTTTCCTCGTTCAGCGGCTGGCCAATCAGAACCCGGGCAGCATCATCGATCAGCCAAGGGACCGGAGCGACATGTCCCATCACGATTCGTGCATCGCGGACGAGGCCACCTTCAAGTTGTAAACAGACCCCGGCTGCCGCAAGAGGCCAATCGAGTCCCTCCATTTGCAGAACTTCATAGGTGGCGCTCGACATGAGCGGAGATTCGGGAAGCCAGACATGACTGATCATCTGGCCGGGTCTCAGAATGGTGTGTCCCTGCCGATCGGTTTGGGGCGTTGAATAAAAGTATTCCAACGGCACCCATTCGGCATCAACGACAGCAGGTCCGTTCGACAACCCCGCTCCAGATGCTGCCCCGAGGCCAATGATCCGTACCTTGGCGCCCCAGGCAATCAGGGCCGGAGCAAACCGCGAAGCGTTGACGAATTTGGCCGGCCCGCTGTTTCCCAAAATCGCGTGATAGCGATTGTCACCCGATTCCGGTAACGAGACACCCTGTTCCATCCCCAAGATCCCATAACCCTTGCGAAAATACCAACAGTTGGGGAGGTGGCAGAGGTCGCCCCCCAGGGTTCCGCAGCCTTGCACCTGAATCGCTCGGATCCCATCAATTACATCGAAGAGTGACCGATAGTGACCAAGTTGCGGCGATTGAGCCAGTTCATCGAGGGTGCAAAGCGCACCAATCTGAATCCCGTCGTCGAGGGGAGTAATCGTGCGGAGCGAGGGGATTTGCTTCAGATCCACCACACGTGCTGGCGTCAATAATTCGGCTCGCAGCAGACTGGTCAGATCGGTCCCTCCAGCCAGAATCGCCGTCTGGATTCCCTCAGCACCAAGAAATGCAACCGCCTCGGCTTCCGTCGTGGGGCGAGCGTATTCGAACGACTTCATCGGTTGGCTCCTTTCAGAGCATCCAGCACACGCTTCGGCGTCAATGGAAGCACCGGAACCCGGACACCGATCGCGTTGGCCACCGCATTCGAGATGGCCGCACCGGGGGAAATCACAGGGGGTTCACCCAGTCCGATGACACCACGATTGTATTCACTTTCCGGTTCATAAAATTCCACCACGAGTTCCCCAATGTCACCCATTCGAGGGAGTTTATAGTCATTGAAGTTCGCATTGATGAACCGGCCAGTCTTGTTGTCCATGATCCGCTCTTCACTCAGCGCGTAGGCAATCCCCATGATCAGTCCTCCCGAGACTTGGCTTCGCGCCAACAGGCGATTGACGATCAGGCCCATATCCTGCACCGCAACCATCTTCACGATCCGAACAACCCCCGTGTCAATATCCACCGCAACCTCTGCCATCTGAACTCCGCCCACTTGCTGACTGGTCAGCCCCTCTTCCTCCGTCACCGGACCGCCCCGCAGTTCCAGTGGCATCGGCCCAATGAGCCCAGCGGCCTGCTTCCAGGTACAGATGAGGGTCTCTCCCGACCAGATCCGGCCATCACGCGCGAACAGGGAATTTCCGTCGACACCATATTTGGCGGCGGCAAGGTCCAGAATTTTCCAGAGAGCTTGCTGCGCGGTCCGCCGGACTGGCCCGCTGACACCACCGATGGTGGTACTTCCGCCGGAGGGGCCCGCTTGTGGGTATTGATTCGAGCCGATTGAGACCTTAACGGCGGTCATCGGAACGCCGAACGTCTCGGCGGTCACCTGGGCAATGCAGGTTCGCGTCCCGGTACCGTTATCCTGGGTCCCCATCAGGACTTCAATGGTCCCATCGGGATGAACTTTTAAGGTGACATTCGACTGATGCGGGCCGCCCCCCCAAGTATGCAAGGCAACTCCGACTCCTCGTTTGACGGCCCCCCGTCCCGCTCCCTGACCCCGCGGATGCCATTTCGTTTCCCAATCCATTAACCGGGCAGCAATCTCGAGTTCGGGTCGATAGATGTGGGGGAGGTTGGTCAGATCGAGATTGCGGCGAAAGAATTCCAGCGAATCAAGTCCCGCTTTTGCAGCCAGATCATCCAGAGCGGTTTGAGTCAGAGCACAGGCTTGAGGATGATGGGGAGCGCGCCAGTCGCGTTCAGGTCCGCAATGTGTGGCAATCCCTGTTGCCCTGCAGGTCCGATTGCTGGGTTTAAAAAGATAAGGGGCCATCCCTAATGCAATCGTCGATCCTTGGGGCCCATTGGTTCCCCAATGATGGCTCTCCCAGGCTGTCAGATGTCCCTCGGCATCGCATGCCACGGTGACCTCCGCAAACGCCGAGGGGCGATTCCCCGCAATCTGCATTTCCGTGGATCGATTCAGCATCAGCCGCACCGGCCTTCCGGTCACTTTGGCCAGCCGGGCACAGGCGACATCCCAGGCATCGACGGCAAACTTCGAGCCAAACCCACCCCCCATAAAGTCGCAGCGGATGGCGACACGGGCCGCATCAACACCCAGTGGCAGAGCATACTGTGTCGCAGTTCCCGAAACATTCTGAGTCGACAGGGCAACCTGAAGATCCTCGTCCTTCCATGCAGCATGTGAGCCATGTGGTTCGAGGCACATGTGGGTAATGGAAGGGACGCCGTAGAATCCGCGATGCACATGAGCGGCCGATTGGATGGCCTCGTCGGTGTCCCCTGTTTTGTCGATACCGAGCGTTCTGGTGAGCTTCAGCGGTTCACCCGCATCGGTGATTTCCGCAGCCTCGGCCCCTTTGAGATTGGCTTCATCGACATAGTGTGGCAAGGGGTCGAATTTGACTTCCACAGCCCGCAGGCCATCTTCGGCATATTCGGGTCGTTCGGCCGCGATCGCGATTATGGGCCAGCCTTCATAGCGAATTTCGTCCCCAACCTTGACCAAGGCAAGGACCGCCTTGACACCCTTGACCCCTTTGGCTTTTTCCAGATTGATGAGGGCCACTTTCGCATGCGCGTGCGGCGATGTCAGCAATTTGGCAAAGAGCGTCCCGGGCGAGTTCATGTCATGGGTGTACTTGGCCTGGCCCGAGGCTTTTACCTGGCCGTCCACTCGCGGGATTTCTCCCCCCACCAGGGTGTGCGAGCCTTGCGGGGCCCAACCGATTTTTCGCTCGACCATCTGATTCCCACCTCCACGCCACGAATGAAATGATTGACAACCTGGCTGCGGGCCAATTCCTGGACTTAAGCCAGGATAATTCCACCTGCGTTTTTCACGCAAAACCGGATCGTCAAGGTTGCCTTTGTGCCGTTTCGTATGCGGCTTTCAGGACTCCGTCGTACGCACCGCAGCGACAAACATTCCCCCCTAGTCCTTGTTTGCAAGCCGCCTGCGTTGCACCGGGATTCTGGTTACAGAAACCACGCACAGCCATCACAAATCCTGGGGTACAAAAACCACACTGCATGCCGTCATGTTTGCAGAACGTGTTGATGATCTCGTCGGTCGCGACTTGGGAATGCAGGGATTCCGCAGTGACAATCTTTTGTCCGACGACCTCGATCGCAAACCGTGTACAGGAATAAACCGGCTTTCCGTCAATGAGGACCGTACAGGCTCCACAACTCGACCGATCGCAAACATCCTTGCAGCTGGTCAAATTCAAATCGTTGCGGAGCGCATCGATCAGCAGGACACGCGGCTCAACCGTCACTTGTTTGTCTTCGCCATTCACATTCAAAGTGATGGATTGCGGAGCGGCTGAGAAGAGTTTGATCCCCTGCTGCGGGGGAATGGCCTGTTGTGCCACCGCAGCATTCGCAGCGGCACTGACAACCACTGCGGCGCCCGAACCCTTCAAAAAGTCTCGCCGGTTCAATCCGGGTTCTCTGCGGTGTGTTTGATCAGGATCCATTCAGCGACTCTCCCTTAAAGGATCAAAACACGGAGACCGATTCAAGCGATGCCATCGCACCCGAAATAGGAAATCGGATGTAATCAGGGCCGTGTGGGGATGCTGCCGATTCTACAGCGAGATTCTCTGCCAACAACCGTCAGCCCTCTTTTTCGTTGGCACCCATTTCAGCGGGTCTTGTGTCCGGTGTTGTGCCAACGGAACAACCTGGAGGGAGAGTGCTCACGGGAACAGGCCTGAAAACGGTTTTCAAACTATTTGGCCCGTTTGTAAAAGGGGAGCGAAACGACCGTCGCCGCTTCCCGTTTGCCACGAATATCGACTTCCAGCGAACTCCCCCACTGAGACCACGCGGCAGGAACGTAAGCCATGGCGATCGACTGTTCCAGCGTCGGGGAAAAGGTCCCCGAGGTCACCTCGCCAATTCGCTCGTCCCCCGCAAAGACCGGGCTGTGTTCTCTCGCAATCCGTCGCGAGCCCAGCTTCAGCCCGACGCGAACAGGGCGTTGCGACTGGGCACCGATCGCGATCAGTGCCTCGCGGCCGATGAACGGAGGCTTGTTGAGATTGACGGCAAAACCGAGCCCTGCGGTCAACGGGTCAACCTGGTCTGACAATTCATGCCCATACAGGGGCATGGCCGCTTCGAGCCGTAACGTATCGCGACATCCGAGGCCACAGGGCTTCAAGCCGAAGGATCCCCCGGCAACCATCAGTCGCTCCCAAAGCGGCGTCGCTGCCGCTTGTGGGAGAATCAATTCGAAGCCATCTTCTCCTGTATAGCCTGTCCTGCTGACAAAGACAGAGACCCCGCCAATCAAGATCGTCTGGCCTGTATAATACTTCATCAGACGGAGGCTGGTTCCGGCGAGTTGGCTCAACAAAGCCAATCCCTGCGGACCTTGAATGGCCAGCATCGCGGTCTCAGTCGTCTGATCTTCGCATGTCAATTTCTGGTCGGATCCTGCCAGTAGCGCGCCTCGTTGCTGGCCGATCCAGTCCATGATCTTCTCACGATTGCTGGCATTCACCACCAGACCAAAATGAGTCGCGTCGATCCGGTTCACCAGCACATCATCCAGGATGAAACCGTTTTGATTGCAAACCAGTCCATATCGAACCTGACCATCAACCAGATTATCAATGCGGCAGGTCAGCAACTGATCGAGCAGTCGCAGGGAATCATCCCCCTGGAAGGACAATCGTCCCATGTGCGAGATATCGAAGAGTCCCGCCGCTTTGCGAACGGCTTGATGCTCATCCACAATTCCACTGTACTGGACCGGCATTTCCCAGCCCCCAAACTCAACCATTCGACCGCCGTGTGCGGTATGCCAGTCAAACAGAGGTGTACGCCGCAATCCCATTCTGATTTCCTTCTCGTCATTTTTTGACATGAATCGGCCCTTGTTTGGTGCCGATCGTTTCCACGCGGCGCCTCTGTATTGTACGCTTCGGTGAATGAAATACCTGTTCCCAATTTGAAATTCCCCCTTCCGGCATCCTCCAGGAGCATGACGTTGACCCCCTTTTTCAACAAGATTCGATCTTCGATCACCACGCAAATTCTGCCTGCATTCCTCACCCTGCTGTGGTGCATGGCCTTTTCGGACCACTTTCTGTCGGCGGCCGATGCACCACCGAATGTGGTATTGATTGTCATTGATGATCTTGGATGGGCCGATCTCGGCAGCTACGGCAGCAAATTTCATAAATCGCCGAATCTGGATCGGCTGGCGTCCGAAGGGATCCGATTTACGCAGGCCTACGCTGCAGCTCCCGTTGGTTCACCAACACGGGCGGCAATTCTGACCGGGCGCTATCCCCAGCGGATGGGGATTACGACCTCGGTGCTTGGAGCAACCGATGATCCGAATCGTCGTTTAAAATCTCCCGAGGTCGCACCTCAGTTGCCACTCTCGGAAGTGACGATGGCCAGAATGCTGAAATCACGCGGCTATGCCACAGGTTCAATCGGAAAATGGAATCTGGGCGGTGCTGGATTCGGCCCACGTGAGCATGGCTTCGACGTAGACATTGCCGGAATTGATGTCGTGGCTGACACGTATTCCGAATTCGCTCCTTACACCAACAAAGCCGGAGCGACACTGCGGGGACTCGAACAGGCTCCCGTGGGAGAATTTTTGACCGACCGCCTGGCAGCCGAGGCCGAAAAATTTATTGCGAACCATCAATCTCAACCCTTTTTTCTCTATCTGCCCCACTTTACGGTGCATATGCCTGCCACCGTTCGTCCGGAAATTGCTGCCAAGTACGGAAAAATGCCCACAGTCCCCAATGGGACCCAGAACAATCCCGACTTTGCCGCGATGATCGAAAGTATGGATCAAGCGGTCGGTCGCGTGCTGAAAGCCCTGGACCAGCATCAGCTCACTGAAAATACCCTGGTCCTCTTCACGTCGGACAATGGGGGGGCCTGCAACGGCAACGGCCAGATCATCGCCTCGACCACCAATGCCCCCCTGCGGGATGGCATGGGGCATCTCTACGAAGGAG
>CAMBQP010000247.1 GCA_945869955.1 Schlesneria paludicola DSM 18645
GCCAAGGCTGCATACGATGAGGAAAAAGTGGTTCGATCGGGGCGGTTTGGATTGAAGAGCTGAATCGGGAGATGGTCACTGTCCCCCTGTTCGGCACGGATGAAGGCGAGCGCTTTAAGCCTCGCCGCTGTAAGTTCGTTGTTTCGGGGAGAGTCAGAGGCCGCTGCGTTCATAAAAATCTCGCGAGATTGCTGCTGTCGATCGTATCAGTGCCCGGCGAATGCCAAGTGTTCGTTAATCTCTGGCCGACCCCTCTGCAGGAGTTCCCCAAACTCACAATTGAGGACTGTGGACGGGGCATACGGCTGAAGCAACACAGATCCCAGCGAGGAACCGGCCGTTTTTGGGATATGAAGGTAATAAAAACGGCGGCGAGTGTTGGAAATCCACATGGTCGTTAACTCACTATATTCTACTGGTTGGTGCCGACGGTGCAAAACCAGTGATGACACAGGAATACGACGCCATGACCACTTCACACTAACAGCTCGTGGCAAATTTCGTCAAATGAGGATCTCTCGAATGGAGTGTGGGTCTGTTTGCCTCTTGTCGTGAAGCCTCCGTTTACCGATCCCCTTTTGATTCGAGCACTCAGCGAACCGAGTACTCAGCGGTGTGCCATCACTTCCATCTTGTCTCCCTTGATGGGGTCCAGCCGTTGCACTTCGACAATCTTCCATTCGCCCCCCTCTTTCTGGTAGCTCAAGATGCAGCGGAAGGGATGATGTCCCGAAAAACCGAGCGCCGAGATCGTTGCATTCGCCCGGAAGTGGACGTTCGCCAGCGAATTCTGATTGGTGAAGGTGGTCCGAAAATCGGTCAAACGTAAATCGTTACCAATCTCGACCGTCTCCATCGCCGTCTTGCAAAGTGCTTTCAATTCCGGAGCCGTTGCCGAAAACTGGTCCAAGGTCGCGGGCTCACGCCGCCGAAACTGATCACACAGCACCGCCACCTGATGCTGCACCCGTTCGCCATCCGTGACGATTGCGCGTTCCAACGCAAAAAATCCCCCGATCAGCCCCAGGCAGGCCAGGCCGGAGAGCAAGTAACGACTCCGCCGATCCGAATTCCATAAGGCAAAGCAGACAATCGCACCCAAACCGGCCAGCAACATTGGCGGCCACGCATTTTCAGTGAACCACATGATCAGTTCTCACAGCAAGAATGAGGGGACGTTCAAGACATGCTGACTGAATTGTACCGATTGAGCCCGTTGAGGCAAGAGCGACGAGCAGTCTTCCAAATATTTGTAAAATATTTCAAAAAAGTTGTTGACAAAAAAACAAAAAAACCAATAATACCTGTGTCGCCGCTCCGGTCATCACGGTTTCCCCAAACCCGCTGGAAGGCTGGCCCTGTATCGCACCGCTTTTTACGCGGGCGGGCCATCCCTTGTTGCGGGTTTTTTCGTGCTATGATTTCAGGAGTCTGTCGATGCGAGTTCGTATTGTCGTTGGTTTATTTGTGGCGGCCTTGGTGAGTTCACTCGCCTTTTTCGCCATTTCGGATGCGACGGTGGTCCCGCTGATTGCCAAAGGGGCTGGCCCGGGTGGTGTGCAGGTGACCACTTCCGGTTGGTTCTCGCTGCTGCTTTCCGGGCTGGGAGCCGGGGGATTCACGCTGGCAGGCATCGTCACCTTGGTGGCTCGTCAGTTCGGCGTGGCACTCCCCACCGATTCGACGGAAAAGCGGATTGCCGAAGTGGTGGAATTGACGATCTCCTTTTCGGCACTCATGCGGGACAAGACAAACCGCGCCGCCCAGCGTCGCTTCTTTTTCGCGTTGGTTGACGCCGCCAGTCTGATTCAGGGATGTGAGACCTCGCACGAGGCGGGGATCGTCTCGATCAAGTACCGGGGATACGCCGAAGTGACCCAGGGGGAGGGAGTCCAATGAACCGAATTACACCGCTTGGTCTGATCCTGTCGCTGTTTCTGTGCGCTAGCGGCAGTGGCTGTGGTCCCTGGGTGGCAACTCCAACGAACTTGGACAATCTGCCCCCACACCCTGCCGACGATCGCGCCACCGCCGCCGAGATCTGGTCGGCTTTAGCAAATGCGGTCGAACGGGGCGCCATTTCGACCACGCAGAGACTGGCTCAGTTTGTGGTCGTACTGGCCCGGCAGGGTGCTTTGGCCGAGACCGATGTCGCGGCCTTTGATGCCCGGTTTAACGGGGCTGCGACCACAGACCGCCCGCTGGGTGCAGACGATGTCGCCGCCCTGCGCTGGCTGGGCTCGTCCGCCGCTCGCTGACGACCGGTTTCGCCGATCGCCGCCCAATGTTCGGTGCCACCACAAATGAGCGGTGCAACCATAAATGAGCGGTGCAACCACAAACCCAGTGCGCGCGTGACAAAGAGTTGACTCTGCGGCAGCCAGGACGACTTCGGTCCCTGATCCGTCTCCCTTGACGGCCATGACGATCGGACTGTTCGGACTTTACCGGCTTCGTGGTTCCCTACTCGCAGCAGCGTTCAGGCAAAACCATTCAGCACGGTAGTCAATTCGTGAATCACACCCAGTTCTCGAAATACGAAGTGAGAGAAATACGAAGATGTTCAACCACGAATAACACGAATAACACGAATAGGAATTTAAGAAAAATCAAGATTATGAAAACTGACAACTGACAACTGACAACTGACAACTCTCTCCCCTCTCCCCTCTCCCCAAAGTGACGACTAGAAAATGACTCTTCCCGTTTTTGCAAATTCCGGTTGGATTAGTGATCCTGGCCGTGTGACCGAGGTGATTGCTGCACGGGCCTCACGCGGTGACGCCGTCATCTCTTCGGCCTTTACTGAACGGCATGCGAATCAGTTGCCAGGGACCTGGGAACGGATGAAAGCCCGCGGGATTACGGGGGTTTTTCTCCGTGATCGCGAACTGTCGTTACTCGGTCACTACCGTCGTCCGTTTTTGCAGCGAGCCGGCACCTGTGTCAGCCGGGGGATGTGTCGTGGTGTTCAGGCGTCACTCGATGTGGCGATCGTGGATCAATTCGAATTACGAGAACCGGTCGAGATTTCGTTCGCACCGATTTACACCATGGCCCGGCATGAATGCGGGCACGATCGCTGTGGATCGGCAGATGGAGCGATTCTGGCGGATGCGGCACAGGCGGTGCATGACTTTGGTGTTGCACCGATGACGCTTTTTTCCCACTTGACGGAAGACGAACTGGAACGGATGGCCGTCCAATATGCGGCTCCCGGACGGGGGACACCCGCTGAATGGATGCAGGCGGCGAAAGGGCACACGTGTGCGACCTTCTGGCCCGAGACACTTTCGCTGGTCTTCGATTGCATTGCCGCAGGCTACGCGGTCCCCTATGCGCATCGTTACATCACCGGGATGCCGAACTCTCGGGGTCTCGCCGATCTCGGGCCACTGGGTCCACACTGCCGCTGTTTCGTCGGCCTGTTTGTGGATGAACAGGGCGAAACGCAACTGGAATCGGCGGAATCCTGGGGGCGGTTCCCCGCAGGGCCTCCCAGCGATGCGGATCAGACGATGCCGATCGATCAGATTCCGCGTATCACGCTCCGTTACGCCGGGGGCGAGAAACGTTTGGCTCCGGGAAATGTCGGGGTCTACGCCAAGCGGTTCTGGGAACAGATTCAAGCGGGTGGCGAGGCCTGGGCAGTTGGTCCACCCCGATTCGCAGCCCATTCGGTCTCGGAATTGAGTTTGAAACAACCGATCTGATCCCCGCACAACTGACCGATCCGGCAGTGATGCCGCACCCGTCCATTTTTTACCTTGTTACCCTTACAGGAGGTTTGATGAAGTCGCTCCGATTCTGTTTGATGATGACCGCCGCGATGGGAATTGTCGGGTTTCCCTTGACCAGCCGGGCAGAGCCCATCGCGGCCCACAACTCTCGCTCCCCCGAGCGGACTTTAACGCAACAGCGAAAAGCGATGGCCGCCATCGCGGTCGCCGCCGCCGCACTGCAGATTGCTGACGAACGAGCGCTGCTCCCCAATCGTGGTTCGCAACAGACTCGATTCCCAGAGACCCCTTTACCGGATCATCCGCCGATCGGGGATCATGTCGGCGGGGTTCATGTCGGCGGGGATCATGCGGTAGCAGATCCGGTAGCAGATCGGGTGGGGGATCGACTGCGCGTCAAACCGGCGGCGCCGATGCAAATCGAATTCTTGCCGAGCCCCCCGGTCAGTGACACGTTGTCGGCACAATTGGTTGTTGCGCATTGGCGACAAG
This sequence comes from Schlesneria paludicola DSM 18645, assembly GCA_945869955.1. Classification (GTDB taxonomy): domain Bacteria; phylum Planctomycetota; class Planctomycetia; order Planctomycetales; family Planctomycetaceae; genus Schlesneria; species Schlesneria paludicola_B. Next base: position 4,233 of record CAMBQP010000247.1, read on the forward strand.
GTTGTGCCGCAGGGGACCGGCAAGAGCGGGACCTGCTCCGGGTGCTGGGACCGCTCGGTTGGCGGATGGGTCACTCCGAGACCGACCAGATTCGATTTGTCCCCTTGCCTCAGCATGAACCTTGTCCACAGCTGACGCTTTATCAAAACGGAGCGATCTTGCGTTCCTGGAACAGTTATCAAAATCCTGCCTTTCTCTCGCAGGAATTGCGCCGGGCCTGGGACACAGCCCCAACATCCCTACATCACGGGGTGACGGCTGGTTCCGCCGGCGCAATTCATGCTCGAACACAAATCGACTCGGCCATCACTTGGTGGCGTCAAACCCTGGGCGAGGGGGGCCGCGTTTCTGTCCGCTGGGACCGGACCGGGGCCCAAACGTTCCCCTTGCTGGCGCAGGGAGACTGGTCTGCGGTCGCCCTTTTCGGCCAATCGGGTCGTGTCGAGGTTTCGTGGATTGGCCACACGTCCATTCCAATCAAGTCGCTCGGCTTCGCCTATCGGGTTTTGGGAGAAGATCTGTCATTGGACTTCGACCCAATCCTCGTCCAAGGGTTGGCGCAGCGTCTGACTCCGTCTGTCCGCACCCGCGAGAATTTGACGGTGAGCCGACCAGAATCCGGAGAACCGCAACCGTCGCGACTGGGGCTGATCACGATCTGGACAATCACCTCGGTCGTCCGCGAGCTTGTGTCCCTGCTGAATCCGACGTGCGACTTACAGCTGGGTGGAAATCTCTCGGCGACCGCCGCGCTCCAAGGGGACCAGCTGGCCATCGACTTTCAGCAGCCCCCATCGATCAAGCTGGTGGCGCTGTTCACGTTTCAGCTGGCGGTGCAACGAGTCGAGATCTCGACCGAGTCTGTGCGACTGATTTTTACCGGTTCCCGTCTGGTGAAAGAACGAACGTTCGCAGTGAAGTGAACAAAATGGTGCGAGGATTCTGCTGTTTTTCCACGGTTTCCCGCCCCCCCCTGATTTTTCGGTTCCACCACGAACCCAGTGCACGAGATACAACGACTTGACTCTACAGCAACCAAGACGACTTCGGTCTCTGATCGTCCCCGTTGATGGTTCTGCCAACTGAAAACTGAAAACTGACAACCGACAACCGACAACCGACAACTGACAACTGACAACTGACAACTGCCAACTGACAACTATCCTCTAACCGAGACCCCAACCATGTCTACAGAAATTCCCGCATTGAGCTGGTGGATTACCCAGCTGGGCCCTTCCGGCATTTTGATTTTTATCGTCTGGCGCGCTTTGTTGTTTTTGAAGCCGATCATTCTCGACCTGGCCCCGCAATTCAAAGATCTGCTCATGGGTCATATCCGCCTGATGAGTGTCATGGAAACGCACCTCACCAGCGGCACGGTCACGTTGAAGAAAGTTTCTGACACGCAGGATGATCACGGCCAGTTGATCCAGAGGATTCATGACACCGTGCTGAAATCGTAACCGTGGCCGCGGTGAACACGATGGCTGCGGTGAATGGGTGCCGGATGAGTTTAAGTTTTCTCGAACACCGTTTTTTATCTAAGGAGATCCGATGAACGTGCAGGCGATTGGGGCCACAGAAGCGACCTTACAAGCGGCGGTGGCCGATCTCGACAGTCTGCAGGCCTTAAGGCGGATTGTCATGCTGCTGGAATCCCAGGCGAACGTCGATTCTGGCGGCCGGCAGCGTGTCGCAGTCGACACCTTTGGGGCCACTGCATCCTTGCCCGTCATATCGAGCATTACCAGTGTCTCGACGGTGGCCACGGTGGCGAATCTTGCGGCCATAGCCAGCGTGGATCATCGCCAGTTCATCGACGTGGCTCAATCGGCATTCGCGACCTGCCTGCGTTCAAAACTGCTTTTTTCCTGAGGAGGTTATACCATGGGTCTTGTGAATTCTCTTCGTCCGCAAGTCGACCGTCCCGTCTGGGAGTGGCTGCGGTTTGCTCCTGCCGTGTCATCGGCCGTCAGCAGTTCGACGACAGCGGCCAATAGTAACTTTCATCTTCTGCATGGACGGTATCTTTACTATCTGATCGCTGCTGGTTCCTTCTGGAAATATGACACCTGGTCCGATACCTACCTCCAGTTGGCGAGTCCCCCGACGGCACCCGTGGCCTGGTCATCGATGCGGTTTCTCAGCTCGTTCGGGGTTGAGGGCCGGGTCCTTGCGGCGACGGCGGGATCAATCACCATCCCGGCTTACTTCGGACAGGTACTCAAGGGATTCGAGGTGCTGATCGTCTCTGGAACGGGTGCCGGGCAACGTCGGGTAATTTCCGGCGTTGCGGATGCCACCGTCGCGGATGCGGGGGTGCCGACTGCGGTTTCTGCCGTCTCACCGCAATCCCTGACGGACGCCACCAAAGCCTGGACACCGAATCAGTGGGCTGGTTATCAGCTGCGGATTGTGTATGGATCAGGTCTCTCACAAGTTCGCAGGATTCTCTACAACACGGCCACCGTGCTGACGTTTGGGGACACGTCGAAAACCGCAGAAGATGCGTTCTGTAATCCCGCAGTGCCAACCCCTGCGTTGTCGGCTGCAGCGATGTCACAGTCGATATATCAGATTGAAAGTTCCGTCGCGTCGATCAATCAGAACTGGACAGTGACTCCTGATGTCACCTCGCGCTTTCGCGTGATGAGTGGTGCAATTGTGCTGATGTCACAGGCCACGAATGCGGTGACGATCCAGTGGTATGATGTGGCATCGGATCTTTGGTATGTCAAAAGCTGTCCGACGTTGGTGTTGTCGACTGGGACCAGTACCGACGGATCGATTGAGGCGAGTGACGAATCGATCGTGACCTGGGAACGAGGCTCGGCGACCGGCGGCACGACGACGACGTTGATCGATTCGACGCAGCAATGGAGAATCAACCAATGGGTCGGCTACAGCCTTTACATTTTCTCGGGAACGGCGGCGGGGCAGGTCCGAAAAATCACCGCCAATACCGCCACGACATTCACCTTTGCGGCGGGAACGGCCCCCGATTCCACTTCGCGCTATTTGATTTTCGGTTACGACACGGGGCTTTGCACTGCGGGGAGTAGTTCCTCCCTGACGGATACGACACAAGCCTGGACCCCGAATCGCTGGAAAAACTTTGCGGTGCGAATTCTGGCGGGGACGGGTGCCGGACAGGTGTTACCGATCCATTCGAATACGTCGACGACGCTGACCACGGTCCGTTCGTGGTCCACGAATCCTGATACGACTTCGGTCTATGCGATTGTCCCGAATCAGGATCAAATCCATTTGCTGACCGGCGGAACGACTCCAGTTTATTGTTATAGCATCGAAGACGATCTGTTGTATTTGGGCCGCTGGAACGATTCGGGCGTCTGCCGAATTGGGGCGGTTACCTTTGGATCGATGAAGCCGCAGGGACTGGTCTCGATCACCAAAAGCGGCACCACCGCAACCGCCACGACCGTCAATCCGATTGGGTTTCCGTCGGGTTCGGCCGTGACGGTCAGTGGTGCCACCGGGGCTGACGCTGCGAGTTATAATATCACAGCGATTGCGACGTTGACCGGATTGAACACGTTTACTTACCCGTTGGGAACCACACCCGCAGGAAATGCGGTTTTCACCCCGGTATCGACCACGACGCTGATCGATGCCACAAAAACCTGGGTTCCCAATCAGTGGACGGGATATCTCTGTCACCTGGCCAACACCACCGGATCTGCACCGACCGGGCAAACAATGCTGATTGTCAGCAACACAGTAAATACACTGACGTTTGCGGGTCCCCTGACGATCCCGGTGAATGGGGTCACACGTTATGTGCTGACGCCGAACACGATACCGGGTGCGCTGGCGGCCGGAGTGGCCACGGGAACGGGACAATCGACCACGGCACTGGTCGACACAACACAGAACTGGGTTGTGAACCAGTGGGCGGGTCGAAAAATCCGCATCACCGGGGGATCAGGTCAAGGGACGGAACAGACGATCCAGGCGAATACGGCGACAACCATCACGCCGAACGCCCCGTTCACATTACCCGTTGTCGGTCAGACGACCTACGCGATTCTGGGACAGGCAACCCCCGGCACCGGGATTGAAATTCGGCATGCGTTTGGCCTGTCTGACAGCCAGCAGCGTGGTAAGTACCTGGTGAGCAATCGGGGGGGAGGTGGACTCGGCTTCAACCGACTGAATCTGACCACCGACCAGTACGAGCCGATAGCGACATCACCAAATTCGGAAACGCTGACAACAGGATCGATGTTTGCGTACGACGGAGTGGACCGGCTCTATTTTACGAAAGAGGCGACACAGCGGGTCTATTATCTGGATCTGGTGACGCAGCAGATTCATGGGGCGGGGATTTATCCCTATGTTCCGGGGACAGCAACGATCGGAAACCGGTTCGAGATTTTCACCACCGCGGACGGGTTAAAATTTCTGTGGCTGAACCGGCATAGCAATCTGGAATGTTTCCGTAGCCTGCTTTTCTGGTGATCTTTGGCGGACGGAAATTCGGTTTTACCACAGAGGCACAGAGGCACAGAGTAAGAAGAGGGTAATTCGA
>CAMBQP010000248.1 GCA_945869955.1 Schlesneria paludicola DSM 18645
TCGCGTCATAATTGACATGGCAAGACCTACCCGCCAACCCCTCAGCACAAGCGACCCCCTCTTCTTCCGCCTTGTGTGCGAGCATTGGCCCTGGGATACAATCCCCCACCGCATAAATTCCGGGAATCGAAGTCTCAAAACTATTGGGATCAACCGTGATAAACCCACGTTGATTTCTGGCAATATTCAGATTTTCCAGCCCCAGATCGTTCGTATTCGGAAGTCGACCGACCGCAAGCAGCACCCGATCGCACTCGATTGGCGTTTGTCCATCACATTCGACCACACACCGCCCACCCACGACACGCGCCGAGGTCACGCGCATCCCCAAGCGAAAATCAAGCCCCTGCTTTTGCAGGATTTTTTGCGCCTCGGTCGCAATCTCAGTATCCATGCCGGGCAGGATTCGATTCAGATATTCCAGGACGGTCACCTTGGCGCCCAACCGAGCCCACACACAGCCGAGTTCAAGTCCGATGACACCGGCTCCAATCACGATCAGGTGCTGCGGAACGTCTGGATATGACAACGCCTCGGTACTTGTCCCGATCAAATTGCCATCAACTTCGACACCTTTCAATGGGGCCGAATAACTTCCCGTCGCGATCAGAATTTTTTTCGCGGTCAGTTCAGCAGGTTGAGGCCCCTCGACCGCCACTTTGCCAACGGAAACAATCCTCCCCCGGCCGGTGTATCGAGTGATCTTATTTTTGCGAAACAAACCCGCAATTCCCGTCGTCAAACTGGAAACCACTCCGTCTTTACGTTTTAACATCGCGGGGAGATCGAGCGTCACCCCCGCCACGCCGATCCCATACTCTGACAAATGGCTTTTCGCCATCTGGTAAAGTTCACTCGCTTCCAGCAACGCTTTGCTTGGAATACAGCCAATCCGCAAGCAAGTCCCACCGAGCGCCCCCTCCTGCTCAACACAGGCAACATTCATCCCCAACTGTGCGGCTCGAATCGCAGCAACGTATCCACCCGGCCCGCCGCCGATGACAACCAGATCATGTTCAGGCATTTTGTGTTCCGATCGACGCTGACGATTTCAATCGAGGGTATAAAATCGAGGGTGTAAAGAGAGAGAAGATCCTGTTCGAAGGATTTCCGCCGAACAGGATCGTTTTTTCAGGGAGTTCACTGACACGATTCAGGACGCTTTAGACGTCCAGCAACAATCGCACCGGATTCTCCAGACAGTCTTTAATTCGCTTCAGGAACGAGACCGCTTCGCGTCCGTCCACAATCCGATGGTCATAAGTTAATGCAAGATACATCATCGGGCGAATCACCACCTGGCCATCACGGGCCACGGGCCGATCCTGAATCGAATGCATCCCCAAAACACCGCTCTGAGGTGGATTCACAATCGGGGTTGACAACAACGATCCGTAAACGCCCCCGTTGGTAATCGTAAATGTTCCTCCGGTTAACTCTTGAGGACTCAGGGTATTTTCCTTGACCTTCCCAGCGAATACTGCAATCGCCTGCTCGATTTGAGCAAATCCCATTCGTTCAGCATTCCGTAAAACCGGAACAACCAGCCCCTTGCCACCACCAATCGCGATCCCAATGTCAAAAAAGTTGTGATAGACAATTTCATTCCCCTGAATCTCAGCATTGATTGCAGGGTAAGTCTGCAGCGCGTCAATCGCGGCCTTGACAAAGAACGACATGAAACCCAGCTTGATCCCATACCGTTGTGTGAACGCGTCTTGATGCTGTTTCCGCAGATCCATGATCGCGGTCATATCAACTTCATTGAACGTGGTTAGCAACGCGGCATTCGTCTGCGCTTCCACCAGACGAGAAGCAATTCGCTTACGAATCGGACTCATCATCTGCCGCTTCTCAGAACGCTCACCCGTGGTGATTGCCCGAACGGTGTCCATGACAGGAGCAACGGTCACAGCCTTGGCCACCGGCGCGGCAGGCACAACCGCTGCGGCCACTTGTCGCTGCACATCTTCCTTGAGAACTCGTCCACCCGGCCCCGTCGCGGTCACCTGAGAAGCCTTCAACCCCGCCTCGGCAAGTGCTGCTGCTGCCGCTGGCATGACTCGGGTTTCCCCCGTCACCGCAGGCTTGGATACACCCGCTGGCACAGTTGCGACTGACCCCGCTCCCGCTCCAGCGGTTCCCCCCCCAGCAGTTCCTGTAATTGCGGTTTCATCAATCAACGCAATTACGGCAGGAAGCGAAACGGTGTCGCCGGGATTAAAGAGCAATTTGGTCACCACGCCGCTCTTGGGGGCTGGCCACTTGGTTGTCGCCTTGTCACTTTCCAGCTCAACAAGATCTGCGTCAGCCGAGATTGATTCCCCGACTTGCTTTAACCATTCAACGATCACGACTTCAGAGACCGAATCCCCAAAATCACCCTTTTTTAATTGAACTTCGACTGTCATGAGACTTCGCGATCCTTTACCCTCGGGAAATAGGGAATTATTGAACCCAGATGATTACTGAACCCAGATGATTACTGAACCCAGATGACTAATGATGACCTGCGAGCTTTGTCGAAGGACCGATGACTTTTGTCAGGATCACATCCTGCTCAAGGTCGTGGCTTTTATGAGATCCCGTTGCTGGACTCGCGGATGCGGGCCGAGAAATCCCCGAAAACGGATATCGACCAAATAACGAATCGCCCCAGTGGACGCGAAGAAAACGCCACGCACCCATGTTCTCAGGCTCTTCCTGGGCCCATACCACGGGAATCCCCGAAGGATATACCGCTAAGGCCGATTTGAGCTCCTCTTCAGGGATCGGATAAAGCTGCTCCAATCGCAAAATCGCAATGTCAGTCCGGTGCAATTCCTCGCGACGTTCCGCTAATTCGTAATAAATCTTTCCCGAGCAAAGCACGATTTGTCGAACCTCGCTTGCCGGTCGTTCCAGTGTATCGGGAAGCACTCGACGAAATGTTCCTGTCTCCAAATCCTGGAAAGTTGAAACCGCCTGACGCATTCGCAGCATTTGCTTGGGTGTCATCACGATCAGCGGCTTGCGCCACTTTCGTAAGACCTGTCGACGTAACACATGGAAAATCTGTGCGGGAGTAGTCGGGTAGACAATCTGAATATTATCTTCTGCAGCCAGCTGCAAAAATCGCTCAAGCCGCGCACTGGAATGCTCAGGACCATTTCCCTCAAATCCATGCGGCAACAGCATCACAAGGCCACTGAGTCGATTCCATTTGTCTTCGGCACTGACAATGAATTGATCAATGATCACCTGGGCAACATTGACGAAATCACCAAACTGCGCCTCCCAACAGATCAAGCCATCGGGCGTGTCCAGACTGTAACCGTACTCGTAACCCAAAACCGCCGCTTCGCACAGACAACTGTTGACCACTTCAATGGGTGCCTGATCCGGTGACAGGTGTGCTAATGGCATGTACGTGCTGTCGTTTTCGTAGTCGTGGAAAACCGCATGACGATGACCAAATGTACCCCGCTCTGCATCCTGACCGTGAATTCGAACGCGATGTCCTTCAATACTCAGTGTTGCCAGTGCCAACGCCTCGCCCGAGGCCCAATCCAGCGGTTCCGCACCTCGCGCAATCGCAAGTCGCTTGGTCATGATCGCCACGGTGCTCTGGGGATTCACCACTTTGGGATGCGGATGAAAGTCGCTGGGAAGCTCGGTCATCTTCTCTAACAACTGTGCGAGCGTTTTGGCGTCAACCCCGGTCTCAACATCAGCAACCTGCGCCTCGGCCCCCCCCTGAAATCCCCGCCAGTTTCCCTGAAGCATATCCCAACGATGCTCGTAATTTGGGCCATGTGCGACTTCCAACTCGGATTCCAACTGCTGACGGTGGGCAAATTGAAGCCGATTTGCCTCTTCTTCGGTGATCCCACCCATTTTCATCAGTTGATCGAGATAGCTCTGCCCCACTTTTTTTCGAGACTTGATCTGACGATACATCAACGGTTGTGTGAACGACGGTTCGTCATTTTCGTTATGACCACGTAATCGGTAACAGTACATGTCAATGACGACATCACTTTGGAACTCCTGTCGGAAATCCATGGCGAGCCGAACAACCTGAGCCACCGCTTCAGGATCCTCGCCATTAACATGAAAAATGGGTATCTGTAACATCTTGGCGACATCCGTTGCATACGGCGTCGACCTCGCCTGCTGTGGACCCGTGGTGAACCCAATCTGATTGTTCACCACCACATGCACGGTACCACCAATACGAGTCGCTTGGAGCGCATTCAGATTTAAGGTTTCTTGAATGATCCCTTCACCCGCAAACGCGGCATCACCATGAATCAGCAGGCAAACCACCTTCTCGCGAGACTCATCCCCATTTCGGTCCTGCTTGGCGCGGACGCGACCCATGGCAACGGGATTCACAAATTCAAGATGACTGGGGTTAAAACAGAGAGACAAATGCATCTTCCGACCATCGCCAGAATGCCAGTCATTGCTATACCCAAGATGGTATTTCACATCTCCCCGGCCCGTATTCAATTCCGGGTCAAGATCCGCAAATTCGCGAAAAATCGCCCGCGGAGCTTTGCCCATGATGCTAGCGAGAACGTTCAACCGTCCACGATGTGCCATCCCCAGCACAATCTCTTCGATCCCCTGGTCCGCAGCCTGATAAATCGCCAGTTCAAGTAGCGGGATTAACGTTTCAGCCCCTTCCAGAGAGAAACTCTTCGCCCCCTTAAACTTATTGAGAATAAACTCCTCAAAAACCACCGCGTCGCTTAAGCGTTTCAAAATCCGCTTCTGCTCTTCCCGGGTTAACTGAATTCGATTCTCTGTCGCTTCCATCCGCGTCTGCAGCCAGTCCCGCACTTTCATATCGTCAATATGCATAAACTGCACACCGATCGAGCGGCAGTAGGTATTCCGCATCCATTGGGTCACTTCACGCACAGTTCGCACGTTTTGACCGCTGGAGGAAAGCGTGGAAACCTGACGATCTAAATCGGCCTCCGAAAGCCCACAATTTTCAGGATCGAGTTCACTCACCTTGGGACGCGGTTGCCCCAACGGATCGATGTCAGCAACATAGTGCCCCATCACACGGAAATTTCGAATTAACCGCTCAACCCGCTCTTGCAAAATGGCATAGTCCAACTGAATTGGACTGACAATCCCGACCCCCATCGAAGGAGCCCGAAACAGGCTTGGGTCGTGCAATTCGCCCCCAGAGCGAGTCTGGCTGTCAACAATCTGCACGAAATAGTCTTGCCACTCGGGCGAAACCGATTCCGGATTGTTCAAGTAATCGAGATACAATGATTCGACATACGTCAAATTCGAATCGATGCGGGCATGACCCACATCGTCCTCGATGAATGACAGATCGCCATTTTGCGAACCGTTTGCCGTTAACTTGCTCTTCGTCGAAGAGCGACCCGATAGCGTATCTGAAGGACTCATCTTGATCGTTTCTGATCCCGAGTCAGGCGTCAAAGAGATTTTCTCGGCAAAAAACACCGATTTTCTTCAACGCATGAAATGCCAGCCGAAGCAACCCACAATACCCATAGAAAACATCAGCATACGGCATATTCTTACCAGATTGACGAAGCTGCCAAACCAGAATGCCGAACTACCTCCGTTGACTGTACCAAACCGTATCAGGATTGAGGAGTTTGGCAAACAGGAATTTTTCATTCACCACCAATTCTTCTTGTTTGCCGACCCACACTTTCACCGCATTCATCGCATTCAGATCGATTTGGGCCATGAAAATCGCGAATTGGAATCATCACCCGCTAACGTCAATACGCCACTGGACACCAAATCTTTCCGGTTCGCTTGCGGATGATCCCGAAAAAACAGGACACAATCAGGTCCGATCGACGGGGATGCGACCGGGGATTGAGGGGAAAAATGCTTAAAAATGCGAATAATCCGACTCCACCTCGCTTTCGCACAGGAACTTCCCCAAAAACTTGCTGGGATCGCGCAGGAGTTTGCGGTATATTATCGGCATGACACAAAAACTTTTTTCCGAACTTGGACTCTCGCCCGAACTCCTCAAAGCAGTCGAACGGATGGGATTTGAACAGGCTTCCCCCATTCAGGCAGAAGCAATTCCACCGATCATGGCTGGCCACGATGTCATTGGACAATCGCAGACAGGCTCGGGAAAAACGGCAGCGTTTGGAATTCCCGCAGTCGAATTGGCAGATCCGACGAACCGCTCGGTTCAAATCCTCATGATGTGCCCGACCCGTGAACTGGCTTCGCAGGTTGCGGAAGAAATCTCCAAACTGGCACACTTCAAAAAAGGGATTCGCGAACTTCCGATCTTCGGAGGGCAAAGCTACGACCATCAATTTCGTGGTTTGAAGGCGGGCCCGCAAATCGTCATCGGGACTCCTGGACGCTTGATCGACCATATTAAACAGGGGACTTTGAATCTCAATGCGGTGAAAATGGTCGTTCTGGACGAAGCCGACCGCATGCTCGATATGGGTTTTCGAGACGATATCGAAAAAATCCTCGAATCCGTCCCCGATGAACGCCAAATTGTTCTCTTTTCCGCGACCGTCCCCCCCCCGATCCGCAAGATTATTGAACGCTTTACGAACGATCCCGTTACCGTCCGGATCGAAGCGACGGCGATGAACATCCCGGCTATCGAGCAATCCTACGTGGAAGTCGATTTCCGCTCAAAAACCGAAGTCCTGTGTCGATTGCTGGATCTGCATGAGGTGCGTTACGGACTGATCTTCGGTTTTACCAAGATTCAAGTCGACGGATTGACGGAAGCACTGATCGCAAGAGGATACAGTGCGGACAAACTGCATGGTGACATGACGCAACCGATGCGTGAACGGACCATGAAGCGGTTTCGCGAGCGAAAAATTGAACTGCTGGTTGCGACAGATGTTGCGGCACGAGGCCTGGATGTCGATGACCTGGAAATTGTGTTCAATTATGAACTCCCGCATGACGCCGAAGATTATGTGCATCGCATCGGAAGAACGGGCCGGGCAGGAAAAAGCGGTAAAGCCATCAGTCTTGTCAGCGGCCGTGAGTTCGGTCGCCTGCAACAGATTATTCGGTTTACCAAATCGAAAATCCCCAGAATCTCGGTACCACGACTCGAAGAACTGGAAGAAAAACACGCCAGTAGGCTGGTGGAATCTTTGCATAATACCATTCAGGCGGGCGAATTTAAGTCTCAAGACAAATTGCTGGAAGATCTGATCGAAGCAGGTCACGCTCCAGGCGAAATCGTCTCGGCGTTGATGCATCTGCTGGCTGGTGAGAGCTCTCGCTCGCCAGAACGAATCGCCGAGGATGACCCTCGCTCGCAGCGGCGCCCCGCCGTACGTAGCAATACCTTCGAAAATCGCCCCGCCCGAAACGATCGCGATGACGAGGGGCCACCGCCGATGACAAGGCCTCGAGAATTACCCGATCGCAGCCAGAATTCTGGCCCACCCACACGAATTGATGAGAATGGAGTCTGGATTAAATTCAATGTTGGAGACAACGCCGGAGTCTCCCCCGGGGATTTTGTGGGTTGCATTGCCAATGAAGCAGGCGTCCCCCGAACTGTCATCGGCGGAATCCAAATCCTCGCAACAGTCAGTTTTGTTCAGGTCGCTGCAGAATGCGCAGAGCAAATTCTCGATGCCGTACAAGGGGTTCGACTACGAGGACGCCGAGTTCAAGCCTCACCAGGATTGCCTCCTCGGCGCGATTTCAAACCATCTCGTAGCGAGGGTCCACCGCGGCGTGGTCCGCGAAGCTGATGCGGAGACTCAAAATGGCGCTTCCCCTGTGCAGAATCCTCACAGGCTGCAGTCATCCCTGAACGCCTGCCATCAATTTCTTAACATACTTTCCTAAAATGTCAGTTTCGATGTTGACTGTTCCGCCCAAGTGTTGTTGCCCAAGAGTTGTTGCCGCAAGCGTGTGAGGAATCAACGCAATCGTAAACCGATCTGCCTCAACTGACACCACCGTCAAGCTGACGCCATCCACTGCGACCGACCCTTTGGCAACCATCAAATCTGCCAGAGGTGCCGGCACTCGGATCCCCATCGTTAACCATTCCCCATCGCGATCGAGTTGGTCAACAATTCCCGTTCCGTCAATATGCCCCTGAACAAAATGTCCCCCGATTCTCCCCTGGGCCGGCAGTGATCGCTCCAGATTGACATGATCACCCGGCGCGAGGAAGCCGAGATTCGTTTTCGAAAGGGTTTCCTCTCCCGCCTGAAACGACCATCGGCCACCTCCCCACCCCACCAGTGTCAGACAACATCCATTGATGGCGATGCTGTCGCCGTTTCCAACCGGTGCACTGCTCCCCGTTTCATCCACCAAGAGCAATTGCGGTGGTATTAACTCGATCCTGATTCCGGCAGCCTCGACCTCAATTCGATCAATTCGCCCTAACCCCTCTACCAAGCCGGTGAACATATTGCTTCTCTTTCAGAGTATTGACAACGATAGAAACGCCCATTGAGAAAAGAGCTCATGAAAACACTCCCTTGATTCCCTTGGAAACCGTAAGACGAATTTCTTCGCACACGGAATTCGGGAACTCCCTTGGCGCTGATCATGGCTGGAGACTATTATAGGCTTTCGCAATTTCGACGGATACGAACCAGGATCAAGAGATTG
>CAMBQP010000249.1 GCA_945869955.1 Schlesneria paludicola DSM 18645
GGGAAAGGGTATCGACGAAACGGCAAGGTTCTGCCGTTTGACGAGCAATTCGTCAATCAGTGGAATCATGACTCGTGGCGACTCGATCGCAACTCGGCCGGCAGTCAACTGGCGGACGGAACGTCGTTCCTGCTCCCCTACTGGCTGGGGGTTTACCGTCAGCTCATCACCGAGGATCGTTAAATTTCACCAATTAAATCATCGAGCACGCTCGCGGTATTAAGGGCAGACCGTCTCGCGACATCAAATAATATCTCAAATTCTTTCACGGCACTAACGTCATTAAATTCAGGAGTGTATTCCTCAACCAGCAAACCCTTTCGGTCATAAATCCTGAGCATTCCGTTATGATATTTTAAATGTCCGCCCTCATCATAGCCACGATCATTTTCAATCGTAACACTTCCTGCCTTTAATGAAACCCGAAATGTGAATCCATCGACCGTTGATGTCCAGAGCAATCTCTTAGAAACAGTAGCTTCTTTCAGTTTTTTCAAAAAAACATAAAGTTTTTCTTCAGTCGCCATTTACATCCTCCATTACATTTTTGTGAATTGTCGAATCGAGCTTTGTGAGAGTTAATCTGTAGCTCTCCAAAAAGTTAGCGTGAGTTTCTGGCAAGGGCTTGGCGACATTGTTATGGCATTGCAAGGATTTTTTGCGAATGATATCAAGCTGGATTACGGCATCGCGTATCTCGCCCACATGATCGCCCTCTGGCAAATCGGAACTCAATAATCGGACACTGAAATGGGATGCTGCCTTGCAGTGGTCCGCGACTTGGATCCACGACTGATTGCGAATCGCATGAAGGGCTTCGTTGGTAAAAAACGCAACCTACTCACGAACCCCAGACAATGCTAACCCGCGAATCCTTGTCAACAATTCATTGGTCTCTGTCCGCGACGCTTTCAGTTGTGATTCCAGCTTTTCCTGAGCCCCTGTTATTCAGCTGAAGCGTTTCAGCAACCGTCCACAGCGTCCAACAAAATCCCAGCAAGCTCAGCCAGAAACCGTACACGCTTGCGGAATTGGCAAATGCATCGATTGTTTTCTTCACATAGCCATTGTAGTCAACGGCTGGAATCACTGCAGGGATTACCAGCAGCAAAAACAACACCGTCATCAGTATCAATAAATTGAAGAAAAGCTTCATGATTTCAAAAGTCTCGACGGCCAGTCCGACAGTGAAAACGCTCGAATTTCATTTCGTGATTCCGGACGCATTGAATGCGCTAACTCCTGCAATCTGAATACAACCCCCGATCATTCTGTAATCCCGATGGGGAAATTTCGGAGGGAGTTTCAATATGGTACTGTATTGCATTGCATCGCATTGTACGCCTCATCCACGTGTTCGTTCAAGATGCAATCTCTTCCCGTCCCGGCAGCGATTAAATCTCAATCAAGTAATACAAGGTTTCCGGTCGTAACAGAATCCGGGGACCCTTCAATGGTTTTTCCGTCGCCACCGGTTCGCCGTACTGATCGAGCGGCGTCACTTCCAGGTTCGCCCCGTCCGGTCGATGAAACGTCACTTCCCTCGCTGGTTTTTTCACCAGCCAGGGGACTTGGCCGATTGCCAGGATCCTCGTCAGCGTGGGGTTGGCACGAACCCAGAACTCGTATCGCCCCCCCTCTTTGATCGTCAGGGAATACTCGGCCTCACCCGGCTTTTTGGCGTCAAAATTACTGATCCAGTCGCCACCCGAAAGCTGATCTTTCTTGACCTGGTCATACCACCGGGGATGACGGTTCATCGTCGACTTGACTGGCTTTTCGCCTTCAATCCAGACCGACTCGGCCTGAAGCACCTTTCCCATCAGAAGCAAAAAACTGACCAGTGTGGCAAGGATTTTCATCATCAGTTTCATTTCGGTGAATGGCGTACAAATGACAGGTGGAACAAACGGATTAAACCGTCGCCACCGATCTCGACTTTGTACGTACTGTTGGTTCGCTGGACGTGGTCACGCCAGGATCTCGGTCAACACACGACCCTCGTCAGTCGGGCCGATTAAACGTTGATCCAGCCCCTGGTAGGTGTAATGAAACGCATGGGGATCCAACCCCAGCACGTGCAGGATCGTTGCCTGCAGGTCCCGGATGCCGACCGGATTCTCGACGGGATAATAACCAAACTCGTCCGTTTGTCCGTACGACAAGCCTCCTTTGATCCCGCCCCCCGCCAGCCACATCGTGAACGCGTAGGGATGATGATCGCGGCCGATATATCCCTTTTTCAATTCGGACCGGACGTTATTCTGCATCATCGGCGTCCGGCCAAATTCGCCCCCCCACACGATCAAGGTCTCTTCGAGTAACCCACGCTGCTGCAGGTCAATCAACAACCCCGCAATCGATCGCTCGGTCTGCTGGCATTTGATCGGCAAAGTCTCGTCAATACTCTCGCCCAATGACGACCCGTGATGATCCCAACCCCAGTCATACAACTGCACAAATCGCACACCGTTTTCGATCAGACGACGTGCCAACAAACAATTATTGGCGAAAGTCGGGTCATCTCCCTTGTACAGCGACCGCGGGTCATCTGCACTTTCGGCAGGTGAGACAAATCCGGGCTTGGCTCCGTACAGATCCAGGATATGCTGCGGCTCTTTGGAAATGTCCATCACCTCGGGGACCGAAACCTGCATGCGACAGGCAAGTTCATATTGTGCAATCCGCGTGATCGTCTCGGCGTCCCCGCTCCGCTGGTATTCCGCCTGATTCATCTCGGCCAGGGCATCGAGCATTCGTCGCCGCAGTCCTCGATCCATCCCTGCCGGGTCACCCAGGTACAGCACCGGATCCCCGTTGGTGCGGCACTGCACCCCCTGATAGACACTCGGCAAAAACCCCGAACCCCACAAGGATTTCCCGGCGTCAGGGGTCTTTCCGCCGGAAAGCAACACGACGAACCCAGGCAAGTCCTGATTCAGGCTCCCCAAGCCATACGTTACCCAAGACCCGATCGATGGGCCCCCCAGTCGAGGTGAACCGGTGTGCGTAAACAACTGCGACGGAGCATGATTGAACTGATCGGTATGCACGGTCCGAATCACACAGAGCTGATCAGCCACTTTTGCCAGATTCGGCAATAACTCGCTCATCACCTGACCGCTTTCCCCTTGCCGCCCAAACGCAAACTGTCCCGCCAGAATCTTGGGGACACCCCGGATGAACGCAAAACGCTTCCCTTCCAGAAACGAGGCGGGAGCGTCCTGCAGGTGTAGTTTTTTCAGTTCCGGCTTGTCGTCAAACAGTTCCAGCTGTGACGGGGAACCAGCCATGTGCAGATAAATCACCCGCTTGGCCCGAGGGGCCAGCATCGGCTGACGGGGTGTCAACGGATTTGCCGCCGGCAGACGATCGGCCAATCCCTCGCCCGCCAGCAACGACTGAAACGCCATCGCACCCAGACCCAGCCCACTCGACTGCAAAAAATGTCGACGAGTCTCGTGACGAATCTGCTGCAGCCCGGGATTCAGAAATTCCATGATGATTCAATTCCGCGTGAGAAACTCGTCCAAATTCAAAATCGCATTCGCTGTCACCACCCAGGACGCAAATTCGGCAGGATCCCGCCCGCCCGCCTCGCCTCGCGCCGATTTGATCAGTGCTGCCGCCTGTTCCGGGGACATCGCCAATTGTCGCTGCACATCGCGCTGCAGCCGAACCAGTGGTGCCGCTTCACCCGGTTGCAGTGGACGAATTAAAGCGAGCCGCAGACCGTAAGCCACACGAGACTCGGCCTGCTCGCCACTCGTCACCATCCGCCGTGCCAGTGCTGCTGCCGCTTCGAGATAGACCGGATCGTTCAGCGTAATCAACGCCTGCAGCGGGGTGTTCGTGCGGATTCGCCGAATCTGACAGACCTCACCACTCCCCGCATCAAATGTCGTGAATGAAGGATACGGTGTGGTTCGTTTGAGATACGTGTACAGACTGCGGCGGAAGCGGTCTTCCCCTTCGGCATCGACCCAGGTCTTGCCGTTATAAGTCGAACGCCACAGTCCGCCCGGCTGAGGTGGCATCACTGCGGGACCGCCCATTTTGTCGCTGAGTAACCCAGACACCGCCAGCGCCTGATCGCGCACCGCTTCGGCACTCAAACGGAACCGCCCCCCACGTGACGGAATCATGTTCCGGGGGTCCAGTTCCTGCAGCGCCGCAGTGGTCTCGGAGGCCTGCTGATAGGTCTCGCTGAGTACGATCGTCTTCAGCAGTTGTTTCAACGACCAGCCCCCATCACGGTATTCCGCTGCCAGCCAATCCAACAGAGCCGGGTTCGAGGGTGGGGCCCCCAGTTGTCCAAAATCTTCTTCGGTTTCGACGATACCAATCCCGAATAATCGCCCCCAGATCCGATTGGCCCAGACTCGTGGCGTCAACGGGTTGTCTCGATTCACCAGCCACCGCGCCACCTCGATCCGCCCCGGTGCAGCCCCCTCGGGACGGGGACCAAAACCATCCAGCAAAGCCGGACTGACCGGTTCCCCCTGATCCAGAAAATTCCCCCGCTTATGAATCCGGGTCACCCGTTGCTGATCCGCCGGAAGTTGACGCAGAATCGGTATCTGGGCCACCTCGGCAACAAAATCCTTCAGTGCCGTTTTCGCGGCAGTCAGCTGCTCACGCAATGGACGACAGGCTGGCGAATCCTGAGGAAGTGTTAACTGTGCAGGGTCGATGGTACTGGTGCTCAAACGAAAGCGAGCGAGCGTCAATCGGTTGCCATAAGCCTGAGTCAGCGTGAGTCGGAGTGTCCCCTCGGCGGTCAATGTCAGTGGCTGAGCGAGATCGAATAACGCAACATGCCGCTCACGCGAACGGGGACTGACCGCCCAGCCGGTTTTCGTATCCCCATCGATGGCGGCCGCAACCGGCCACCCCCCTTGCGAAAAATCAGCCCGAGGATGTTCGAGCTTCAGTCGCTCGGTCCGCGGACCATCCAGCCATTCCACCGACAATTCCGACACGACAAAATTCGGATCGGCCGGATTACGACCCACCCCCGATTGCCCATCCGGAAATTTCGCGGGGAGTGCTTCCAGTCGCAAAGCGGTATAGCGTCCGGCGGCGAGTGTCACTGTCAGCGTGTAAACATCGTCCACCGCCGATTTCCCGCTCACCGCAATCGACTGGTCAGGCTGTGCTTCAAGCGTCGCTTCGCCGCGCGAGACCGCTTGACTGACTCGAACCGGGGACCAGAAAACGACATCTCCCTCACCCCGATTTTCGGCGGCCACTTCCGCCTGCATCAGTTCTGATTCGAGCTGAGTCACTCGCTGTTGCAATCGTTCCCGCTCGGTCCGCTGCGTCGGCGTGATCACTTCCATCCGTGGTGCGTCATCGTAACGATCGGCATCTTCCGTCTGATTGAAGATGGCATAGAACCGATAGTAATCGTCATTCGAGATCGGGTCGTATTTGTGCGAATGACATTTCGCACAGCCCATGGTCAGTCCCATCCAGACTTGAATCGTGGTGTCGATTCGATCTTTGACCGCCGCCACACGAAACTCTTCGTCATCGGTTCCCCCTTCATCATTGCACATCGTATTGCGATGAAAGGCGGTCGCGATCCGCTGTGCTTCCGTCGGATTCGGCAGCAGATCTCCCGCCAGCTGTTCCAGGGTCCATTGATCGAGGGGCATGTCGTCATTCAGCGCCGCGACCACCCAGTCCCGATAAGGCCAGACCGTTCGTCCCAGATCTTTTTCATATCCCTTGGTGTCGGCATAGCGTGCCAGGTCGAGCCACATCCGGGCCCAGTGCTCACCAAAGCGGGGCGAGTTCAACAGTTCCCAGACAAGCTCTTCATACGCGGCACGAGTCGGGGCTTTTGCAAAAGCGTCCGCCTGTTCCGGGGTCGGTGGCAATCCGATCAGGTCGAGCGACAGCCGACGAACTCGGGCCTGTGGAGTTGCTTGCGGGCGCATTGCCAGTCCTCGCTGCTGTAACGCGGCAGTCACCAGTTGGTCGAGGGACCCTGCGGGCTTCACGACCGGTTCAAACGACCAATGCCGTCCCCATGGGGCTCCCTCAACAATCCACTGGCGGATGGTCTCGACTTGCGTGGGTGTGACTTGCTTGCGGGATTTGGGCGGGGGCATCATCCGTTCAGGATCGGTGCTGGTCATCCGTTCGAGGATCAGGCTTTGGTCTGGCTGGCTGGGCCAGATCGGTGCGGCGTTGTCACGTGGCTGCTTGGCTGCCGCTTCCAGGTCCAGTCGCATCTCCGCCTGCCGCTCGTGCTCGTCAGGTCCATGACAGGCATAGCAGTTGGCCGAGAGGATCGGGAGCACATCGCGGGCAAACCGGACCGGTTCCGCAGCCAGCGGTGGCGTACCGGGCAGAGTGACAAGCAGCAGCAGGTTCGTCATCAAGAATCGAAAAGCAAGGTTTCTCATGGTTCTTCCATAATAGCTTTATCGGCCACCAACGAGAAAGTCACCAACGCCAGCGAACTACCGAGGTCCTGTGAAGAATGGTGAATTTCCGGATTTGTCAGTACAAAATCGCGGCGATTGCGGTCAATCTCGCTGTTTTCGAGTCCCGCTTGGCCGACGCTTGGCCGACGCTTGGTCGACCAATTTGTCGACCAATTTGCCCGCGAAGAACTGATCTGCGGAATTCCCTCGCGAGGCATGCTCTGCACCATCAACTGACCAAAAGCTCTTTCCCTTGCGGAATTCCCGAGGGACTCCGATTTTCGGTCTCGGGGAGCGGACGCGTCATCAGCCGGGGACTGGCGTGACGAGACAAACAACCTTCGTCTGGCAATCGCCAGTACCAGCGGACTTTTTCCCCTTTGGCCTGCTCTTTGTTCGTCTTACAGCCCAGACGCCGAAACGCCCGTCGCAGCGAGGCTTCGGTAATCTCGTTCTCGGCCGCCTCGGCTTGAACCTCGAACGCAGCAACCTTTCCGCTGCCCAGGCGTTCCTGCAGCCAGTTGGCGGCGCGATCGCTTTCGAATTGACGTTCTCGCGCCAGCGGATCTTGCGGGTTCACGATCACCTCCCTGAATAAATCCGCATCCTGGATCCCGACTGGTGCTTCATCCCAGGCAATTTTCCCCTGATCCAGCAGATACGCAAACCCATTTTCTGTCATGCTGCAATTCTTTTTGATGGGGACCAGCATTCGCCAATTGGCGACATCCGGATCGCGCACGATCATCCAGACGGTGCGTGCGACCTTCGACAGCGTATCGATCCCCGCCATTCCCCGTGGTCGATTCGTTCGCAGCATCGCGGCTGGGGAGACATTCGCCGCCAGGACAATCCCCACCCGGAACTTGCGTGCGAGCTCGGCCAGTTTTTCGACCTCCGCAGCGACCAGGGAGCGCCGACGGGGCGCGGCGACAAAGCCATCCACCGCATCAATCACCATCATCGAAACCTGGATTCCGCTGGCCCGCAACCGCGCTAACTCGGCTTCGAGCACCGGCAAATCGCGATGCCATTGAAACATCTGCGGCTGCAAACTCGGACGGCCCGCCACCGAATCCGAGTCAGCAGCGATTTCGCCAGACCCACCAGCATCTTGCCCACCACCGGGACGTCCACCCGCAGGAGACGATATCCCTTCGAGTTGACCTTCTTCGAGTTGACCTTCTTCGAGTTGACAGAGTGCATAAACCTTTCCCAGATCCGCTCCCGCCTCGATCAATCGGGGCCGAACCGCATCCGCCAGCATATTGGCCGTGGAAAAGATCACCACTGCCGCAGGAGCGGGGGTTGTCGCGGACGACGAGTGACGTGTCTCAGCGCTGTGTGCGGGCATGTGGTGAGCGTGTCCGTTGTCACGAGCCACATCACTGCCACGGGGAGCACCTCCTGGTCCGTCCGGCGAGGTCCTCGCGCGATTTGCGAAGGGCTTGGTGTCGCTGTCGGTGCCCGGCTTCGAGCGTGCCAGATCGTCGGAAAGCCCCGAACCCTCTGGGCGTTCCGAATCCGCTGGGCAAAGGACATCACGAGGTCCAAGCCGACCCCGCGTGACGTTGGCGATCAGTCCGGCGAGAAAACCACTTTTCCCAACCCCCGCTTCCCCGGTGATGAGTGTCAGTTCCCCACGGGGAATCACCCCCTCGACGACCCATTCGATGGGCTTATCGACGATCTCGGCGAGACTGAAGAGCGCAACCGGGGGTTCGTCTGCCGGGGCGGGGCTGGGCGACCCCTTGGCCGTCTTGGATTTGGCCGTCATCGATCCGCTTGCTTTGACCGTGGAAATTCGCGTCCCCCGTGCAGGAATCGACGCAGTTTTCGCAGCCGCCGAACCTGCGAAATCCCACCCGACGGCCACTGTTTGGTGAGTGGCCTTAGGAGACGGACCAGCCCCAGCGGAGGGAGTCCTCAAACACTTTTTTTTACGCATCAGCCAGCTCCTGTCGATGAAAAAGGTTGATCGAAAACAACAAAAAATCCAGGCCAAAACCAAGCGATGGGGCGCGAACCAGCCCCTCGAGTCCCCGACGACTCGCTTCAGGAAATCTGCGATCGAGAAAACGCCAGAGACCACCGCTCCCCCTCACGAAACTCATTC
>CAMBQP010000250.1 GCA_945869955.1 Schlesneria paludicola DSM 18645
TGCTTGATCTTGTCCTGCAAGGCGATGATTCCTGCCATAAGCTGCTCGGGCCGGGGTGGACAGCCGGGAACGTAGAGGTCAACGGGGATAAAGCGATCAACCCCCTGAACCACAGCGTAGGTGTCAAAAACACCCCCCGTGCAGGCGCAAGCCCCCATGCTGATACACCACTTTGGCTCGGGCATCTGCAACCAAATTCGCTGCAACACCGGCAGCATCTTCATCACCACGCGTCCGGCCACGATCATGAGATCGCACTGCCGAGGACTGAATCGCATCACTTCGGCCCCGAAGCGAGCCAAGTCGAAGCGAGACGAAGCGGTTGCCATCAATTCGATGCCACAACATGCTGTTGCGAAGGGCATCGGCCAAAGGCTGTTCGACCGGGCCCAACTGGCCGCTGCGTCGAGACTTGTCATAAAAACATTATCAGGAACATCTTTCATCGCCACTTGAAGACCCCTTTACGCCAGGCATAAACATAGGCAATGGCGAGCGTAGCCATGAAAACCAGCATCACCCCAAACACAGTCCCACGCAATTCCACCGGAACACCGACCGAGTTGCCACCCACCGGGTCATCCAGATATGCAGAGACTGCCCAAGGGTACAGAAATAGCAATTCCACGTCGAATACCAGGAACAGAATTGCCACAAGATAGAATTTCACATCAAACGGCTGACGTGCATCACCGATCGGATCCATTCCAGATTCGTACGGCATCTGCTTGACGACGGTCTGCTTCCGCGGGCCGACAATATGGATGATGATCAGATTCGTAATCACGAATCCAACAAGTACTGTTGCGAACAGCAAGATCGGATAAGCACTGTCCATACGTTTCCGCCTCAGCCCTTTTCCCGTCGACTCACGAAAGACAGTGGACAACACCGTCCTTCGTGAACCTCCCTGTCGTGAACCATACAGTCGTCAACCATACTGCGAAGCAGTAGCGAACCGCAAGATTCACACTGCGACACTCATTAAGTTCGGGATTCTAGGAGTGAACCTCTGAAACTGCAACGCAATTCGATTGGGGAAACCTGAACAACACAATTCTGCAAGTTTTCTTCCGCGAATTGGCTCAGGGATTCAATGGGAGAATTGGCTCAAGAAACCATGTTCCCGGCCCTGCTTCTGAGGCGATTGGGGGCGGCAGCTCTTCCCCCGTCAGCTCCCGAATGGCCCAGCGGCGGGCGAGCGACATTCGGTCGTTGGGAGTCTCTTTTTCGACAGGAACACGAAATTCCGCCGCGTATTTGACCCCCTTCATCCGTCCGATGGCAATAATGCAATGCTCTTTCACCAAAAAACTTTCCGGGGGCATCATCGACTGATCATTGATTCGTTCGACCAACAAGGATCCCAATGATTCCTCGAGAGTTCCTGCATGAATCCAGCCCAAAGCCCAGATCGCCGCCGAACGCGAACGTTCACCCATGATCAAATCCTTGGGAATATAAGTCCGCATCAACGGTTCCGCTTGCTTGGCCCCCATCCGCCCACAGGCTTCGAACAAATGAGCGACCTGGACATCAATCACTTCCAGAAAGATCTTTTTTCGAGCCACGGTCTGCCGCTGAATTTTATCGATGATGGGATCAATCGTGAGTGGATCCGCGATTTTGCGAAGCCCCCACGACGCATCCACTAGGACCTCGTTTCGAGGTGACTCGAGCAGCTCGACCAATCGCGATGCCGCAGGTTGGTGTTCGAGCATTCCAAGCAGCAATGCCCCCTGCTGTTGCCCGCGCCAGCTCGTTTGATTCAGGATTTCCAACGCCGAGGACCGAACGACCTCATTCAGCTCGTCTTTTGCAGACAAATCCCAGAGGTCGCTACAAATCTGCCGTCGTAAACCGGGATGGGGATCATCCAGCAACCCGGCTAACGCCGGGATTCGCTCGACGGTCGGCAGCGAAACATACGCCCGAGCAGCCTGACGGCGAACATTGGCATCCGCATTTTTCAAGGCCACGGGCACAAGTGGCAAGACCAAGGCGGGATCGATCTCGTTCAGACGCTGCAGCGAGGCGGCTGCCAGTGAAGGCTCGGTATCGGCAGCAAGTTCGGTGAAGAGTCGGATCGCGGTGGCATTCGAGTGCCGTGTGAGAAAACGAATGGCACAGTGGCAATTCACAAAACGGGAACCTCGCTTCTCGCGGATCAAACGTTCGGCATCCTCTTCAAGACCCGTTTCGGTCAATTGACCTGCCGCCGAGGCTGACTCGAGACGGAGATCCGAAATCTGCGTCAGATCCAACGTCATCGCCTTTAAAAGCGGAAGTGCGGAGGTCTCCTTGACCTGCCCCAAGCCGCGCAGCGCGAGGATCAGCTCACGCGTTCGAACGGTATTTTTGTCCTCAAGTCGCTTGCGCCAAATCGCTTTGATCGGGCCGAAATCCCAGTCGGCAAGTGCCGGCTCGACCAGTTGACGCAGTTCCGAACCGGAGGTTTGCGTGGCGGCGAATAACGCTGCTGCCGACGAACGGGCATCGAGCGCGATCAGAGCCCTCGCTGCGGAAAACCGGGCGGACGAATGCGTTGATTCCCCCTGCAGGATCTTTTCCAGACTGGGGTTAGCGCTATTCAGGCCCGGGACTTCCTTGGCGGCAGCCAACGCAATCGATTCCGCCGACATCCGTTGTAAATCGACTTCCGGTCGACCCAGTGCCTGAATCCACAGCTCGCGATGTTGCCGCATCTCGTTTTTAAAACGAGGGAGCGGAGTACAGTCAGGATCGGTATCCATCAGGTAATCCGAGCGGATTTCGGCTTGCACGGGAGCTGCAGCCATCGTCAACAGCAGGGTCAAGCAAAGAAGCGAGCGACCGGACATGAAAAATCGTCTCGAGACAAAAGGAACTTTGCGAATGCGATCGAGGGAGCTCACAAGAATCCCCACAGTAAAAAGCAGCGTGAAAAATCTCCACCGTAAAAACGGCGGCAACAGCGCGGTACCCCGAATTCCTTCAATCGTGACGAGTTTAGCCCATTCCTATCGATCAGGCTTCTGCCGGTTTCGTGTCCCTCAACGGTGCCGATCAACGAGGCCGCGAAATCCGGTAAGTCTGGGTGAGCAGCACGAGCAGGCAGACCACTGATGTCCCCCCCAGAAACCACCAATTCGCAGGAATCAAGGAATAATTCTGGAAGCCAGGCATGCGGATGACGGAAAGTGCCGCAGCGATCGGGTTGATCGATAGTGCCTTCTCAACCGTTCCGTGACCGAAGGGGGCGTCTCGGCCCAGCCAGAATAACAAAGGTACAGCACAAATGGACAACAAAACACCGTAGGCCGCTGCCGTCGCCGCTGCGGTTCGAGAGAAGAGACTCCCGACGGCAGCACTCAGCAACATCGCAAAAACCGCCGTGATGCCCAGACAAATCACCACTTTCCAGACTTGACCCGTCATCCCCGGCTCGATGTAAACCATCACCACATAACCAGGAAGTGTCGCACAGAGAATCAACAAGAGAGGGAGAATCACGCTGAGAAGCTTCCCCCAGACAATCCGACCGATCGACATGGGGGTTGTCTGCAACAGTTGCCAGCCGCGACTTTCCCGTTCACTACTGATCAACCCGGCAGACAGGCTGGGGGTGATCAATACGACCAAAGCGACTTGCATCACCACCATGATCCCGCCGATGGTTTCCACACCCCAATCGAGGGTCCCCGCGGTGGTTGCGTAAGTCAGTCCCAGTGACAGCACTGCACAAATCGCAACCAGTCTGAGCAGCCAATGGAGCCGACCAAACCGGCGGCAGCGAAATTCCTTCACCATCACCGGATTGACGAGTGACGAGATCCCGCCGGATCGGCGCTGTGGGTCAACGAGAAAAAAGAGTCGCCGAAAGAAGCGAACTCCCAGCGCCTGATCATCACTGATCGTACCCGCCGGGCGAGATGCGTCAAAAATCTTGTGGTTCAGTCGTGAGATGGTCCAGAGACCTGCAATGGCCGAGATGATCAGCGACGACACGGTGAATCGGCCCAACAGGTTGCTCTGAGAGATAATTCCCTGGCTCCCCACGTCACCGGCTCCGGTGAGCGACATCATCGCAGCAAACGGTGATACGCCCCTGAGAATTTCCCCCAGATCCGCCAGCGTCCCTTTTGTTCCCTGAAAAAAATAGTGTGGCCCCAGCGACAGAATGGACAGGCAAAGGACCAGACCGTAGGTTACCCGCACTGCCGAGTCGATGGAATTGGAGTAGCTGCTCACGAGCAACCCGAGCACGGAAAACAGCAAGGCAACCAGCAGCAGCAGTTGGTACATCCGCCATAAATCGCCGTACAGCGAAAGGCCCCCCATGGCATAGCAGGCACTCGCCGCAGGAAGACTCATTGCGAGGATAATTCCCGCGAGCGCCATGACAGCAAATAATTTACCGAAAAAGATCCGCCAAGACCCCATCGTGGTATTCAGCAGGAGTTCCAGTGTTCCCTGCTTTTTCTCCCGCACAATACTCGTCGCGGGAAAAACCGGTAGCAGCAGCAGTACGGTGGCCAGCAATCCATAGCCAAATAGCTGAAACACCTGTTGCGAGCGGGTTCCGGTGAGCGCCACCCGGGCATCAGTCGGCCAGCGAACCGCCACGAGGATCGCGAAAAAAATCACGAGTCCACATTGCAGCGCCATCATGCGTCGACGACGTAGCATTGTCGTCATTTCGCGCTGCGCCATCGCATTAAGCATGGGTCGTTCCCCCCGTCACAACGGGCTTGGCCGCAATCGCCTCCTGGGGGCGTGCGAACGACATAAAGGCCTCTTCCAGATCTGTTTGGACTTCGCGGAATTGGGTGACTTGAATCTGACCCTGAATCAATCGGGTCAGCACTTGACACAATTCGGCTTCTGATTTTGCGGTTCGGAACCGAACTGTGGCTTCCGCGGGGACTTCGACGACATCCGCACCCGGTTCAATCGCCTGACGAATGAGATTCGCCGCCGCCGGAACTTGCTCGGCAGAAACCAGCGTCGATTCAATCGTCCGCTGCTGACTGACCTGCCGACCGATTTCTTCCACGGTCCCGTAAGCCCGCAGCTTTCCGTGGGTCATAATGGCAATCCGATCACAGATCCGGGCCAATTCAGGGAGAATATGACTCGTCACGAGCAGGGTTTTTCCCCGATCCGCCAACTGAATCAAGAGATCTCGCATTTCGATTCGGGCCTGTGGATCGAGACCATTTACGGGTTCATCCAGGATCAGGACTTTCGGATCGTGCAGCATGGTGCGAGCAAGCCCCACACGCTGTTGCATCCCGTGACTCAGACTTTCGACAAACCGGTCTTTCATGTACGCCGTACCGGTCGTCTCCATCACTTCCTCGATCCGTTTGGCACGAATTCGCGGGGCAATCCCAAAGGCCGCACCGAAAAAGTCGAGGTACTCGCGGACACGCATATTGTCGTACGAACCGAATGTATCGGGCATATAGCCGACCATTCGCTTGATCTTGCTTGCATCCGAAACGCAATCCACGCCGGCGATGCTGGCCTTGCCGGAAGTCGGGCGAATCAATCCGACCAGGATTTTGATGGTGGTCGTTTTCCCGGCGCCGTTGGGCCCGATCAGACCCAGAATTTGCCCGGCATTCAGGGTCAGGTTCAGGTCGTTCAATGCCGTGAACGAGCCATACTGCTTGGTCAGGTTTTCAATCACCAGAACAGGGGCTCCTGCGGCCGCTGCAAGGGGTCGGTTCGATGTTGTCATTTAGTTATTCTCCCTCGGTTCGATCGTTTTGGCCCAAAGTTGCACTGTCAGCGATTCAATTCGCCAGTAATTGATCTTCGCATTTTGATCTTGTTTTATCGACGGGTATTCGGCCTCTTTGTTACCCGGCTTGTCAATCGTTTGCGTCAATTCGGGTCGTTTCGGATCCCCGGCACTGATCCCCAAAATCAAGCCACCATCCGAATTCACCGAAAGAACACTGGCATCATTGATTTCAATTGCCAGCGCACCGACCGGATCCATCTGGGTTTCCAAACTGACGACTTCTCGATTCCTCAATCCCAGGACTTCCACTCGGCCGATCGGCCCCGAAACATTCATCTCAATTCGTAGTCGAGTCCCCTGGATCGGCAACAATTCGCGTGGAATTTGGATATTCAGCCACGAGGTTGCCGGCACGGAACGCTCTTGCCATTCTTTCCGCGCATGATTCCACATGGTGGAAGGGGGACTGCCGTCAGGATTACGCTGATTACGATAAGTCAACAGGGGTGATGGGATCACGAATTCGCTACCGATCTCTGGTCGTTCCAGGATGAGTGGGATCGCAACTAAGGTGGTTCCTTGCGGCTTCATCGCATCACCGAACTGGAATCCATGTTTCCATTGATCGGACCAGAACATCAGTTGGGGGCGATCCGGGTAGTCTTTGCGTTTGGGGTTTGCGAGAATTTTTTCCAGCGTGCGACGACGACGGTCTTGTTCATCGCTCAACAGACCCGCACCCAGAAATTGATCTTTGCTAAAAACATCGTCGCCGCGGGCGGTAAACGAGCCATCCCCATTGAGCTGTACTCCCAGGCGGCCATCACGGGTGGCGATCAGAGAATCAGACCCCGGAGACAGCCGACCGGAATAGGTTCCCACCATCCCCTGGGCATCAAACGAGGCACGGGCTTCCAGTCGATCGACGACGGTTTCTGACCGTGTAAACGGGGTCGCACGCAGGCCGGGGGGCTGTGGAAGATTTTCCCAGTGCCAAGCCCCCAGGTCGGTCGTCACCATGCGGCGGTTTGAGTTTTCCAAGCCGGACATGTCCGGCATCATCCGACCACCCCCGGTAACTTGAATCGGCGAGGCGCTTCCTTCAGGTTGATAAACCGCAACGATTCCCTGGGTTCGGACATCGTCTGTTCCCGTCATCGCCTGAGCGACCTGAATACTGGCCACGGTTGCCGGGATTCCATGGCGGTACGAGCGGCCGATCGAGAGTAGGCCGATACTGACTGCGATGGCGAGCAATGAACCGATCCATCCCAAGGATTCAAGTCGTCCCGAGCGGAGTAGTGCCAGTGCAATCAGCACCAGAACCAGTGAAAAGCCAATCAGCGTGCCAACAATTAAACCCCATGAGGGAATGGTATACCCGACATATTCCCGAACCTGAGGCTCCATCGCCGAATGAGCGATCAATTCGGGCTCACGCATCGCGAAAAAGTCCGAGGCAATGTCATTCATGGATGTCAGGGGGATCCACTGCGAGGTAAAGGCGGGATCTTCGGATTGGCGTGAATTCGGCGGACGAGCTGTCATCCAGCCCCGTGGACCGAGAGTCGTAATCAAGACGCGGCCATCCCCATACGCTTTTGTCATGGCGGCAGGCCAGCCATTCACCTCGTGTGTCACATCAATGTTCGATGTCACCATCCGGACAAATTCGACGGGTTCTTCATGATCTGTTGACTCGCCCACGTCTCCGTCGGGATTCGATAATGTCGGTCCTTTGTCGATCCGGACCGTCGTCAAGCCCACGCGATCGACAACATGTCCCTTGAAATCATCACCAAACAGGCTTTCCAGCACAATCGGATCGACCTGATCCATCATGATCCAGAGTCGGCCTCCCTGGTGCAGCCAGTGCCGCAGCGCCGCCATCGCCGCTAAATCCTGCGTAATGCGGTTTTCCAGCAGGACAAGATGATCCAGGCTGCTCAGTTCACTTTCGTCGGCAGGAAGAAATTGGTCCAGCAGCAACGAGTATCGATTACTCAGTTGCTGGCTTACGCGGGTAGCCATGATCAGATCCGTCACTTCCGCAGAGGGAACATCTCGATCAGTCCCGGTGGTCCCGATCAAACCGGTGTTTCGCCCGGAAAAGGTGACAAGGAGTGCTCCGTCATGCAGCATCTGTCCCGTATTGTTCTTGACGAGGACATCTCCTCCTTCCGTTGCGTCCACAACCAGCGACTGCAGATTCAGTGCCCGCCCCTGGCTGGGGTCACGCGCCGGAATCACAATCGGATGCGATATTCGTAACGTCGATTTGGCGGGAACCCAGACTCGACGACCAAATTGCAAATTAGGCTGATCCTGAAAGTAGGTCGCACACATTAAATCCCGAGGTTCATCTCGATTATTGACCAGATTAATTCGAAGCTCGCCCCACTTTTCCGGTACGTAGATATAGCTTCCCCCGGTGGAAACCCAGGCAACGGTGAATCGAAATTCGTCGGGGGATTTCCCCGGAACTTCTGCCGGACTCGACGCATCCGTCGCGGGTGGGCTGGATCCTGCATTCGGGAGATCAGACTGTCCCGAAACGCAGCTTCCCCACGTCAGAAAAAAAAAGGCAAATGCCATGACCGCACGGATGTGCTGGAGGCTTCGCTCGCGAAAAAAATCAAAAGGCATGGTGTCTGTCTTAAGAAGTGATTCATCGGGCGCACAAGCGTCCAAGGGACCTGGAAAGAGGGCTGAGATCAA
>CAMBQP010000251.1 GCA_945869955.1 Schlesneria paludicola DSM 18645
TCACCCTCGCCCTGGGAATCATGATTTGGCATCAGATCCCGTTCTCCGGACTCTGGGTGATTGGTACCTTCCTTGGCATCGACCTGATCTCGAATGGCTGGGTCTATTTACTGATTGGCCTCAGTATCCGAAAGTTGCCCGTTTGAGTCTGAGTTCGAACGCAAACGGAATGGAACACCCGATGGCAGCTCGTCGAGGAATCTCGCGGCGTATGATCGACAGTTCGGCGATGCTCACCTGCAACCGACTAACGATGGATGAATGGCCCGAAGTCAAATATCCTATCGCTTTGATGCGGTCTCCTAAGGATTCCTGTCGCATATCAGAGTTGCTCACGTTCGAAGAAATCGTACAATCATCGATTAATTCTTGCTCAAGCGGAACACGAGCAAGCTTGGGAAATTGAGGGATATATGCCAAATCTTGATCAAGTGGCGAAAGACGATCAGGCGCATCGTTTGGCTCAAAAACATTATCAGATCGAGGAAGGGATCACGCAGATATTCCAGATCAAGCAGCGTATGAATCTGGACATCCTGCGAGCCGAACAGGTCATGCTACTAGAGGTCAACTCCAACACGATCCCTTCCGGGATTATGCCGATTCGATTCGGTCCGAACCCGAGTTCTGGTTTCAAGTACCCTTCGGTGATTTTGGAGGTCACTCCGGATGAATTTGAGAAAATTCAGACTCACGAACTTCCGTTGCCGGAAGGATGGGAACTTGGTGAATTGATCCCACGAGTTGCAGAGGACCTGAAGGCAGAGAACCTGAAGTGAGCATTGCGGACGAATGGGTTCGAGCATTCGCAAGGCAGGCCGACGCAGATTTTCGGGCATGGGAACTTTACGACGTCTACCCCGAGGCAGTCGCGGCCGAATGTCATCGAATGCACTTTTTGCAAATGGCCTGCGAAAAATTATGCAAGGCCTGCGTTCTGGATGCCCAAATTGTTACTCTTGATAAGGTCCAGACAAGTCATGGTTTTGTGAAGTCGCAGCTTTCAACAATACTGAAGCAAGAGCTTTCGTATAAAAGGGAAAAGAGCGCGCAGATAAAAACAGTCATGCAACACTTTAAGCGATTTGCACAGGAAATCGAAGTTCTCAATCCGTCAATGGACAGTAAAAATCGCCCCGACAATTGCGAATACCCTTGGGAATCCAATGGTCGGGTGTTATCGCCATAGGATCATACTTTTTACTTATCCAATCTGATGATTGAACCATCGGGAATCAATTTCTTGAAATCGGTGCGATCCGCAATCAATCGCATTCTCGCGAGTCTTGCTGATTGAGTTAGTACGAGATTTCCCGCCGGGAAAGCGTATTCTCAAGGGGCAGATCGTCTCACCTCCTCAGACTGATTCATTTGCTCAGGTCCCTGAATCAAAAGAAAACGCCCCGTTGCCGGGGCGTTTTCTTTTCTCTCTGACGTCCTCAATTACGTGCAAGCACGAATGTCATTGATCACAGTCCCATGATTCAGGGAGACCCTGCATCCGCTGCGTCAGCGGAACCTGATGTTCCCAAGTCGAGCTTGGCCCACTTGCGTGTTGCCAATTTCTTCAAACCTTCTGCAGTGACCGAGCCGTTCTCTTTGAAAGTCAGCGACTGCAGACCTTTCATATTTAACAGCAGGTCAATTGACTGATCCGTGACTCCGGTGGCGCGAATCGATAATTCCTTCAGCTGCGGCAGTTGAGCAATGATCTCGATTGTCGCGTCTTTCAGTTGAGGAACCGTCCAGACATCCAGCAATTCGAGCGAGGTGAGTGCCGAGAGATTCTTTAACCCGGAATCCCCGACCGAGGTCAGTTCATGCAAGAACAGTCGCTTCAACTTGGGAAGATCGGTGAAGACTTCCATCGCGCGATCATCCACGTTGGGCAAGTCACGCAACGTCAATCGATTCAGACCCATCCCTTTCAACGCCAGCACACCTTCCGAGCCGAATCCCTGACAACGGAAAACTTCCAGTTGCGCGAGCTTACCGAGTTTTGCCAAATGGGGGCCAGACTGGTCGGTGATCACGAAATCCTGCAGCAACAACGACTCGATCGTCTGATTTCTGCTGAGTGATTCCAACCCGATGTCATCGACGGCAGTGCTGCGGTGTTTGAAGGCGGTCAGCTTTGGCAGATCCGCAACCACATCCAGGGCCATGTTCCCCGCTTCCATGTTGCCACGCAAATCCAGTGATCGCAGATCCTGCAACTTGGCAAGTCGCTGAGCACCAATATCATTCACCTGATTCTGCACCAGCGTTAACCGCTGAAGCTTGGTCAGTTCGCTGAGAATCTTGACCACACCATTCGTCATATTGGTATTCGACGAAAGGTCCAGTTCGATCAGGTTCGGAAAGGATTTCACAATCATTTGAACCGTGGAATCATTGATCGCCGAATTGGTAATCGCCAGGGTTTTCAGGCCCTTCAAGTTGCCGAGTGTGGCGGCCATTTCTTCATTCAAGGTGCGACAATTAAAAATCTGCAGCTTTTCGAGATCGCTCAGTTTTCCAAAAATCGCCAAGTCTTCGGCCTTCAGGTTGGAACCATCCTGAATCACGATTTCGGTGAGTAAACCCCCTTCTTTTGGGGCGTACTTGGCACGTTTACCCAAGCCATCAATCCGTTCCCTGGCCGCTTTGACATCGCCCGAGTCCGCCGTTGCCGGCGTTTTTGCTTTTGGGGCGGCCTGAGCCTTGACCTCAGTAGTTGCAGGTGTCGATTTGGCACCTGCTCCGTTTTCGACGCCACTCGGTTTATTGCAACCAGTCCAGCTGAACAGGCCCAAAATGGTTCCGACCACGACGCATTGCTTCCAATCCCATCTCACCATGATTCTCGCCTTATACCCTCTTGTACGAAAAAAATGGGCGCACGCGGCTTGCGTGCGCCCATTTCACTTTTCAATCCGAACTAGTCCAACCGGTGCCCTTCGGCATAAACCGGCTTAACCAAGTCAGCCACCCGCGGGGTTTTGAGTTCCGCCAGGTTTGTAACCTTGAGATTCTTTGCATCCCACGCGACCTTTTCGCCCCAGTCACCCATTTCGCCGTTGGCTCCACCCTTGGCTGCAGCCCAGACGGCCAAATTGCCCAACAGAATGGTTTCGGTGAGCGGACCGGCACGATCGATGAAGTTCGATTTGCAGATCTTGGGATCACCGGCTCGCTTGGCCCGGAACAACTCGTACATATTATTGAGGTCGTTGTTCCCTTTGTCTTCGGCCTTTTCGTAATCGACCTTGATCTTCTCGACACCCTTCAACTCGTAGACGCCACAATAGTCGTCCGAACTGTAGAAGGCACCTTTCTCACCGACGATCAGCACACCACTGTCGGAAACATTGGTGATGCCGTGCTTTTCAAAGACTTCCATCGGGGGCTTGTTTCCCTTGCGGTCATACCACCAGAAGGGGATTGCAGGCCGTTCGGCAGTTTCCGGAAACTCGAACTTGATGACCGAGCTGGCTGGAAAGCTGTCGAAATCGTGGCCTGTCGACTTGGCGACAACCGAAATCGGATCGCGCAGTCCGCACGAAGCGAAGGGAACGGTCAACTGATGACAGGCCATGTCACCCAAAGCCCCGGTACCGAAATCCCACCAGCCACGGTGCTGGAAGGTGTGGTAGATCCCTGGCCAGAATTCGCGTGGTGGTGCAACACCCAACCAGGCCTTCCAGTCCACGCGTTCCATCGCCTTGGCGATTTCTTCCTTTTTCTTTTCAATCAGTTTAGGAGCACTTTCGGCATCGTCTTTCTTTGCCTGAGCGGCAAATTTCGCCATGTCCATGCGGCGACCAGGTCCCTGTGCCCAAACGGGTCGGTTTGACCACGCGAAAACTTCTTTCAGGGTTCCCAACACACCCGATTTGATCTGAGCGATCGCTTCGCGTGAGGAATCCAGTGCGGTCCCTTGATTACCCATCTGCGTACAGACGCCCGTTTCCTTGGCGACCAGCGCCAGCAATCGGGCTTCGTAAATGGTTCGAGTCAGTGGCTTCTGTGTGTAGCAACTGATCCCCGATCGCATTGCGGCCAGTGTGATCGGACCGTGCATGTGGTCGGGAGTACTGACGTTGCAAATGTCAATTTTCTTGCCGTATTTGGCGAGCAATTCCCGGTAGTCGGTGAATCGTTCTGCGTTCTCAAAGCCTTTGGATTTCCCCTTGCTTTCCAGTGTGTTGCGATCCACGTCACAAATGGCAATGACGTTACCAAATGTGGCTGCATTACTGGAATCGCTGGCACCCTTGCCACCACAACCAAAGCTGGCCACGTTGAGTTGCTCGTTGGCAGAGCGCTCTTGACCACGAAGGTCAACGGCTCCCCCAACGAAGATTGCGGCTCCAATCGCCGATGTGTTTTGAATGAATTCGCGACGCGACGTTTTTCGACTCATACGTCTCTCCTGGCGGCATGACAGTGATGCAGCAAATCTATGAATGAGATTCAATCCGTGCTTGGCAGCCGATCTGCCTAACTCCAATTGATGGTAATCACTTGACGGAAAAGTTTACAGCAAGCGGGGATGGACATTCCCCTGTGAACCATTTTTGTTTTGCTCGGATTGCTCGTTTTTTTTTCTCGAACGGTTTTTTCCAACCCTTTACAGACCGACCGTTCACCTCGACGAATTTCTCTTTTTGCCAGATCCCGCGACAGACAAGATAGACGCAGCCCATTGGACTTGCGACAACAGCGTTGCCGCGATGATGTCCCTCGTCCCTGCAGGCACAATATCAAACTTGGCCTGCGTTGAGGAAATCTGGTTTTTTCAGAATTTGTTTTGCTACGAGGGGATCAAAGCCCATCAAATCATGGATCGTAACGATGGACGAGAATCGCCTCCCCCCTTCCTCTTATCACGGAGATCCCTGGTGACTGAGATGCCAGCCGCCAAGGCGGAATCCATGGCCCGGCCGCGCTGGGATATTTTTTGTGCCGTCGTCGACAACTTCGGAGACATCGGCGTTTGTTGGCGGTTGGCACAGCAGTTGGCGGCCGAGCAGAATCGCGAAGTCCGGCTTTGGGTTGATCATCTCGAAAGTTTTTCCCAGTTGTGTCCGAACATTTCCCCGGAGGCCGATCAGCAACAGTGCGGCCCGATCGATGTTCGGCATTGGCCCCGCCACTTTCCCGATGCATTTCCCGATGCCGAGGTCGCCGATGTGGTGATTGAGGCCTTCGGCTGCGAACTTCCCGCACGCTATCTCGCCAGCATGGCTCAGCGTGAAGTAACACCCGTCTGGATCAACCTGGAATACCTCAGTGCCGAACGCTGGGTTGAAGATTGCCATTTATTGATGTCACCCGCTCCACGATCGCGGTTGAGTCGACACTTTTTTTTCCCCGGATTCACCACAAAAACCGGTGGCGTCTTGCAGGAACGGGATCTCAATCGTTCGCGTCAGGCCTTCACTCCCGCCGAGGCGACTCAATTTTTGACCCGCATGGGAATCTCAACGCCGAATCCGGACGGACTGCTGATTTCCCTGTTTTGTTACGAAAATCCGGCGTTGCCCCCATTGCTTGAGTGTTGGGCGGACGGAACGGTCCCTGTCACGGTGCTGGTGACACCAGGATTCCCTTCCACCCAGGTTTCGAACTGGTTCCAGCAAGAACTGATGCCTGGTCAGCCACTGCAGCATGGAAAGCTGACGGTCTGTGGACTGCCGTTCCTGTCACAACCCGATTATGACCGGTTGCTCTGGTCTTGCGACCTGAATTTTGTGCGAGGCGAGGACTCGTTCGTCCGTGCCCAATGGGCGCGCAAGCCGTTCGTGTGGCAGATCTATCCCCAATCCGAAAACACACACCTGTTCAAACTTGACGCTTTCCTGGGGCAATTCCTGAGGGATTTTCCGCAATCGGCAGCGGTCGAGCGGTTCTGGCAGGCCTGGAATGGGGTGGGCGAGATTTCGTTGGCATGGCAAGATTTCCGCGAGATTCGAAATTCCCTGCAGGAACATACGGAAGTCTGGGCCTGCCAACTTGACCGAACGGGAAATCTGGCCGACAATCTGGTACGCTTCGTTCGTGGAAAGTCTTGATTCGGCTGCTTACGTTGCGGACGCGTCATGACCACGGTTGGTGGATGCGGATTCTCAATTTTCGACAGGCAAGATGGGAAATGTGTTATGAGTGTTAAGATCGCCAGCAATCTTCAGTCTGGCAACGTCATCATGATTGAGAACGAACCCGTCGTTGTCATCAAGGCGCAAATCAACAAGTCCGGTCGAAACCAGGCTGTCGTCAAGGTTCGGACCAAGAACCTGCTGACCAATCGTGTTTCCGAGCTGATTTTTAAGTCAGACGAAAAACTCGAAGGGGTGATGATGGAGAAAAAGGAATGTACCTATTCCTACTTTTCCACCCCGAACCACGTTTTCGTCGACTCGGATTTCAACGAGTACGAAATTGACGCGGAAAGCATCGCCGACCTCGAAAAATACATCACTCCCGACATGAAAGAAGTCTGCGAAGTAACGTTCTACGAAGGCCGGTCGATCTCGGTTGTGCTCCCGAAGACGATTATTCGAGAAGTCGAGTACACCGAACCGGTCGCCCGCGGCGACACCTCGGGAAAAATTACGAAAACAGCAGTCTTGAAAGACTCAAAGCACGAACTGCAAGTTTCGGCATTCGTGGAAATCGGCGATAAAATCGAAATCGATACCGAAACCGGAGAATTCAAACGTCGATGTACGTGATCTCGGTTGGGCGGCCGGGAAAATTGTCTGGTTTACAGACTCGATTCTCGCCAAAACCAGCCGAAAACAGGTCGTGATCGCGTCGATTCCATGTCCCCGCCACTGCGATTTTTCGCATGGGCGGGGAATGTTTTTTCCGTACCCATGGCAAGACCCCAAGGCATATTGCAAGACCCCAAGGCATATTGCAAGACCCCAAGGCATAAGACCCGAAGGCAAGAACAACGCCGCTATTCGCATCGGATCATTCGGATGAACCCACTTCGCGCTGCGACTCGGATCTTGTTTGTGCTGTCACTCCTCATCAGCGACCTGCATGCCGACCCGCGACCTGAACGAACCATCCCGGACGGAAGCGATACCCGAGACCGTTTTTTGAAACTGATTGCACGTCCACAGGTTCCCCTCGCCCCCAACGAACGTACCCCGTCCTCCACTGACGGATTGACCGAGATCGGGTTTGACTTTGCGGCGGAAGCGAACCAGCGTGTCCCCGGCCTGATGATCAAGCCGAGTTCATCGCCTGAATCGGTGAAACGGCCTGTCGTGATCGTGTTACACGGCACGGGGAGCGATAAGCTGGCGATGAAACCCTGGCTGAAAAAAATTGCGGCCGAGGGCCTGAATGCCGTGGCATTTGACGCACGCCACTCGGGCGAACGAGCAACCTTTGGCAAGGGGAGCGACGCTTATCGCGCGGCATTGTTCGAGACATGGAAATCGGGTCGCGACTTTCCGTTCTTGTATGACACGGTCTGGGACCTGATGAGATTAATCGATTATCTGCAAACGCGTCCCGACGTTGATCCGGAACGAATTGCGGCGATTGGCTTTTCAAAAGGGGGGACCGAGCTCTACCTGGCCGCAGCAGCGGATCCGCGATTGGTCGCCAGCGTTTCGTGTATCGGAGTTCAGAGCTTTGAATGGGCTCTGGAGAATCAGGCTTGGCATTCACGCATCGCAACCATTCAATCCGCCGTCGAGGGAGCCGCTACGGACGCAGGTCTTTCGTCCGTCGATACCGCATTTGTTCGACGATTTTATCGCCGTGTCGCCCCTGGACTGGATCACGAGTTTGATGGCCCCCGCATGTTGCCGCTGATCGCGCCACGCCCCTTACTGGTGATTATTGGTGATCGAGACGATCGCACCCCGCGCGCGGGAGTTGAACTCTGTATCAGCGCCGCCAAAGTCGCTTATCGACAACAACAGGCAGAAGATCAGTTCGAGTTTCTTGTGCAGGAAAATGTCGGCCATGCGGTCACTCCGCAATCCGAAAAATACGCACTCGAATGGCTGAAAAAACAGTTGAAGTCGCCGCAAGCTCACAAGCGGTAAGCCCCCAGCTCGGCACTCAAAATGGGTGAAATGTCGGAATGAGAATAGCAGATCAATCAATTTGATCCTGCCATGACCGAACTCGATGGGATTTTCCCTCAACGGAACGTCATTGCCCAAAAGAGGAACGACCAACAGGTCCGTTTCCCACTTCCAGATCAAAACCGCTGAAATCGACCATGCCGATTCCCCCGCCGGAACATGAGGCGGATTGATCAATTTCTGTTGGTCATCCCTGCAAAAAGTCCTGCGAGTTTGATTCCTGAGCGTGGCTGGGATACCGTGTTCTCTCTCCCAAACACACTAAGTCATCTGGCGCTGCTCACGAATGACAACACAATCTGAACTTCCGGTCACCTGTCTACC
>CAMBQP010000252.1 GCA_945869955.1 Schlesneria paludicola DSM 18645
CGATATGGCGTGCCAGCGATGGATGAAGGCTCCCTTCTAATTCGTCGACAATCAGAAGCCCTCCGTGCCCGATTGTTTCTAAAATCGGGAGTGCTGACCGAAACAACGTTTGAGTCCCCTTTGACTCCTGGCTGAGGGGCAGCCACGAGTCGCCTGCTGATACGTCATGCTGCAAATAAAAGCGATTCCGAGGACGTCGCGATTCAGTCGCTTCAGCCTTCTCGACCCTGAGATCAACAATTCCCAGATCGGCATTCCGTAGCAGCGACCGAAATTGAGCCATTAAATTCGGACGGCCAAATTCGGTATCGTCAAACAAAGTTGACTGAGTCTCTTCGTGAAGCAGGCGAGCGATTCCTCGGTCATGGAAATAAGAAGGGTACATTTCCCCGAAATTGAGCGTTCTGACGCGTCGGAACCAACCATGGATCACCTGAAGCTGCTCGTGTCTGAACTGCACTGCGGTCGAAACAAACAACGAATTGGCTCTCGTGAGCCCTTCGATCGACTGATTGTCACCCAAAAGTTTTTCGCCGAATTTGAACGTCATATTGTCTCGTTCAAACCAAACTTGTTTCTTTCCATTTGGCCAAGCATAAAGCCATTCTTCGAGCACAACCTCGTCTGAGACCAAAAACCCATACTCATAACGGACACCACTAATGAGAACCGTCACTTCAAAAAGCGACGGTTCCGCTTTCCGCGATCCCCAGGCAAATGGTGATCGCGGTATTCCTTGATCAGGTTGCCACAGAAACGATGACTGAATGACCGCATCGCGCATGAAGGCCAGCCCATTCAGCACGTTGGTCTTCCCGCTTGCGTTCGCACCATATAACGCAGCGACTGGCAAAATAACGCAGCGACTGGCAAAATCTTCTCGGCATATCCCACCACCTCGCGTGGCCGCAGGTCATCAGCATTCCCGACACGCCCGGCTTCCATCGTCAGTGTCTGCTCGTCGCAAATCGACCGATGGTTCGCGACGCGAAATTCAATCAACATGATTCAAGTCCTTTTTCCCGACACCCTACCATTTACCGGTCGAAATCCGCAATGTTTGTGCGGAAAAAGCCTTTTAAATTTTCTTTCCTGAAGGATTTATGACGATTGTTGGAGATGGGGCGATTGCTGCGATTCGCCGGTTCAGTCCAAGAATTCAGTTTTTTTTAGGCGAAGTCCCCTACCACCCTCGCTTAGGATTGATCCCGATCCCACATGACGTTCACCCGGTTGGGGTTCTGGAATATGGTCGTGCCGCTTTCCAGGGGCTTACGCACCCTCGCTATTGACTGACGTCCGCTTGGGACTGTGAAGAGCCGAGAAGTCGCCAAGGGGTTCCCGATCCATGTTGAACTTGCCCCTCACCATGCAGAAAGGGCAATACCATGCAGAAAGGGCAATAAGTCCAATTCACAACCAACGGCGATCGGCTCCCTTTTGCCGAATGAGAGTCCGCCCCCGCAACCTACAATTGCATTCGTCTTAGCCGCAACGCGGCGAAAGTGAATAGCCAGGGGTGTAAACCCCTGGAAATCGCCCTCTCCATGCACCGCAGCCGCAACGCGGCGACAGTTCAATTCCGGGAAGTCCCTACCACTCTCGCTCAAGATTGATCGTAATTCCACACGACGTTCACCCCGTTGGGGTTCTGGAATTTGGTCGTACCGCTTTCCAGGGGCTTACGCACCCTGGCTATTGACTGACGTCCCCTTGGGACTGGGAAGAGCCGGTTTGGAAAGTCGAGCTCGCCCCACCGCCGCATTCATTTCGCGCTGGACACTCGCTTCATGCGGATGATGACGAGTTGCGGACAAGGGGATAAAGTCCAAAAACAGCGAAAAACTCAAATTGAAGAGTCGACCTGATTTCCAAAATCCGATGTTGAAGCAATAATTGGCCAAATAAACCGCACCATGCAAGGCGCGTACGCCCGCGTGACCTTGAACATTCGCCGAATACGGAAGACATGACATGGCGATTCCAATAGCCGAGTTTTGGTGTTCGAACGACGACGATCTTCCGCCATTGACGGATGAGATGGTATCGATCGCCGAAGAACAACTTGGCGTGAAGCTGCCAGCCGAATATCTCGCCTTGCTTCGGGTTCAAAATGACGGAGACACGCACGGTTTTGGATTCCCCATGACGCAACCGACGACTTGGGCGAAAGACCACGTGCCATTGATCGATATGGCAGGAATCGTGACTGACCCCAGCATCAGTACCGCACAAAACATCTTGGACACAGGATTGATGACGGAGGAATGGGGGTTGCCGCCGCACCAAGTACTGTTGTCCGGCGATGGACATTGGTGGATCACGTTGGATTACCGCAAGGGCGATACGCCGTCTGTCGCGTGGATCGACGTTGAGTGCGGAGAGGATATTCAAGTTGCTTCTACGTTTGCGGCGTTTCTCGACGGTCTTCGGCCCGATTCCAACTTCGACGAGGAATGATCGACGAACAAATCATTCAACGGGATATCGGGACGGTGCCCGTTAATGGAATCGTTCGGCACAATCGGGACGCTGCGGGAAAGGTCGCTTCGCGTTTTGATTGACGAAAGAAGAACCTCAATCGCGGCGACAGGCCTCTTCCGATCGCCGCGATGGAGTGAATGACCTGTGGAAAAAGAGACAAGTCCAAATCATGACCTATAATCCGGCATTTAGCGAACGAAAAAAAATTCAAAAAAAATAGTAATTTCTGCTTTTCATACCTTTATTCGCAGACCAAGAAGCCCGCAACTGAAATAAAAACGCCGAACAAGGCATTCAATACAGACAGCGAGCACACGGCCTGTTAATTTGAATGTTCGTTTGCTCAAGCGACGTTAACTTGATGCAATCGTTTCCACCGGAGGTTTGTGACAAACTGGTGACATATGTCTACCGACTGATCAACCCACGGAACGGCGAAACATTTTACATCGGTCACGGAAAGGGAAACCGTGTTTTTGAGCATATTCGCGCTGAAATCGAAACGGATGACCCTGGCGAGAAGCTGAAACGGATCGACGCGTGCGATGCAAAGGGGACACAAACACAACGCGCCACGCCGACATAAAAACAACGCCCAGAGACGGCCGAAGAGGTCGGCTGAACACCGACCCGCCTACGCCGTTGGCTGCAGGTCAAACGGTCGAATCGCTCGTTGGACCCGAACTGTTTGACCGCAAAGTTTAACCGCGCCTCGAAGAGAATCGCGTCAACCGGCGTCCCTGTGCCAGCCCGAGGTGTCATCGCACGTTTGAGCTTTGACGAACTCATCGACCGTACAGTTCTAAACCGTGATGAAATCGATGCCCAGAGACGGCCGAAGAGGTCGGGACTCAAAACCGCGGATCGCAGCCGTTGTTTACAATGGCTCACCCATTTCGTACCGTGATTCAACGAATACTCAACAAGGCATTCAATACGGACGGCGAGTCCGTCGCCAGTGATTTTTGACCTTCGGCGGCGGAGACAAAACATGTTACACCAAGCCTGGATGTCTATCAGCGACGGTTGTGAATGCTGGAGCTTTTTGCCAATCGTCAACCGCTCCGCTCTTGCACAACTTCCCTCCACCGCGAAACTGTTGTGGTCGATTGAAGCCCCCTCGTGGACGGAAGCAAATTACCGCTATTATGAGTGGCGAGGCTTGAAACCGTATGTCCCGATGGATGATGACTCAGGGACTTATACTCCCGAACAGGAAGACGAATCTCGACGTTTGCGTTCATCATTCGATGGCGAAGGTCTAACGCAATCATAAACAATCAAAAAAAATACCCACCGATTCGCGTTTACGCTGATCCTGCTCACATCGCTCTTTGTCCCTTGGGATTTGATCAGAGCTATTCAACGAGTCAGGAATCAAACCAGTCGATCAAAGCCGCTGTTTACAAGGGCTTACCCATTTCGTATCGTGATTCCAAGAAGACCGAACAAGGGATTCAACACGGATGACGAGTACGCTGCCAGTGAATTTTAACGTTCTTCGCTCGGAAAACATCGATGAGTACTGACCGACAACTGACGTGTTACCGATGCGGTGAAATTGTACCGCCCGCAGTGCATCGCGATACGGGGGGATCCTGCCGCCAATGCCAGAAAACGGTGCCGAAACGTGTCGAGGTTGCTGATCTGGTGGCATGCATGAGTGGAAACGATAAGCGTTATCGAGGCGTTTACTTTGACAATTACTGCAAACGGAAGCCGTCTCTCGATG
The DNA here is from genome assembly GCA_945869955.1 of Schlesneria paludicola DSM 18645. Lineage (GTDB taxonomy): Bacteria > Planctomycetota > Planctomycetia > Planctomycetales > Planctomycetaceae > Schlesneria > Schlesneria paludicola_B. The sequence continues at coordinate 4,217 of CAMBQP010000252.1, forward strand.
CGCTTCCAGTACTTCGGCAATGTCTACTCCAAGACGACCACTACCTTGTCAAATGCGCTGCCGTTTCACTCTGGAAGATGAAGGAAAACGCAAAACAAGCGATTCCTGAATTACTAATTGCTGCTGCACACGTTGATCAGGATGGAATGCCACAGGCTTACTGCCATTGCCTCGCTGCTTTGGTATCCATTGACGAGACTCATCCTGAAATCATCCCATTGATTCGCCGGTTCATGCATCTTGACAATTGGAGCCTAATTTTGGGATCACTTGAAGCGCTGGCGACCATGGGGACCGAAGAGTCGTTGCAGACAATTCAGGAAATTCGGGATCGATGGTACCCGGAGTTTAATCAGACCCAGAAGCGAATCGCTGACAAGTTTCTTGCTGAGTCCCATGCAGCAAAACGCGACGAACAATAAAATGTACCCAAGTTGCCGATCGGGTGTTTCTGCAAAACAAAAAGTGAAAGTTTCTTGGCGGCAAACGGGTGATTTTGGTCATGATCGGAAAAAACATGGCATCCATCGACTACGAAGGTCTCGCAATCAAAGTCCGCGACGGACTCCGCAAGACTTTCACAGAATTGCTCGCGGCAAATCCTGAGCGTTCGTTTTACACTTTCGCAATTTGGACAGACGACTCACTACAGTTTGCTCACGCTGCAGCGAACACGGAAGAGGGACTCACCGCCACAGTCCATCGCTACAACCAAGAGGTCGACCCCAAAAACAACACGACATCCACTCATCATAATATGCGATGGTCATATGGTGATTGGGAGTTCTTTCCCGTTGAGGCTCTGGAAGATCTCGCAGATGTCAACTCTGTATTGCAGGACAACTTTCTCGCAGATGAGGATGTGTTCGAGGAACAGATTGCACCGCTTTGGCGGGCCTTGCTGGATGGATTCAAGCAGTTGGAGGCTGAAGGATTCTTTGGCACCGGTCCGGAACGATCAAAAATCACGTTGCTGCTTGTTGGAAACGTTCTCGACGAGACCTTTGTTCAATGGGTTACTGCGCTGAATCCCGAGTCTGTTGCACAACCGTTTTTAAACTGGGATTGTGACGCATCTGACGCAGAAAATTTCCGTTGTCCGAAATGTCAAGGCGAAATGAAACGAGGGTTTGTACTCGAACATACTCACGGTGGACGCATCGTGAGTCGTTGGTCTTCGGGGCAACCTAAAAAATCATTCTGGGCAGGTACGCAATTCTCCGAAGAAAAACAGATACCGATTGGCACATTTCGATGCAAGAAATGCGGTTACTTAGAATCTTTCGCAAGGCCTGAGTTTGAGGCCGATTAATTCCGGAAGAGAGTTCAAGTGCAATTTCAAGGGGTCAGGATTTAAAAACGCAGATCACAGTTCCTGTTTACACGGGCTTACTCATTTCGTATCGTAATTTCTCAAATGCCGGAACAAGGCAATCAACACGGTTGGCGGTAACGCTGCCGGTGAATTTCAACGTCCAGCGAGAGGGGATGGCATGACACTGCACAAACGTGGCGAATACGACTACGGAGAGAGTCAAGCGGACATTCGCGACGAAGTGCTCCGTTACAGCCAACTTCACGAATACGTGGCACACCACTTCGCAGACGCGATTTGCACCTGCGGATCGAAAACGTTTCGGCTTGAACTTGATGACGACGAGGGAGTGGCGATTCGTATCTGTTCTCAATGCCAAGTGAAACATCCCATCGGCGATAGCGCTGATTATTTGGAAGAAGCCTCACCTGAAGAGTGCGGGTGCCCGTGTGGTGGCGAGCAATTTGAAATCACGGTCGGCGTTTCGCTGTACGGCGACAGCGAGGTCGTGAAATGGCTGTATCTGGGTTGCCGCTGCCCTCAATGCGGCCTCACCGCCGTCTACGGCGATTGGAAGAACGAGTTTATTGGTTACAAGTCCTTACTTGCACAAGTATAATAATCATTTGTCTTATAAGGGCTTCCACCCCGAACGGCGAGTAATCCGAAGGTGAATTCGAACGTTCGGCTTGCGCAAGAAAAATGCGATACCCCAATCGATTAATATTACGCAATTTTTTCCCGAGGAGTGAACCTGATGCCAGCCAAAAAAAACAGCAAACCTGTGACGATTGAAGCGAAAGCCGCGAAGCATGGCCTGAAAATGTTGGAAGTCAGGGTCCGCTTCTGGACGGATGACATCGCAGTCAAGAAGGGGGAGATCATTCCCAAGCACGCTTGGGGCAGCGGAGTGATCAATATCGACCGGAACGAGGCACATGGTCTCACTCCTGAAAAATGGCTCCCGTTCAATTCGATGGCTGAGATTCCGGCGGCCCTTGAAAAGTGCCTGATCGAGAATGGTGTCAAGATCATCTCAAGCCGAAAGATGAAGAAGTATGCACTTGCTGAACAGCCTAAAGCCAACGAGGGCTGACACCTCACTCAATCGAAAAAGTCAATGGGATCCACTAGAATGGGGACGGAGCGAACCTGTCTGAGTCAAATTCTGTTTGCGGTTTATGGCTGACACAATTGAATCTGCCGTACTATTAACACCGTGAACAGAGACTGACCACCAGCGACTTTCCTGATCGGCAATCAATTCCTTCGGAAATCGAGGATGATCTCATGGCGACTGCATTGCAATTTGGCGAGGTATTGGAAGCGGCGGACCATTTGTCACACGAAGAGCAAGAGGAATTGATTGGTATTTTGCATCGTCGTTTGGCTCAAGCGTCTCGCCTTCGACTTGTGGCTGAGATTAAAGAAACTCGCCAGGAATTTGCGGAAGGGCGATGTTTGCCGACGACCCCCGGCGAATTGATGCGCGAGATCATGAAATGATCCGTCTGCTTTTGCAATCGGCGGCGTTCGTGAGGGGTGCGCGGCGACTGGTGAAGAAACATCCGGAAGTCGTCCCGACGCTGGAAGCGACGTTGGGAGCGCTCATGGAGGATGCCTTTCAAGCGGGACTGAAAACACACAAACTTAAAGGTGAACTGGCAGGTTCCTGGGCCTGTAGTGTCGGTTATGACCTTAGGCTCATCTTCGATTTCGTCGAGCATGAAGGTGCCGAGGCGATCCTCCTGCAGAACGTCGGAACACACGATGAGGTTTATTGAATGGGGTCGCCGAACACGTATCAGGCTGTTCTGGACGCCATGCTCACACTGCGAAACACAAATACCTTTGACGGTGTTCCGTACCTGGTTGTTTAGCTGTCAGATTCTGGTGATCGCATTTTGAATCGATCAGCAAAGCGATTAAACGACCCAGACATCGATTCAGAGTTCGCAGCCGAATTCGGCGATTGAGGCAATTCCAAGGGATCCGGATTCAAAACCACAGATCACTCCCCTGTTTACAATGGCTTACACGTTGCGTATCGTGATTCAACGAGTACCGAATCGAGGGATTCCATACGGACGGCGAGTCACCCGAAGGTGAATTTGAACGTTATGCAGCAAGGTCGACATTGCAATGAACGAACCAATTCAACCTCACCCAAAAAACGTTGATGGCCCGTTTTACGTTGAATTGGGATGTTGCACCTCGTGCGATGTCCCAATGCAGGAAGCCCCCGGCCACTTCGCCTACGATCACGATCACCATTGCTATGTTTGTCGTCAGCCACAATCAGCGTCCGAAATCACGGAGATGATTGGCACGGCGTGGATGGCGGAACTGCAATCCGTTCGCTATCGCGGCCGTGATAACGAGATTCTCCGACGGCTCGCAGAACTCGACTTGCGTCACATCTGCGATTCAAGAAAGCTTAACATGATCCGCCTGATATTTGGTTTCCTGGCCGTATGTCTACTGGCGGCCCCGCCCGTGCATGCCGCAGACAAGCTTGCCGCCGACAAGACGGTGAAGGTTTTTGTACTCGCCGGCCAGTCGAACATGGAGGGGAAGGCTCGCAACGCACTCTTGGATTACCAGGCGACGAACGCGAAAACTCAGGATCTTTTCTCGCATCTGCGGCGGGACGACAAGTGGGTCATCCGCGACGATGTGTTCATCAAATTCCTCGATCGAAAAGGTCCGCTCACCATCGGATATGGGTCCCCTGACTGTACGGGTGTGGAACTCGAGTTCGGGACCGCGATGGGAAACCATTTTGATCAGCCGGTCCTCTTGATCAAGACGGCGTGGGGTGGACACTCGCTTTATAAGCTGTTTCGTTCCCCTTCGGCAGGACTTCCCGCAGCGATGCTGCAGAAGGA
>CAMBQP010000253.1 GCA_945869955.1 Schlesneria paludicola DSM 18645
ATGCCAATTTGGTCAAGTTATTTTTGCACGAGCCCTTAGTTCGCCTAAGGTTGTCCGGGCGCAAAGAAGCGACCCCGCAGATTTGGAGTATTCCGCCAGTGACATGGATGAAATTCCACGATCTCGGAGGTCCAATTGCGACAGAAGTCGAAATGGTTACCCTCGAAGATGCAACCGCCTCACCTTGGATCGTTGGGTTGACACCAGAACCTGGTAGCGACTCCGCGGGACTCGAGTGCCGGTTGGCTCGCGTCACCGAAGATACGACTTCGGGTAGTGGGGTGACTGTTCGTACCTATAAGTTTTCCGTATCAGCGACACCAAAAACTTCTGATCGGGACGTGCTGGTCTTGACAGTCCAGACGAACGGTGTTCCCGACAAAAAAATAAGAAATACCACGATAATCATAGAGCCAACCCCACACATCAGGGTGCTTCCGAATGAAATCATGTTACGCCGCCGGACGACTGGCATTTCTGAAGCCATCTTTGTTTTGGCATCCGACGATGACAGTCCTTTTGAGGTGTTGGACCAGAGTCAAGCCGACTGGTACAGCGTAATCCCCGACGATGTCCAAAACGACTCGTCAACGTTAAGGCGAATGAAATTACAAGTTGACTGGGCTCGACGAACAAAAGAAATGGCGGACGACGACGTTTTGATGCTGAAAGTGAATCATCCAGCATGTGCAGAGGTCTATGTTCCCATTCATATTTCTGGCTAAATCACTTGGCGACCGTGGGGACACAGATCTGGATTGAAAATACGTTTCAATAATTTTTGAATTTAACATGCGTAAAATCCACGCAGAATGGGATTTCACCCTATCTTTCAGGTTCGTATGCAGCGAGGATGGTATTCCCATTTTAGACGCCATCGCTGCCCTTGTCATGCTTTTGTTTCACCGTAGTGAAAGCATCTCCGTGGGCAGTCGAAAAGAGAAACGCAACGAAGTCGTCGAAGCTACTGTCTGTCAGCAACTTGATGGCATTTCTGAATTGCTTGCGAAGAAGCGGATTCATCGCGAGGCTCTGAACTTGCTAGAGATGCAATCCCATTTCTCTTTGATTGACAGTTACCACGACAATTGAAAAAAACAAGACTCATTGAACTCGGTTTGACGATCCCGAAATCAAGAGCCCTGTGTCAAGTTTGTTTTATTTTTATCGACCGCCATTACCCATTCAGGCCCGTTAGTGCTCCGGTGCTATCGCCGAGGAAGGGGACATTCACATCCATTCGTTCCAGCATCGAGAGCCACAGATTGCTGACGGGGGTCTCTTTTGGGTATCTGAGGTGCCGACCGGTGCGGAGCGTTCCTCCGCCGTGACCTGCCAGCAGGACCGGCAAATCGTCGTGGTTGTGGGCGTTGCCGTCCGAGTTGGCGCTGCCATAGGCGATCAGGCAGTTGTCCAGCAGCGTCCCTTCTCCTTCGGGAATCGCTTTCAATTTTTGCAGCAGGTATGACAACTGCGTGACGTGGAACGTGTTGATGTCCCGGATTTTTTCTTTCTTCTTCACGTCGTTGCCGTGGTGCGAGAGCTCGTGGTGCCCTTCGGGGACGCCGATGAATGGATAGGCTCGGTTGCTCCCTTCATTCGTCAGCACGAACGAACAGACACGGGTGAGGTCCGACTGGAAGGCCAGAACCATCAGATCGCACATCAACCGGATATGTTCCTGGAAATCTCCGGGAATTCCCGCAGGGACCGGGAAATCCGGGGTTTTCACTTCGGGAAGCGATGCCGAGCGTGCGATCCGTTGCTCGATATCGCGGATCGAACTGAAATACTCGTCCAGCTTCCGCTGATCCGTTTTGCCGAGCTTGCCAGTCAGATCCTTGGTATCTTCTCGAACAAAATCCAGCACGCTTTGACGCAACTGATCCCGCTTGACTCGGTCCGCCCCGGCACCCGCTCCGAACAATCGTTCGAAGACCAGCTTGGGATTGACCTCTTTCGGCATCGGCTGGGTGGCGGAACGCCAGGCCATGGTGGATGAATAAACGCAGCTGTAGCCGGAGTCGCAGTTGCCCGCCATCGCGCCGGCTTCGCAGCCAATTTCAAGGGACGCCAGACGCGTCTGGTCTCCGATGCGGGATGCGGCGACCTGGTCGACCGAGATTCCATTGCGAATGTCGGTGCCGTCGGTTTTGACCGGATGTGCCCCGGTCAGGAACGAGGCCAGAGCCCGCGCGTGATCTCCTCCCCCGTCACCGTGGGCTCGCGCCCCATCAGCCGTCAGGCCTGTCAGGACAAGAATATCGTCTTTGACGGGTGCGAGTGGTGCCAGGATCGGCGTGAGCTCGAATCCCGAACCTTCGGTGGTTGGGGTCCAGTCGGCCATATTCTTGCCGTTTGGAACATACAGAAACGCCATGCGGTTCGGGGCGGTTTTGGTGGAAGAGGATGACTCCTCGGCCCATGCGGCCATCGGTCCCATCGCTTCCAGCCAGGGCAAAGCGATGGCGGTACTCAATCCCTGCAGCACGGTACGGCGAGAAATCGGATTTCGGCTCATGATCGTCCTCGTTTCCACTTGGTAAGTCGGTGCTAACAATCTGTATTCAGCTGGATTCTTCTGTATTCATCCACATTCATCTGTATTCGTCAGGGGACCTTAAACGGCAGGCCTACAGCGTTGATCCCCATTTCGTCTCTCATCCTTTTGCAGAATCGGTCATTGTCAGGAACTTCGTGTTCGCTGCGACTCTGTATCGATCCTGCTGTTCTGTCGATTCCGCTATTATTCTGTTCCCCGTCGCAGTCGAAAGGGATCGCTTTTGACAATTTCTACGGCCAATGTCGAGAATTTGTAATCGTTTTTTTCGAGTTCTTCCTGAATTTTCTGCACCGAGCGGCGGTCGTAGTACTCGAGACCTCGGCCTAAGCCATAAATCATCAGTTTTTCGGTCAAATTTCGTCCCACTTTGACGCGTTGTTCTTTTAGGATCGACTTTAACTCGACCGGCCCTTGAAACGCCTTGCCTCCTGGGAGCATCCCACCCGCTTCGATCGGAAACTCGCCATCCTTTTCGCGGAATCCACCGATTGCATTATAGTTTTCGAAGGCAAAGCCGAGCGGGTCCATCTTGGCGTGACAATTGGCGCAGGCGGGGTTAGCCCGGTGCTGCTCCATCCGTTGCCGCAGCGAACCGGTCAATTGGGCTTTGTCCCCTTCCGCCAGTTCAGGCACGTTCGATGGGGGTGGTGGGGGAGGTGCTCCGAGAATCTGTTCGAGAATCCAGCGGCCTCGTTTGACGGGGGAGGTCCGCGTCGGATTCGAGGTGACCGTCAAAATACTGGCTTGGGTCAATAATCCCCCTCGCAGTCCGTCGGGCAGGGTGACTCGTTCAAAGTCGCGATTCGGTCCACCGCGTCGCCGCCCGCGATTGGCTTCTTCCGTGGGCTGGGATAACAGGTGTGCGAGGCCATAGTGTTGAGCGAGTGGTCCATTGAGGTAGGTGAAGTCGGCCGCGACCAGGTCGACGATGCTGCGATCTTCTCGAATCATCGCTTCAAAAAAGAGTTCGGTCTCTTTCAGCATGGCTGCCCGTAGAGGCTCGTTGAATGTGGGGAAGAGGTTTGGATCGGGGGTGACGGTTTTCAATCGTTTTAGCTGCAGCCACTGCATGGCAAAGTTATCGATCAAGGAATTCGACTTGGGGTCGGCCAGCATTCTGCGGACTTGTGCGTCGAGATTGGGGGTGAGCTCACCCTTGCTGGCGAGGGCCAATAATTCCTCATCGGGCATGGAGCTCCACAGGAAATACGAGATTCGTGAGGCGAGCTGAAACTCGTCGAGGGGCCGGGAATCAGGGCTTTCTGGCCGGTCATCCAGTTCCAGGCGAAACAGGAATTTGGGGGAAACCAGCGTCGTTAACATCGCTCGCTGCATCGAGACTTCCCATGAGACCCCTTCGGCCAGGGATCGGGTCACGACTGCGACGAGTCGATCGACTTCGGCCGTGATTGCGGGGCGACGGTAGGCACGGGAAATGAACCGTTGCAGAATTTCGCGGGCTTGATCCGGTTGGCTGGCTTCGGCCGAGCACGCGAGTAACCGCTTGTGCGAAGGGGGGACCATGTCGAGCGGCCCTTCAAATTCAAACCATTCGACGAAGAGGGCTCGGGTTGCTTCTTCCGGTTTTTCTGCGGCGGGATCGGTAAATTCGTTGAGAAACGAAACGGCGATCTGGTGTTCACCTTGAGTCAGTTTCACGGGGGGAATCTCGATGATCCCTTTCTCGCTGCTCGTCCCCTTCACTTCCATCGTTTGGATTTCATTCCCATCAATTTGGAAGACGACTTTGACCGGTTCGTCGCCACGTTGACGGCCCCAGCCGTGAAAACGGAATTTGTATTCCCCTTCGGCGGTCAGTTTGTGGCTGATCGAGAGTTTGCCGACGGCATCCAGTGTGCGAAAGGGGACTTCGAACGCCTCTTTCCGGGTCGTTTTCAAAAACGTGGCGACCGATCGCCGTTTGGGTGGTTTGGGTGGATCACCGACGAGAATGGCTTTTTGGACAATCGATTCGGCTGCGGAAAGGTATCGTTCCATCAGAACGGGGGACATGGTTAACACGTCACCAATGTTATCGAATCCGTGTCCGATATCATCCGAAGGAAAATCTTCGGCGGCGTTGAAATCGATCCACATCAGATCGCGAATCGTGTTGTTGTACTCGGTCCGATTCAATCGCCGAACGGTGACTCGACCGGGATCCGGTTTGGCATGCCGATCGGCTTCTTCAAAAACAGCGTTGACGACTGCGACAAACTTATCGATCGCATCCTGGTCAGGCCGTGGCTCTTCCGGTGGTGGCATCTGGCCGTTGGAAACCATCTCGACGATATTCTCCCAGACGGCTCGACGTTTGGTTACCGAGTCTAGGTCGCGATCGAGGGTGACGTTCAGGTCGGCTTTGGGTTCTTGGTCGGAATGGCATTTGGCGCAGTGTGCGGCGGTAAACGTGAGCGCCTCGTTGGTGAAGCGAACCATGAGGGGTGAGGCGACTGGTGCGGCGTCTTGGGCCGTGGCGAGTGGCCGATGGGGAAATCCGGGAACGAGCAGTCCCAACAGGGCGAGACCACAGAACATCAACAATCGGCAGTGTGCCATCATAGGATTATTCAATCAGTCGCAGAACAGGCGGGATAACCAGCGGCAACGACAGCTGCAAACGGTCGTGATCAAATTATGTTGGATGTTTCCCCTCCCTGCAATGTGGAATCAAACGCAATCCCGTTGCTGCGGGAAAAAACCGGCTGTTTCGGATCCGGCAGGAATGCCGGAACCACGTGAGATAAGCGCAATCCCGTTGCTGCGGAAAAAACCAGGGGTGAGATCATGAGGATTATTGAAAAGCGGAGGATGCTCAAACTAGACTGTCGACCACTCAAATTTTCGGCTGATGTCAATCAGGAAAGATCCATTCCAGAAAGATCTAAGGCGCTCTGATGAAAAAATCACTGAAGCAGTCCGCTCTGCTGTCGATCACGTTTGTGTTGCCGTTATTGGTGTCGCAGGTGTTTATCTCGCAGGTGTCGGCACAGACTGCTGACATCCTCTATTTCAATGGTGATATTCTCACCATGCGGGGCGATCAACCAACCTACGTTGAACAACTCGCGATCAAAGAAGGGAAAATCCTGCATGCGGGGACGGCTGCGGGTGCCAAAGTCTTTCAGGGGCCGGCGACAATCACCGTCGATCTGGCTGGAAAAACGTTGTTGCCCGGATTCATTGATGCCCACGGGCATCTCGTGCTGGCCTCGCATACGCTGCTCGACGCCGACCTGGTGGGGGTGAAAAACATTGCCGAATTGTTGACCCGATTAAAAACTCATGCGGAGACGCTGAACGAGGGTGATCGGCTGGTGGGGATGGGGTATCGGGCGGAACAACTGGCCGAGAAACGCCATCCCACCCGGGAAGAACTCGACTCGGTCAGCCCGAGTCGCTCGATCCTGATCTCGGACGGTTCCGGTCATCATGGTGTCATCAATTCGGGATTGATTGACGAATTGAAAATCACCGCCGAGACCCCGGATCCGGAAGGAGGGGTCTATTTTCGGAAGTCGGGATCTCGTGAGCTTGACGGGCATGTGGCGGAATCTGCCCTGATGGGAATTCTCGCAACGCGATCTGGTCTGACCCCGGCACAGATTCGAAAGGGGGTGGCGAAAGCGGTGGACCTTTGGGTCGAAAATGGTCAAACGACCGCTTGTGAAATGGGACTTGGACTGAGCGGCGACGATATCGAGATTGCCCGGACGATCATCGATGAGCAGTTACTTCCGATTGATCTCGTGGTTTTTGCCAAAGCGGCGGTCAGTAACGCGGTGATCGATGCCGGATATCAAGTTGCCAGAAAGTATGCCACGCCCGAATCGGACGATGCCAACCGCCTGTTGGCGACACGACCGGACCTGCAGCAGCGGTATCTGCATCGAGTTCGGCTGGGGGGAATCAAATTCTGGCTGGACGGCAGTATTGATACCTCGTTCATGTCGAGTCCCTTCACCAAAAATCCACCGGGTGTGACCACCCTCGACTATCGCGGGATGCGGGTTGATCCTCAAAAGCAGCTGGTGGATACGGTCGCGAAGTACTGGAAGAGCAACCGGCAAATCGCGGGTCACGCGATTGGTGATGAAGCGAACGAGCAGCTACTGATTGCGATTGAGGATGCGGTGAAAAAACAGGGGATGACCGATCATCGACCGATTTTTCAGCATGCCCAATTTTTACGACCGGACCAGATTCAACGGATTAAAGCTGTTGGTGGTATCGCCAGTTTCACGGCGGGTGGGATTTATCCGATGGGTGACTATATCGCCGAGTTGGTCGGTCCCGAGCGTCTGCCCTGGGTCGGTCCTGCGAATTCCATGGTCAAGCATCAGGTTGTCTGGACGATCCATCACGATATGCCCGCAGGTGTCAGCCCCAGCCTGATTTACGGCATGTGGAATGTGGTGAATCGACTGACCCGTTCGGGAATCGTCCTCGCACCTGATGAACGGGTCACGCCTTATGAGGCGCTGAAGAGCGTGACGATCAATGCGGCCTATGAATTCAAGGAAGAGCACACGAAGGGGACTCTTGAAGCAGGAAAACTGGCAGACCTGGTGATCCTGGACAAGAATCCACTCAAGGTCCCCCCTACCGAGATCAACGAGATCGTGGTGGTCGAGACGATCAAAGAGGGGAAATCCCTCTATCAATTGAGTGTGAAGCCCGACTCGAGTGCGAAGCCCCAGCCATGATCCATTTGCTCAGGCGAGCTCGTCTTCTGTTGATCGTGGGCTTATTCACCAGCACTTCCTGGGGTCGTGTTGCGGCTTGTCCTGCTTGCCTGGGGCCGGAGGGGCCTCGATTAACGGCTGTGCAGAAATTGATTGATTGTGATCAGGTCGTGTTGGCTCATTTGACCCCCGATCCGCTGTCTTTTCGCATCGATCAAGTCCTGAAAGGGGATGCAACCCCCGGTCAACTGCTGACGCTACGAATCTCAGAGGTCCCCCAATTTCCTCCGGACGAAACGCGGTTGATCCTCTTGGGGCATAGCGCGTTGTCGAAACAATGGCGTCCGCTGGGGGATCTGGGCGAAGGTCAGGACGAGTGGTTAAAGCGGGTGATCGCCACGAAACGAACCCTGGAATTCACGGAAGCAGACTGGGAAACCCATGTTGCATTTCATTGGCGGCATCGAAACCATGAAGATCCGTGGATTCGTCAGACCGCTGATGAGGAACTCGGTCGCTCACCGTATCTCGCGATGCGTTCGCTGCAGCCGCGACTCGATGCCAAAATCCTGCTTGAGCAATTGACGGATGATGACAATCGGGATCGTCGTTCGCTGTTGGTGCTGCTGCTTGGGATTGCGGGGGGTGACGACGCTCAATCGTGGATTGACGACCAATTGGCTCAATCCTCTCGGCGGCAGGAAACGCTGGGGTTGGCGGCGATGCTGGTTGCCAAGCTGGAAATGGAGCCAGCCACAGGGATCGATTGGATTGATCAAAACTACCTGTCAGACCCGAAGCGGAAGCGAACCGAGCGTGGTGCGGCGGTGATGGCCCTGGGGATTCAGGGGACCGCGAATCCGGACGTTTTTCGACCCCGTGTGATCGCAATCTATCGTGAGTTATTGGAAACTCGGTCAGAATTTGCGGGGCTGATTGCCGCAGACCTGACAGAATGGTGCTGTTGGGATTTTGCCACCGAACTGCAGCGATGTCGGGAGTTATCTCCGTTGGACGAGCCGACCACGCTTTCGATTTCCCGTTACCTCGAGGCCCGACAACGGTTGTTGTCGGACACGGATTGAGGAATGGGGCCCGGGGGAATTCGGGCGAAACAGAAGCAAAAACGGTTCCG
>CAMBQP010000254.1 GCA_945869955.1 Schlesneria paludicola DSM 18645
GCGACGATTCCGTTGCAGCCCTCAGCAGAATCGCTGAAAGCCGCAGGGCAACATCCGATTGTGTCGCAGTCCAGGTCTCGACCGAATTCGTGGCTTGAGCCAGATGTCGACTCAGCCGGTCAATCGCTTCCCGTTCAAAATCCGCCGTCGGTAGACGTCGCTCGATCATCCGTCTCAAAATGGTTTCATAACATCGAGCGGCCCCCGAGACCGCATCCGCCGCGCGGGGATGCCGTGGATCCACCTCAAGATACAAGGGCAATGCCAGCGTCGCCTGCAGCCGCTGCTCTTCCAGTTGCCCTTTGAAAAAACGAGCTTCGTTGACCGTTGGGTCTGTTGCGTACTCTTTCAGATGCCGGTCCAGCGCTTCGGTATAGGCCTCGCGGCGGGGTGAGGTTCGCATTTCGTCGTAAAATCGACCGAGTGCATAGGCGCCGAGCAAATGAGATTTGGCCCCCTTGTCTGGCGAACGAGATTCCTGCGCCAGTCGGAAGAATTCGGTCGCGGCCGCTTCGTATTGTTTTTGGTCGAGCAGGATCGAAGCGCGGGTAAAGCCCAGTTCGTGAGCCAGATCGGTCTGGCCGCTCTTCTGCGCCGCATCCTCGGCCTGGGAATACTCGGCCAAAGCCGCTTCAATCTGCCCCGAAGTAAAATCGAGGCGGGCTTGTTGCATCAGTGTATCCAGCTCCAGCCCATACTTTCTGGCAGTCTGTGCCGCATCCCAGGCTTGTCGGCAGCGTCGTCCCCAATAGCCACCAACCTGTTCTTCGCAGCGTTCGATCGTGGTGGTGATCTGCAGACCCAGACGTTCCGCCAGGGTTTCCTGCTGTTTTTCCAGGGTAATATCCCGCAAGGCGATCAAGGCCCGCGTTTGCAAAAACCAAAGTTCCCCCGTCAGCCGTTGCCGCTGGTTGCGCGTCTTCAGCAATAACTCGGCCGCCTCGGTCGGCTGCTGCTGTTCAAGCAACAACCGCACCCGTTCGACGGTGATCTCATCCAGCACCGAATCAGCGGGCTTCGGGGTACTTTTTTCCAAATTACTGAGGACCTGCGCGGCGCGATCCAGATCCCCTTTCAGGCGGGCTGCGGTGATCTGCAGCAATTTGGTCCGAGACTGTATCGGCTCATCCGTCACCGGTTTTAAACGACGAAGCACCTGTTCGGCATTCGCCGCGTTGGCCGTTCGTTCGGCAGAATTGGGTGACGCGAGTTCCGCCAGCAGACACCAGGTCTGACTCAACTGCCAGCGGACTTGATGCAAGAGTATCCGTAGTTCGTAGCCAGCGGGACTACCGGGACTCGGCTTTTTCACACTGGCGTCGCGGCCCGGTTCGGCCAGCTGTTTTTCGAGTTCCTGCAGTCGTTCGACCGCAGTCTTGCACTCGGAACGAGCCCGTTTCCGCAATGAGGCATCGAATGGACGAACCTCGGCTTCACCACGTAGCCATTCTCCGGTCGAGACTGCGACCGAGGCGAGTTGACCAGCCAGCAAGATCGAGCGGGGATTGGTTCGGTCCCGGTCGATCAGATCCTGAACAAGACTTTGTGCCCGCTCCCAAAGTTCATCTCGCTCGGCATCCGGGGCAAACCGAGCATGTTCCGCCAACGTCCGGGAAAGCTCGATCGTCAACTCGGTTTCGGTAGCCAGGGAAAGATTTTCCCCCGCCAGACGCGAAATCGCGTCGGATTCGGCCAGTGAGAACAGACCTCGTTGACGCAGTTGTTCGAAATAACGGGCATGCGATTCATCGGCGCGCCCGATCGAAGCGATCCCTCCCCACAATACGAGGCTAATGCAAGCCAGTCGCAGCGACTGTACCGCCGCCATGCGGGAACGCGTTTCGCGGGCTCGCCCCGAATCAGGCCAATAGGGATCTGAAGAATAAATCGCGTGGCCCCTTTCGAAGGGATCACCAACCGGTGCAACGCCGAGTACGAAGAGACCATACGAGACCAGCGTCCCCTGCGATTCTATTCCGAGAAACTTGCGACTGCCAAGAGTGAATTTTCTGACCTGTCGGGCGTTTGGCGAAAAATGATCGTTACGATCTCACACTTCCACAACCACTTTACCGAAGACTTCGGTGTTTAATTTCGCGAATGCGTCGGCCACGGATTCGAGGGCAAAACACTGATCGATCACCGGGCGAAATCCCGCTCGATCCAGGATTTCCACAATCTGCTTCCAGGCGAGTTGGGCTTTTTGAGGTGTGTCATCGGTCACCAGAACTCCGTGAATCGAGGCGCGCTTAAACATCAAGGCGGGAATGGGGACAACCCCCTCCAAACCAGCCAGTAACCCCACCACGCTGATCCGCCCATGAATTCCCAGCAAATGAACGGATGTCGCCAGCGAGGGCCCACCCACATTTTCCAGGACCAGCGAAACCCCTTTCGACTGAATCGCCGCGAAGATCTGCTCTTTTAAATGCTCTTCAGTTGGCGAGAACACAAAGTGAGCTCCCGCTGCCAACAGTCGATCCCGTTTGGCCTCGGACCGAGAGAGCGCCACCACCGTGGCACCCGCTCCCCGTGCCAACTGGACCGCCGCCAGCCCCACTCCCCCCGATGCCCCGGTAATCACGACCGATTGACCGGGCTGCAAATTTCCCACATCAAACAGCCCTTTCCAGGCAGTTTGATAGACCAGCGGTGCCGCCGCCGCTTCGACGGTGGTCCAACCTGCTGGCTGACCAGCGAGATTCTCGGCGGAAATCCACTGCTGCTCGCATAGCGTTCCCTGACGCAAATTGGTGGTGGCCGATTGCAAGACCACGACTCGCTCGCCCGGTTGCCAGCTTCCGGTCGCATCCCCCTGAATGACCACACCACAGGCGTCACGCCCAGGAATAAATGGCGGCTTGGGCCCCCCCGGATAACGTCCTTCAATCTGAAAGTGATCCGCCGGGTTGAGGCCGACGGCGGCAATCTGGACCAGCACTTCCTCGGCACGGCCAGCAACCAATTCCACCTCGGTCAGCCGAGTATTGGTCCAGCCACCGGGAGCGGATGTGACAAGGGCACGCATCGGACAAGACTCCTGATCAGATTTTTTCATTACAGTTCAGCAGATTTTTTTATCAGCGTTCATCAGCGTTCATCAGATTTTCCGCAGATGGCGGGAACGTTGAGCCAGGATTCGCTCGACCAGCGGCTTCGAGGTTTGGTCGGCACGCATCAGGCCGGAATGAGGGAAGGGATGAGCATCGTGATCCGAGAAATTGGGCAGAAACAGTCCTGCCACCCGCATTTTCGCAATCAGCAGTTCGATCATCCGTTCGATCCATTCTGCCTGGTGATCCTCGTCGCAAGGCCCCTCCCAAACTCGACCATTGGCCTGAATTCCCGCGGTCGCACCCAAATCAGGGGATGAACTCGAAGGAGCCACCAGCGTGACAAAGATCGGGATGTCGAGCGTCGACCAGGCTTCAATCCATCGCGAGCAATCCAACAGATCGCGACGTGCCGAGCCATGCGGCTGATACCCGACGGCCAGTTCCAGATGAACACCAGACAGACCAATCCCGCTCCGGATTAACGCATCCACCATTTGCAGCGGCGTGCAGCGGTACGAACTTCGTGATTGATAGTCGTTCCAGGGTTGATCGATGCGAATGATCAACTGCGCCTCTTCGTCAACTTGACGCGCAACGTCGAAAACGCGTGCCGCCAAAACGAGGCGGTTCTCTTCGGTCAATCTCAAGGCACCACCAGTACTGATGCCCGTGCAAATCTCCCACGTGCGGATCCGGCCGACATAGCGAGAAATCGCGGTTTCGACAAAATCACAGACAAAACTTTGCAGGTTGGCATAATCATGCTCCCACTTGGCCAGCCAGTCGGGTAATCCCCCCGGCCCCAAGTCGAGCAACGGACCTCCGCGAACCATGATTTTCTGGGCTTCACACCAGTCGAGTTGCCGATCCACCACGTCCCAGTTGTATTTTCCTTCACTCGGTTCGATCTCTTTCCAGGGGACGGCCACCGTCGCGGAATTGAAAAGATCCTGGAACAGCTCGGTCGATTCCGCCGCAGGAACGGCCCCATGCAGTTCGCAACCGACCAGCACCGGCAGCGTGCCGAAGCGCTGCATGCGACCCGCTAAAGCCTGCATCGAGTAGGCGCGGACCAGAATGTCCGCCGCTTCACAGGCGTAAACAATGGCCGCTTCCGCCAGTAGACTCGCTGCCTCGGGCGAACCCTGGGATGCGGCCCCACGCGAAAATGCCTGATGCGCTGCACGGTAGGGACCTGCAAACGCTTCGGGAACTTTTAATCCGATCAGCTCCCACTGGGCGACTTGATTACGAACTTGAACCAGTTTCCCTCGCGCTAATTCGACTGCCAGCAGGTATGGTTCATCCCGTTCCGACAAAGACGCGGTAGAAATCATCACCCGTCCCAGTCCCTTGACGGGCCACAAAACATGAAACTTGACGCTATCCGAGGCCGAACGTCGACAGCCAATCACGTGATCGATGACCTCAATTCGCGTCACGTGGACGCGGCCATCACTGCCGGTCAAATAACCGGCATGAACCTCGGGCCAATCCGACAAGCGGTCGGCCGGGCAGACAGCAAAGCGAATCAATCCCATTGCGGCCCAGACCTTCCTTCATCACGGATTGGCACTCATGCTGCGGTCGATGACACGACCCACCACCGATTTCACTGATTCCCTGCGTGAATCCTGCATCACCGACCCCGTCCATGACGGAATCACGACTCACGAGATCCAGTCAAAAAAACAAGCCTAAGTGTATCCCGATCGTGCGGGTTGTTCAAGATGCCCGGCGTCTGTTAGTCTCGTTGCCAACCTCCTGGAAACTTCGGAAATACGAGTCATGCCCTCACCGCAACTAACACCCCCGCTGCTACAAAGTCACCTTGCTGGCCTCAATCCCCTCCGGGGAAAAGTTCGCGATGTGTATGACTTCGGCGATCGACTTTTGATTGTCGCCACCGATCGCATCAGTGCGTTTGACTGGATTCTCCCGAATGGAATCCCCGACAAGGGTCGAGTTCTGACGCAAATCAGCCGATTCTGGTTCGACAAGCTGCAGGTTCCCCATCACCTGCTCAGCATGAATCCCGTCGATGTTCCGCTCCCCGCAGGAACCGATGTGAGTCTGCTCGAAGGACGCAGCATGGTTGTCCGCAAGACCAACGTCTTTCCGATCGAATGCGTGATGCGCGGTTTTCTTTCGGGGTCTGGCTGGAAAGAATATCGGTCGCACCAGACCGTCTGTGGCTTAGCGCTCCCCCCCGGCCTGCGAGAAAGTGATCGACTGGCCGAACCGATCTTTACCCCCGCGACCAAAGCCGAAACGGGACATGACGAAAACATTTCGTTTGAGCGGATGTCGGCGATCATCGGCCTCGAACAGGCAGAACACTTGCGTATGTTCAGCCGGCAGGTCTATACCGCCGCTGCCGAGTTCGCGGTGACACGCGGAATCATCATCGCCGATACAAAATTTGAATTCGGCGCGGTGGATGATCAGGTGATCCTGATTGACGAAGTTTTGACACCCGACAGCTCTCGGTTCTGGCCGGCAGATCAATATCAGGCCGGGGGACCCCAGCCCAGTTTCGACAAACAGTTCGTACGGGATTGGCTGGAAACCACCTCGTGGGACAAAAACAGCCCGCCCCCAGCGCTCCCTGACGAGGTCATCCAGCGGACTAGGGAAAAGTATATCGACGCCTATGAACGTTTGACGGGAACACCGTTTGCCTGGAAGTGAACCGTCGTTTTTTTATTGCTTTACCACACCACGCCATATTGCATTACCCGCGGATCTTACATGAGTCACCATTACACCACCCGCTTGCATGAAGCTGCAGAAGCCAAACAAACCCCCGTGCTGGTCGGCCTCGATCCACGCCTGGATCAGCTCCCCCCCGACGTGCTGGCTCACGCCCGTGAGTTGTATGACGATCCCGCAGCACAAGCCGCAGCCGCGTTCGAGGAATTTTGTATCCGGCTGATTGATGTGGTGGCACCGCTGGTTCCCGCCGTCAAACCGCAGTCCGCGTTCTTTGAAGAACTGGGACCCGATGGTTGTCTGGCACTCTGTCGCGTCATCCGCTACGCCAGAAAACAAGGCTTGATCGTGATCTGCGACGCCAAGCGCGGGGATATTGGGACGACCGCCGAAGCCTACGCCCGCGCCTACCTCGCGGGTGTTGATCCACTCGCCGCCCCATGGGGGGCCGACGCGTTGACCGTCAATCCGTATCTGGGGCGTGATACCCTGGAACCGTTCGTCAAAGTGGCGAAAGAACGGGGAGCGGGGATTTATGTCCTGGTCAAAACCAGCAACCCCGGCTCGGCTTCGCTGCAAGACCAACAAGCCAATGGGATGCCGATCTATCAGCATGTGGCTCGCATGGTCGAAGAACTGGCGCTGGAAACGTTAGAGGAAGGATACGGGTGCATCGGTGCGGTGGTCGGAGCAACCTATCCACGTGAACTGGCCGAACTGCGTGCCGTCATGCCGCATGTTCCGCTCTTGATCCCAGGCTATGGCAGCCAGGGGGGAGCCGCCCTGGATGTCGTCGGGGCCTTTCATCCCAATGGCTATGGAGCCATCGTGAATAACTCGCGCGGGATCAATTTTGCCTACAAATCCAAAGAGTTTGCCGAACAATTCGGACCCAAGCGGTGGGAGGCGGCTGCCGAGGCGGCCACCAAACAGATGATCGCGGATCTGGCCAAACAGACGCCGGCCGGCAAACTTTTGTATACTTCGTTTTGACGATCACTTGTGCATGGTATGCTTGCAATTTGACGGTCTCGTTCCCCGACAGAAAGGCTCGACAATGACGATTTCCCACAGAACCAACCGCCGCTCATTTCTTCAGCAAGCCGCTTTGGCTGCGTTTGCGGCTCCGGTGTTTATTCGCAACCTGCGCGCGGCACCACCGGGTGAAGTGGTTCGCCATGCCAGCTTCGGTGCTTCGGGGATGGCCCATGCCGACCTCACTTCCATCGTCAGCCACCCCAAAAGCAAGTTGATCTGCGTCGCCGATGTCGATCTGGGCCGGGGGAATGAGCTGAAAAAAGCGTTTCCTGATTTGAGGGTCTATCAGGACTGGCGGCAGATGCTCGACAAAGAGAGCGCCAATCTCGACTCGGTCAATGTTTCGACTCCCGACCACATGCATGCCGCGATGGGGATGTCCGCGATGCAGCGGGGATTGCATGTGTATGGCCAAAAACCCCTCACGCATGATGTGTATGACTCGCGCCGACTGGCACAGGTGGCCGCCGAGAAAAAACTCGTGACCCAAATGGGGATCCAGATCCATTCGCACCCTGCCTATCGTTCTGCAGTGCAACTGATCCAGGAAGGGGCCATCGGCAAGGTTCAGAGCGTCCATTCGTGGAGCAGCAAAAAGTGGGGAGACGAAACGCCGCGCCCAGACCGCAAAGATCCGGTTCCCGCGAATGTCGATTGGGAACAGTGGCTGGGGGTTTGCGAATCCCGGCCGTTCATTGGTGATGGCTATTACCATCCCGGAAACTGGCGGAAGCGACTCGACTTCGGCACCGGGACCTTCGGTGATATGGGTTGCCATATCTTCGACCCGGTCTTCAAAGCACTGGAATTAACCGCCCCCCTGACGCTCCGGTCCGCCGGCCCGGCACCGACGCCGCATAATTGGGCCAACAATGCGGTGGTTCACCTGACATTCCCCCAGACCGCGCAAACAATTGGCCCGGTCGTCCCGATCACCTGGTATGATGGGGACCAGCGACCACCCGCCGAGGTCACTGCCAAGTGGCTAAAAGATCAGCCTTTGCCGGACCAAGGTTCGCTCTTCATCGGCGAGAAGGGGGCGCTGCTGCTGCCGCATGTCGATATGCCAATCCTGCTCCCCGTTGCTCAATACAAGGATTATCCACGACCAAAACTTCAGGATATCAACCATTGGCATTCCTTCGTGGAAGCGGTTCGTGGCAACGGGACCACCGCAGCCCACTTTGGTTACGCGGGACCACTGACGGAAAGTGTCTTGCTGGGTGGGGTCTCGACATTCTTCCCGAATGAAACACTCGAATGGGATGCCGCCAAGCTGCAGTTCAAAAACAAGCCCGAAGCCGCAAGGCTGATTCGTCGTACCTATCGCAAAGGCTGGGAAGTGTCGGGATTGAGCTGATTTCTTCCGCTTTGGAAGTTTTTGCTTGGAAATCAGAAAATTTCTGTCAAGAATGCCTGGCAGTCTGTTGAAAAACGGGGACTCGCTCTG
>CAMBQP010000255.1 GCA_945869955.1 Schlesneria paludicola DSM 18645
GAAGGGACTTCCTGGAAGCCTGTCAAGAATGTCGAGTTTTGGCAGCAACTGGACGAATTGCTGGTGCGTCACAAAGTCCGCTTTACTCTGGTTCGCGGGCATACCGGACATCCGGAAAATGAACGCTGTGACGAGTTGGCTGTGGCCGCTGCCATGAAATTTCGGGGCTGAAATTTCAGGCATGAAAACTCGGGACTGATTAGCCAATCTGGCTTCTTCTTTTTACCAGGTCAGGACTTACGGTCTTAAAACTCAGGAAGTGCGGCGTTTGCCCCCTGATTGGTTATGATCTTGCCCGCATTCTGTCACCGGCAATTCTGTGGCTTTCTCCGATAAGTCGTTCGCAGATCGTTGACGATGGGTTGATCGACTGGATATCATGCCGCATCGGGAATACCGATACTGGCCAATCAACATTATTTCTTCTGCAGATAGTGCAGATCTCCAATCCATGAACCTTCGTGACCTTGAACTTTTTTGTGAAGTTGCACAGCAGGGGAGCTTCTCCAAGGCGGCAAAAACGCACGGAATTTCACAGCCTGCGGCGAGTGAAACGATCAAGGGTTTGGAAGAGCAGCTTGGTTGTGAGCTTTTGAATCGGGCGAGTCGCCCCCTGCAATTGACGCCAGAAGGCCGGATCTATTTTGACGGCTGTCGCGAGTTGCTCGATGGTTATCGTCGGCTGGAAGATCGGATTCTTCAGCGCCGGGACAAAGTCGTGGGGCCGGTTCGGATCGCTTCGATTTATTCCGTCGGTCTCTTGCAGATGGATTGTTACGTCAAAGAGTTCGAACGGCTCTATCCTGATGCGGCTCTTGATCTCCAGTATCTCCATCCGGAAGCGGTACTCGATCATGTTTTGAACGAGACTGTCGATCTGGGGCTGATGTCCTTTGCCCCGCGTCGACCGGATCTTGTATATGAAACCTGGCAGGACCAGAAAATTGTCGTGGTCGTTTCGCCTGAGCATCGGCTGGCTGCTCGAACCAGCATTCGGCCGGGCGAGCTTGACGGTGAATCGCTGGTCGGCTTCACAACCGAGCTGCGGATTCGACAAGAAATCGATCGTTGGTTGAAGCAAGCCAAGGTTTCCGTCAACGTTGTTCACGCGTTTGACAACATTGAAAATATCAAGCGTGCGGTCGAAGTCGGCTCGGGACTGAGTCTCTTGCCGATCCCGACGGTCCGCCGTGAAATTGAATTTGGGTCGCTGGTTGCCATTGAATTGGAAGAGGTTGATTGGGTTCGCCGCCTTGATATCGTTTACCGCAAAACAAAACCGTTTACCACTGCCGTGAGTTGCTTTCTGGAGTTGCTCCATCAAAACCCCCAAACCTTTTCGTCGTCGATCGAACGGAAGCAACTCGCCGGTTCCGTCGCTGCTGTTGAACCGGTAATTCTTCCGATAGCACACTCCTCGCTAGCTCGTTAAAAACTGTATAAAAACTGAATTAAGTAAGAAACTGTACTCATGACTGACTTGTTGGCCCTGCGAAATCCTGAATTATTTTTTTCTGACGGCACCCCCAAGCCTCAAGGTCTGTACGATCCGGCGAACGAGCATGACTCGTGCGGGGTCGGTTTTGTCGCGCATATTAAAGGAGTCAAATCGCGGCAGATCGTTGAAGATGCCTTAAGAATGCTCAAACACATGGCCCATCGAGGGGCCTGTGGCTGTGAAGTGAATACGGGTGACGGTGCGGGGATCCTGACAGCGATTCCGCACGAGTTTCTCGCGAACGCGGTGCAGCAAAGTCTGCAGGTGACGCTTCCCTCCGCAGGGAAGTATGGCGTCGGTCTGGTGTTTCTCCCGACCGATCCCGCACAGCGAACTTCCGCTAAAGGGACGGTAGAGCGGTTGATTCAAGAGCAGGGCCAAACGTTGTTGGGATGGCGCCCTGTCCCCCATGACCCGGCTGGAGCCGATATCGGTCCGTCGGCCATTCATGCCATGCCGGTCTTCGAGCACTTGCTGGTGGCGGCGGCTCCTGGCCTCAGTCAGGATGATTTTGAACGTCAACTGTTCATCATCCGCAAACGGGCCAGTCATGAAATCCGCGAAGGATCACTCCCGCAGGCCCTGAAATTCTATATTTGTTCACTCTCGTCCAAAGTCTTGATTTATAAGGGTATGCTCACCTCGGAACAGGTTCTGCCCTTCTTTAACGATTTACAAGACTCTGAATACTCGTCCCATCTGGCGATGGTTCATAGCCGGTTTTCGACCAACACTTTCCCCAGCTGGGACCGTGCTCATCCGCAGCGCTATATCGCTCACAATGGCGAAATTAATACCGTTCGCGGGAATGGGAACTGGATGTTCGCCCGTCAGGGGATGATGCAGAGCAACCTGTTTGGGAAAGATCTGAAAAAACTCTTTCCGCTGATCGAACCCCATTGTTCCGATTCCGGAAATTTCGATAACGCGCTGGAAACCCTGGTCATGGCGGGCCGCAGTTTGCCCGAAGCGGTCATGATGATGGTGCCGGAAGCGTGGCAGAATCATGATTCCATGCCTGAGGACAAACGGGCATTCTACGAATACCATTCCGCACTGCAGGAACCGTGGGATGGTCCCGCGTCGATCTCTTTTACCGACGGCAATGTCATCGGTGCCACTCTCGACCGGAATGGCCTGCGGCCCAGTCGCTATTATGTCACTCACGATGACCGTGTGATTATGGCGAGTGAAGTCGGCGTGCTGGATATTGATCCCGCCAATGTCAAAATCAAGGGTCGGCTGCAGCCGGGCAAGATGTTCCTGGTCGATTTCCAGCAAGGACGGATGATTCCGGACGAGGAACTGAAAAAAGAGTTTTCCAGTCGCCGTCCCTACAACGAATGGTTGCGCAAGCAACGGTTGCTACTGAACGACCTGCCCAAATCCGAGCCCCCCAAGCGGATGGTTGGCAGTGAGCTGTTGCAGCACATGCAATCGTTTGGCTACACGACAGAAACTCTGCAGTTCATGCTTGTACCGATGATCCTCACCAAGAAAGATCCGATCGGGTCGATGGGTGATGATACGGCATTGGCCTGTATGAGCGATCAACCTCGACTCGTTTATGACTACTTCAAGCAGCTGTTCGCTCAGGTAACCAATCCCGCGATCGACAGTACGCGGGAAGAAGTGATCATGTCGCTGGAATGCTACATTGGGCCTGAAGGAAATCTGCTCGATTCCACCGAAGCCCAGTGCCATCGTCTCTCGGTTCCGCATCCGATTCTGAGCAACGAAGAACTGGCGTCGCTTAAGCACCTGAATCATCGGGGATGGAAAACCCGCACGATTGACATTACCTATCCCAAATCGCAGGGATCTGCGGGACTCAAGTGGGCTCTTGACCGGATTTGTGGCGAGGCACGACAGGCGATTGCCGACGGCTTTAGTCTGATCATTCTTTCCGACCGCCTTGCCAGCGCGCACCGGTTGCCCGTCAGTGCCCTGTTGGCAACCGGGGCCGTGCATCATCACCTGGTCCACAACGAAGAGCGAACCAGGCTTGGGATCGTCGTGGAAACGGGCGAGGCCCGCGAGGTGCATCATTTCTGTCTGCTGACGGGTTACGGGGCAGACGCCATCAATCCGTACATGGCCTTTGAAGCACTGTGGCAGTTGCAGGATGATGGTGAGCTGGCAGGAGAATGGACGCACGATCAGATTACCGCCGCCTACCGCAAAGCGACCAAGCAGGGAATTCTGAAAGTCATGGCAAAGATGGGGATCTCGACCCTCGCCAGCTACAAGGGCGCTCAGATTTTCGAAGCGGTCGGGATCAGCGACGAGGTCATGAATAAGTGTTTTCGTGGCACCGCCAGCCGGATCAGTGGTGTCGGTTTTGAAATTCTGGGCGAGGAAGCTTGGCGACGACATGAGATCGGCTATCCGACACGGGATAAAAATAATCTGCCGGTGCTACCGAACTTCGGCCTGTTTTCCTGGCGATCTTCTGGTGAAAAGCACGCCTGGAATCCGCATAACATTGCCAATATCCAGCGAGCCGCTCGTCAGGGTGATAAGGCTGCCTACAAAGAATTTTCCAAGATGGTCAATGAGCAGACGACGCGTGAATGTCATCTGCGAGGAATGTTGAAGTTCAAGGCGGGATTGACCCCTGTTCCCGTCGAAGAAGTCGATTCGGTGGAATCGATCGTGCGACGGTTCTGTACCGGTGCCATGAGCTACGGTTCGATTTCTGCCGAAGCCCATGAAACACTCGCCATCGCGATGAATCGAATCGGCGGCAAAAGCAACACCGGTGAGGGGGGGGAGGACTACAAACGCTTCCAACCGCAAGCCAACGGCGATTCCAAACGATCCGCGATCAAACAGGTCGCCTCGGGTCGGTTTGGTGTCACCAGTTGGTATCTCACCAATGCCGACGAACTGCAAATCAAGGTTTCTCAAGGAGCGAAACCGGGCGAGGGGGGTGAGCTTCCTGGGCATAAGGTCGACAAGATCATCGCTGCCACCCGGCACTCGACTCCTGGTGTCGGTCTGATCAGTCCGCCGCCGCATCACGATATCTACTCGATCGAAGACCTGTCACAACTCATCTTCGACCTGAAAAACTCGAACCCCTCGGCCCGCGTCAGCGTCAAGCTGGTTTCGGAAGTCGGTGTCGGTACAGTTGCAGCGGGTGTCGCCAAGGGACACGCCGATAAGATTCTGATCGCGGGAGATTCCGGTGGGACGGGTGCCTCGCCACTCACCAGCATCAAACATGCAGGAATGCCGTGGGAATTGGGGATTGCCGAAACCCATCAGACGCTGGTGCTGAATGATCTGAGAAGCCGCGTTCGTCTGGAGACCGATGGTCAGCTTAAGACCGGTCGTGATGTGGTAATTGCCTGCCTGCTGGGGGCCGAAGAATTTGGTTTTGCCACGGCACCGCTGATCACCCTGGGCTGCATCATGATGCGAAAGTGTCATCTGAATACCTGCCCGGTCGGGATCGCCACTCAAGACCCTGAACTGCGGAAAATGTTTACAGGACAGCCTGAGCACGTCATCAATTACTTGTTCATGGTCGCCGAAGAAGCACGCGAAATCATGGCTTCGCTCGGGTTCCGCACGATTAACGAGATGGTCGGACACGCGGAAGTCCTCGAGTACGACAATTCGATCAATCACTGGAAGCTGAAGCATCTGGATCTTTCGAAGATCCTGGCTCCGGCTACCAAACCCCATCCTGGTGCGGGGACCTACTGTACCATCAAGCAGCAGCATGGAATTGACCTGCAGCGTGACAATGAATTGGTTCGCGAAGCCCAAGAGGCGATCCAGTCGAAACGACCCGTCCGCTTGTATATTGAAGTGCAAAACATCGACCGGGCACTCGGGACGATCCTCAGTCACGAGGTTTCCAAAAAGTGGGGCGAGCATGGTCTGCCCGACGATACGATTCATATTCGCTGCAAGGGTTCGGCGGGGCAAACCTTAGGGGGCTGGCTGGCTCACGGGATCACGCTGGAAGTCGAAGGGGATGCCAATGATTTTGTCGGCAAAGGGTTATGTGGCGGTCGGATCATTGTCTACCCACCTGCGGCGTCGACCTTCAAGCCCGAAGAGAACATTCTGATCGGGAATGTGGCGTTGTATGGGGCCACCGAGGGGGAAGCCTTCTTCCGCGGTCGTGCTGCAGAACGTTTCTGTGTCCGAAATTCCGGAGCCTCTTGCGTCGTTGAAGGGGTCGGAGATCACGGGCTGGAGTACATGACCGGGGGGCGAGCGATCATTCTTGGCCCCACGGGACGCAACTTTGCCGCAGGAATGTCCGGGGGGATTGCCTATGTCTATGACACGGACAATCGTCTGCTGGCGAACTGCAACCTGGAAATGGTGGCCTTGGAAAAAATTGAAACCGCGCATGATGCGGCGGAAATCAAGGAACTGATCGCCAAGCACTACAAATATACGGGCTCGACCGTTGCTGCCGGCATCCTGCAAAACTGGGAAGACGAATTTCCTCGTTTCGTGAAAGTCATGCCGATCGACTACAAACGAGCTCTTGCTGAACAACAGAAGGAACTGGCCTCCAAATAAGCGGGTCATCGCCAGATTTCCTTCCGCTCGAGTCCGATCTTGTCGGACTCTGATTACGAAACTAATTTCCGTGGTTTAACAACTTTGGTATTCAAATGGGCAAGCCGACAGGTTTTAAAGAGTTTCAGCGTCAAACCCCCAGCGAAATCGATCCGCGACTGCGAATTCTGAACTGGAATGAATTTCACGAGCACATGCCCGAGACCGAATTACGGACTCAGGGTTCGCGCTGCATGGATTGTGGGGTCCCCTTTTGTCATACCGGCTCTCTGATGGCCGGAATGGCCGCAGGTTGCCCGGTCAACAACCTGATTCCCGAATGGAATGATCTGGTCTACCGGGGACACTGGCGCGAAGCGCTCGATCGTCTGCATAAGACGAATAATTTTCCCGAGTTTACCGGGCGAGTTTGTCCCGCTCCGTGTGAAGGCTCGTGTGTGCTGGGGATTACCAACCCCGCTGTAACGATCAAAAACATCGAATGTTCGATCATCGATCACGGATTCGAACAAGGCTGGGTCCTGCCGAATCCACCACAGACGCGCACCGGAAAACGGGTCGCGATTGTCGGTTCGGGACCAGCAGGACTGGCCGCTGCCGCCCAACTGAACAGCGTGGGGCACGAAGTGACGGTGTTTGAGCGAGCTGATCGGATTGG
This sequence comes from Schlesneria paludicola DSM 18645, assembly GCA_945869955.1. Lineage (GTDB taxonomy): Bacteria > Planctomycetota > Planctomycetia > Planctomycetales > Planctomycetaceae > Schlesneria > Schlesneria paludicola_B. The sequence continues at coordinate 6,705 of CAMBQP010000255.1, forward strand.
CGGATTGCTGATGTATGGCATCCCCAACATGAAGCTGGAAAAACATGTCGTACAGCGACGCATCGATCTACTGGCAACCGAAGGGGTGAATTTCAAGCCGGGGACCGAAATCGGTCGTGACATCAGTCCGATGGACCTGCGTGAACAGTTCGACGCAATTGTGCTCTGTACGGGTGCCACGAGACCCCGCGATCTGCCGATTCCCGGTCGATCCTTGAAGGGGATTCACATGGCGATGGAGTTTCTGCACGGGAATACCAAGAGCCTGCTGGATAGCCAGTTGTCCGATGGCCGATTCATCAACGCCAAAGGGAAGCACGTCGTGGTGATCGGTGGGGGGGATACGGGGAACGACTGTATCGGAACCTCGATGCGGCATGGTTGCAAAGGGCTGATCAATTTGGAAATCGTTCCTGAACCAACCGCCTCACGCCCCGCCAACAATCCCTGGCCGCAATGGCCGCGGATTTTCCGGGTCGATTATGGCCACGCCGAAGTCGCCGCAATTTTCGGAGAAGATCCACGGCTCTTCAGCACAACCACGGTCGAATTCCTGGCCAACGAACGGGGCGAAGTCCGGGCGTTGAAAATCGCCAAGGCCGAACCCGCACCTCCGTTCAAAGTGATTCCTGGTACGGAACGAGAAATCCCGGCAGACCTAGTCTTCCTGGCGCTCGGATTCATGGGACCTGAATCACCGGTGGCGGATCAGTTGGGTGTGAAGCTCGATCCTCGCTCGAACTATGAAGCGACTCATGGTCAGTTTAATACGAACGTGCGTGGTGTTTTTGCGGCAGGAGACTGTCGTCGAGGCCAAAGCCTGATCGTCTGGGCAATCAACGAAGGACGAGCCGCTGCCCGTGAATGCGACAAGTTCCTGATGGGAAAAAGCGATCTTCCTTAAGTCAGGAAGGATTGCCGGGTCCTCCCGCGAGGTGGCGACCTGGACACATTGGAACCGTGTTGTTTGTGACACTTTGGCGGCCTCATAATGCGATTTGCTCTCGGCTGTGATCATGGTGGTTTTTCGCTGAAGCAACGTGTGGCCGCCGTGGTGATTGCCGCGGGCCACGAAGTTGTCGACTGCGGAACCGACTCGGACTGTTCCGTCGATTATCCAGATTTTGCTCGCAAAGTCGGGGAAACAATCCTTGCGCACCGAGCCGAGCGAGGAATTTTACTGTGCGGCAGCGGCGTCGGGATCAGCGTTGCGGCGAACAAGATCCCGGGCATTCGCGCGGGGGTCTGTCACGACACGTACTCGGCTCACCAGGGGGTCGAGCACGACGATATGAATGTGCTTTGCATTGGGGCCCGCATCGTCGGGGAAGAAGTCGCGGTCGAACTGGTCCGGGCCTTCGTGAGCGCCAAGTTTACAAACGAAGAACGACATCTTCGGCGGCTTAATAAGCTGCGTCAGATCGAACAGGACGCACTCGCCGGAAAGTTTTCGTAGGGGGCGTGCCACTGCTTGTCC
>CAMBQP010000256.1 GCA_945869955.1 Schlesneria paludicola DSM 18645
CGGGGGAAGTTGACTGGCAAGCCGATTGAAATGCCGGATGCCGACGACAAATTAAAAGCGCCGGTGATGGACGCGGTGACGAAGCTGTTCAAAGGAAATACGGCGCGGCAAGGGGATCACATGGGGAACTTTTTTGAAGCCTTCATGCATGGCAAGCACCCGATCTCGGATGTCGTCGGACAGCACCGCGTTGTTTCGGCCTGCCACCTGGCGAATATCTCGATCCGCCTGGGTCGAAAATTGCAGTGGAATCCGCAGACCGAAAGTTTTGTTGGCGACAACGAGGCGAATCAATGGCTGAAGCGCGAACCTCGTAAAGGCTACGAGTTCGCGTCCTGAGGATTGGGCTTTGGTTTTGGTTTGAGACTTCGGCTCGGCTTCAGATAAAAAAGAGAAACGTCACCATGATAAAGATCGGGATCAGGATTCCGCCGGAATACAGCATGTAGCCGAAGAATCCGGGCATTTTGACGTTGTTCTCTTCGGCGATCGCTTTGACCATGAAGTTGGGGCCATTACCAATGTAGGTATTGGCACCCATGAAAACCGAACCGCACGAGATGGCCGCAAGAATTTTCGCGGTTGTGGCCCCCTCGGGAAGGTTGAGAAAATCGAGGAGATACCGGGGTTGCTCGGCATCGACTCCGTACATACCGCAGGCGGTCACCGCGAATGTCAGGTAGGTAGGGGCGTTATCGAGGAAGCTGGATAACAACCCCGAGGCCCAGAAGAACTCGGCGGGGGAATCGACACCGAGTGTTTTCCCTTTCACATTCAAAATGGCCAGGGCGGGAATCATCGTGATGAAGATTCCCGCGAACAGAACGGCCACTTCGATAATGGGGCCCAGTCCGAAGCGATTTTTTTCATGCGTTGATTTGGTTGTGAGCAGGTAACAGATCAGGGTCGTGAATACCATCAGCATTTCCGAAACACCAAACGGCCACGTTTCGCCGCTTCCAGGGAGAATTTTCTGGAAGAATTCACGGCCATAACCTTGTCCACTGCAGAAGATGATGGCGACGATGGCTGCCAAACCCAGGAAGTTGTGGCGTCCTTCAATCCCAAACGGTTCACGGGTCACCGGGGTTTCGAGGGCTTCTTCTTGTTCCGGGGTTGCTGCTTCACGATGAATTGCTCGACTGTCCCAGATGTAAAATACGATCAGCAGGGTGGCATTGACGAATGCCCATTGGGGAGCCAGTCTGAATGTCCATTCGAACGGAACGCCCTGCAAAAAGCCGAGATAGAGCGGAGGATCACCCAGTGGTGTCAACAGGCCACCGCAGTTCGAGACGACGAAGATGAAGAAGACAACCACGTGGGCGACGTTGCTGCGACGTGCGTTGGCTCGCAATAACGGCCGGATCAGCAGCATTGACGCGCCGGTGGTGCCAATGAAACTGCCAAGGCAGGCCCCCAATCCGAGGAACATGGTGTTGAGCAGCGGCGAACCATGCAAAGCCCCCCGGACATAGATCCCGCCGCTGATGATGAAGAGCGATCCGAGCAGGATGAGGAACGAGAGGTATTCTTTACCCGAATGTTCCATCGCTTCGAGTCCGTGATGTCCGAAGGTGAAGAGATAGCCGATCACGGGAAGTCCGAGCAGGGCCACGATCATTCCCTTGTTTTGGTTATGTTCCCACCAATGCGGGTTCAGCAGGGGGAACAGCGCGATGCACATCAATAGTAGTGCGAACGGCGTAATCGCGGCGACATGCATCAGGTCGCCCAGTTTTTCCGGTGAATGAGCCTCGCTGTGGGCCGCTTGACTGTGGGCTTCTTCGGCAACGGCCACTGCCGGGGAAATCACTAGGGTGAACAGGAAGAGGAGAAGAGCAATCAGTCTTAGTGGCAGGAATTTCACGGCGGTTCCCGTTTCAGCGTGTGAGGACTCGGCGAGCTAGCGTCATTCAAACCGAAGCGGCAGGGAAAGTCGAGTCATCAAGTGTGGTAATCGAGGGGGGCGAGGCAAGTCTGGCTGTAAGCGTTCACAGCGAAGTGAGGGGGACAGGGACAGTTTTCCCGGCAAAACGATGAGTGAATGGTTTGAGCGATTTTGCGGATCTTCACTTTGTCGCGGGAAAAATAAGCCCGTCCCCGAACTGTGAACGGTTACGTCTGGCTTCAGGACTCGCAGGGGATCTTGAAACCGTAATCCTGCCAGTAAAGGGGGAGCGGGGCTTCGAGCCGCAGTGCGTCGTAGCGGATCGGGTGTTTGAGGCCCAATCGCCAGGCATGAAGTCCGATGGGTGTCGATTGTGGGTCATAAGCAGCGTCGTCGATTCCCAACAATTTTGCGCCATACTCACGATCGTTGAGGATATGCCAGCCGCGAGAGGCGAGTTGCACCCGAATTTGATGCATTCGTCCGGTGTGCAATTCGATTTGTACTAAGGCTCGTCCCGCGTGAACGGCGAGAACCTGATAGTCAAGTATGGCTTGGCGGGCCTGTGCCGTTTCTGGGGGGACGACGGTGACATGGGCGGCTTCGGGATCTTTCAGCAACCAATCGATCAGCCGCCCTTCGGTCGGTTGTGGCATGGTTTCGGTGACGGCGAGATAGACTTTGCGGATAGAGCGTTCACGAAATTGTTCGGCGAGTCGCGCGGCGGACTTGGAATTTTTTGCAAACAGGACGATTCCTGAAACCGGTCGATCGAGTCGATGGGGAACACCGAGATAGACGTTCCCCGGTTTTGCCAGTTTCTGCTTGAGATACGCTTTGACGAGTCCCTCGAGCGATGGTTGGGCGTGGGGAACCCCTTGAGTGAGCAGTCCTGCGGGCTTGTTGACGGCGATTAAAGGGCCATCTTCGAGCAGAATCTCCAGTTTGAGAGATTGCGCAACCGTCGAGTCCGTTGTGGGTGGGGGGGGGTCTGGAAACATGACACAACCTTAACAGATTTCGGCGGATGTTGTTGATTGGGATGATGATCGGGACTGCGGGAACCCGCAGAAAGTCCATTTGCGAGCAGAATTCGGCAAGGATCTTGCCAAATCGAGTTGACGTAGCAATCAAACGCATGGATATTAGACGATATGTGATAGGGGTCATTGCGAGAAACCGACCGATTCGTCTGCAAGAGGAGATTTCGATGCTCACCATACTTGGACAACAGCCCGCCACGACTCGCGGCTTTTGCGACGGAATTTCGCGACGGAATTTCTTGACGGTTGGCGGCATGGCCTTGGGTGGGATCAATCTTTCTCAGGCCCTTCAGGCAGAAACGCTTTCCAATTCGGGTCACTCTCACAAAGCGATTATCAATATTTACCTCCCCGGCGGACCACCTCATTTGGATATGTGGGATCCGAAACCATTGGCTCCTGTCGAGATTCGTGGTGAATTTCAGACGATTCAGACGAATGTTCCGGGGATTGAGGTAAGCGAGATGTTTCCCCGCATGGCTCAGATGATGGACAAGTTCATCCTGGTCCGATCCCTTTCGGATTCCGACGGTGGTCATGACGCCTATCAATGCATGACGGGTCGGCGGAAAGGTGAGCGTCAGCCACCGGGTGGATGGCCGCAGGGTGGTGCGTGGGTGTCGAAGATGCAGGGTCAGGTGAATCCCGCAATTCCCGCCAACGTTGCCTTGATGTACCAGACGGGGAATCGGACTTGGGGAGAAACTGGTGATGGGGGATTTCTTGGGGTGGCTCATGCCCCGTTCAACTTGCTGGGACGACAAGCCCGCAGCACCCCGGACAATATGGTGCTGCAAGGGGTGACACTGGAAAAACTGCGCGACCGGACTCGGTTGATGGCATCGCTCGACAAATTTCAGCGGGCTGCGGATCAGCGTGGTCAGATGGAAAGTATGGATGTCTATGCGCAGCAGGCGATGGGGATTTTGACGACATCCAAATTGGTGGATGCACTCGATTTATCCAAAGAAGATCCCCGTACGGTCGCGCGATATGGTCAAAGCCGCGAGGATTTCCAGCGAGATGGTGCACCGCCGATGATTGAAAACTTCTGTGTGGCCCGGCGATTGGTGGAAGCGGGAGCACGATTTGTATCGTTAAATTACAGTCGCTGGGACTGGCACGGCTCGGACGGGATGAATTATCCCAAGTGCCGTGAGGAATGCCCGCTGCTGGATCAGGGGCTGGCGGCGCTGGTTTCTGATCTGCACGAACGAGGGCTCGATCGCGATGTCTCGGTCGTGGTCTGGGGCGAGTTTGGTCGGACTCCGAAAATCAACGGGAGTAACAGTCGGGATCACTGGCCGCAGGCGAACACGGCAGTTTTGGCTGGGGGAGGCCTGCAAGCCGGGCAAACGGTCGGCTCGACCAACCGGAATGGAGAGCATCCTCAGACACGTCCGGTTAAGTTTCAGGAAGTCTTTGCGACGCTGTACAAGGCTGCTGGAATTGACGTGCAGAATGTACGAGTCTTCGACCTATCCGGGGTTCCCCAGTACCTGGTTGAACCAGGAAATGAACCGATTCATGAAGTGATTTAATGAGGTTTATTTCGAATTCTGGCGGACAAGGGGCAATGCAAGCAATGCCAGAAGTGCAAAAACGGCTCCCCGCATGAAGGCCGAGGATGAGCCGTAGTGATCCCAGATGACCCCAGCAAGCAGGCTGGCACCGAATGTGGTGACCCCCGTTAATGCGTAGAATAAACCCATCGCGGCCCCGCGGGATTCCCGCGGGGCGTGATCTGCGATCAGCGCCTTGCCGACTCCTTCGGTGAGTGCCATGTAGACTCCATAAAGTGCCATGAGTGGCCACAGTCCCCAGGCCTGCGTGACGGGGAGTAGCGCAAACCCGGCGTATACTGCCGCGTAAAGCAGCCAACCGACCGTCATGATCTGCCATCGCCCCAGTCGATCACTGAGGGCTCCTGCGGGGTATGACAAGGCGGAATAAGTGATATTGTAAACGGCATATAACATGACAACACCCCATGATGAAAAGCCATGATCACTGGCGTGCAGTAGTAGAAATGTGTCACTGCTGTTGGCCAGTGAGAAGAGAGTCAAAACCACTAGCATCACCCAGTACTGTGCCGGGAACGACAAAAAACCGGTTTTGAATGTTGAGTTTGAGGTCTCGAACGGGGTAGTGGCCAATGTGCCTGCCGCCGTTTTTTGTTGCGGTTCTGCAGGCGAGGCTGTTTCTGCGACGAGAAACGTCAGGATTAATGATGCCAGTCCCAAGGCGGCACCGACGCCGAAAATGGTGCGATAAATCCAGGGAGGAGTTTGTGACGCCAATGCCAAGCCTTCGCTCGCGACCTCTTTTTGGGGAGATCCTGTCAACCACCAGAGCAAAAACGCAGCAAGCAGGACTCCTAGCAAAGCCCCCGCGGTGTCAAATGCGCGATGCATGCCAAACGCTCGGCCACGCTGTTCAGCGGTGACTGCGTCGGCAATCAGGGCATCGCGCGGGGCACCGCGGAGTCCCTTGCCGAAACGGTCGAGTAATCGTCCGCCGAAAACCATGGGCCAAACCTGAGCCACCGCAATCAAGCTTTTTCCCAGCACGGGTAATCCATATCCCCAGCGGATCCAGGGAACGCGGCCACCCCCCTTCCCTTTTCGATCACTGCGGAAGCCCGCGAAGGCTGACATGAGCGCCACAATCAAAACCGCCGCACCTTCCATCGCACCGAGCTGGGTCTTGTTTGAGCCCAGAACGCCAATCACATAGAGCGGCAGTAACGGGTAGATCATCTCACCGGAAACGTCGGCGAAGAAGGAGACCCAGCTCAACAACCAGACAGCCTTGGGCAGAGCGGTCGAAGTTTGGGCGGTCGACGAGGATGAGATTCTGGACACAAATTTCCTTCAGGTTAACGAGAGATCGTTGGATCATCCCCAGGAACACGAGCCATCACGAGTATGCAAAAATGCGGACGTTTTCGATATCGAGGTGGGCGAGTATCCATTGCGTACCGATTGTTGTTAAATTAACGGGAACGGAATGTTCCGATTGTTTTCCGCTTCCGGCGTTTGCTCGCCCACGCTCCTGCCGCTTTTGAAGAACGCCTCATGTTCTCACGATTTTTTATTGACCGGCCGATTTTTGCGGCGGTGTTGTCGATTCTAATCATCCTCTGTGGTTGCATCGCTTTGTACACGCTGCCAATGACCCAATATCCGGACATCACCCCGCCGACGGTCGAAGTTTCGGCGATCTATCCGGGGGCCAATGCCAGGGTTGTCTCGGATACGGTTGCGGCACCGATCGAGCAGCAGGTGAATGGCGTTGAGGGGATGATGTATATGTCATCCCAGTGTACCAACGATGGAGTCTATTCGTTGACGGTGACGTTTCGGCAGGGGACGGACCTGAATCTGGCACAGGTGCTGGTGCAGAATCGTGTCGCCTTGGCCCAACCGATATTGCCGAGTCTCGTCCAGCGGCGTGGTGTGACCGTCAAGAAAAAGTCGCCCAGCGTTTTGATGATCGTGAATTTGTTTTCACCCGATAACAGTCGGGACAACCTCTATCTCAGCAATTACGCCACCATTCAATTGCGGGATGAACTTGCCCGACTGCCCGGTGTGGGGGACATCACCTTTTTGGGGCAGCGGGATTACAGCATGCGAGTCTGGCTCGATCCTGAGCGCCTGGCAATCCGTGGTCTGACTACGCAGGATGTGATCCAGGCGATTGAACAACAGAACGTTCAGGTCGCAGCGGGCCAGATTGGTCAACCCCCTGCTCCGAAAGATCAGGTTTTTCAATTCACGATGACCACATTGGGCCGTCTCTCGGAAGGCGAACAATTTGATGACATCGTCTTGCGCACAGACCCCGATGGCTCGCTGGTCCGTTTGCACGATGTCGCGCGTACCGAATTGGGAGCCTTGGGATATGATCAGCTTTGTACGCTGAATTCTCAGCCCTCGGTGGCGCTCTCGGTCTACCAGTTGCCCGGCTCGAATGCGCTGGGAACGGCCGAGCAGGTGCGAAAGAAGATGGAAGAGCTCAAGGCGGGTTTTCGGAGCGGGATTGATTATGACATTGTGTACGACACCACTCCGTTCATTAAAGAGTCGGTGAACGAAGTCTATCAGTCCTTGTTTGATGCGGTGATTCTGGTGGCGGTGGTCGTGCTGGTGTTTCTGCAAGGCTGGCGTGCGGCGGTGATTCCCCTGGTGGCGGTTCCTGTGGCGGTGGTCGGAACGTTTGCGGCGATGGCGGTTTTTGGTTTCAGTTTGAATACGCTGACACTGTTCGGACTGGTGCTCGCCATCGGAATCGTTGTTGACGATGCGATTGTGGTTGTCGAGGCGATCGAGCGGCACCTTGAAGAGGGGGCGATGCCGCGTGAGGCGGCGATCAAAGCGATGGATGAAGTCGCCGGGCCGGTCATTGCGGTGGGATTGGTCTTGAGTGCGGTCTTCATTCCCTGCGTTTTCATCACCGGGATTGTCGGGCGTTTCTTTCAGCAATTCGCGTTGACGATCGCGATTTCCACAGTGATTTCGGCATTCAACTCGCTGACCCTCAGTCCTGCTCTGGCGGTCCTGCTGCTGAAACCTCGACATGTGAAAGTCGGAGGCGAGTCGTCGAGTGGACCCGTGCCGGTCCATCAAACCGAAGCCTTGCCGCGCCTGATCGTGTTGTTGGGGGGGGCTTGGTTGGGGTACGTGCTTGGCCCCTGGCTTGAGCAGTGGGGAGGAAACCCGTTGCAACCGGTGCTCGCCTTTGTTTCAGCGAACCTGCTTGCGGCGTTGATCGGAGTCGTCGTTGCCAATTTGCTGTGCAGCCTCATCAATTCTCTGCTGGGAAAATTCTTTCGCTGGTTTAATCGTGGCTTTGACGTGGCCACGAATCTCTATGTGGGGATGGTCAGCCTGTTTCTGCGAGGCAGTTTCGTGGCGCTGTTGGGATATGTGGGGCTCGTTTATCTGACGTATCATCTGTTTCAGATCGCGCCTTCCGGATTTATCCCGCCGCAAGATAAGGGATACCTGCTCGTCAATGTGCAGTTGCCCGATTCCGCCTCGCTGGATCGGACGAATCAGGTGATGCGGCGAGTCGAGAAATTGGCAGCGAAGGCACCCGGTGTTAAACACACGGTAGGAATCGCAGGGCAGTCGATCGTGCTGGGGGCGAATGCGCCGAATTTTGGTACCGTCTATCTGATGCTGGATGATTTTCATCATCGCACAAACCTGACGGCCGATCAAATTGCCACC
>CAMBQP010000257.1 GCA_945869955.1 Schlesneria paludicola DSM 18645
TTCCGCTTTTTCATGTGTCCTTCTCCGAAAAACTCCGTTACGCCCAAAAACATAAGGGCAAGTCACCAGAGTCAGCGACGCACTGACTCGCTCTGTTCCAGGAAAACCAGACCCTGACAACCACCCTGCAGAAGTGGCGTCGACAAATGACACCTGGACGCACGCCTCAAATTTTCAATGATTTTAAATGAGATTTTGAAAACAGAACAAAAAAATAAATAGTTAAATGCAAGCACGTTCTACACGCAAGCACGATTTACATGCTGACATACAGCGATTCCACTCAACATCGGATTCGTGAACGAAGTCAAACATCAGTGCAGGATGGCTTTTAACAACGGAATTTTGAATAGAAACAACGATTCAACGGTACTGAGACGCAAACAATCCGGAAAAGACATTGCATAAAAATCAGCAAATATGAGTCGACTCTAATCAATAAACTTTGATTTGTCAAACAATACGGTCGGAGATCCGCGAGATTTTCCGGAAATTACGGCTACGTAAAAACACGTAATCAGGTGGCTTCCGTGAGGAAACCGGTAAAGAGGACCACAGACCCATCGGCATCGATCGAACTCAAATCGAACCAGAATTCAACGCGGCGCTCTCCAACTCGCGACACGGAAATTTCAAAATCCGCCCATGTTGACGAGGGAACTCTTAATGTCTCCTGATTCGCAAAAGAATTACGAATCTGTTGGTCCGTGGTCTATTCCCCTTCCACAAACACTTCCAACTTCCCGGCGCGGACGGCCTTCAACAGGGTTTGATGATCCTGTTCGCTCTGGTCAGCATAAGCCCGAGAGAAATCGGCAATCGCTTCATCGAATTTATCACTTTTGCCGAGATAGCCACTGATCTTGGCTGGCTCGCCGGATCGCGCATGCGCGTGTGACAGGGTCCGGCCACATAATTCGGCATACTGTAGCATGACGCTCGGAGTGAAGACTTCGACGATCGGCTTGATCTTCATATCTTTAAGCTGACGAATATAAAATTGCCGCCCCTCGACCCCTTCGGTCCAGCCCAGAAACAGATCACTGGCGGACTGCATCATCCGGCAACCATGCACAACACGCTGCCCGTGATTGGGGTGTGCGCTTTTCCCCGCATAGGCTTCCAGAACGGAGGCGCGGGCCTGTTTGATCTGCAGGAATAACGGGTCCTGCTGGGTGGCCATCAAGAGCATCACCCCGCAGTACGTTCCCACGCTTCCCACGCCAACCACTTTCAGGGCAAGATCCATGAATTGAAAGCGGTCCAGCAGCAGGCGACGATCTTCCTGCATCGTTTCCCGATACTGCGTAAAGGCCCGTTGAATATTGGCCTCATGCTCTGCATACCCCTCTTCATGCCAGTGGTAGATCAGGGGGGGATTTTCCTTGATGGCAGGACTGAGGCCGCCAGTTGTGACGAGTTCCGGGAATTCATGTTCCATGACACTGTGCTCGCGCGCCTTTGCCAGCCGCTCCTGACAACGCTTCCTTGCCTCTTGATCCTTAATCGTGGGGATCAGTTCTTCCGCATCGATGCGCGCATACCAGACATCGAGCACGCGCATTTCACTGTATTTCGCCATATTTTCGCGATACGATCTCACCGCACAGAGCGCTGCATCGCGGGCAATTTCCTCGCGAAAGCCGTTGCTGCGGCAGGCCAGCACAAAACTGGCGGCCAGCCGTTTCACGTCCCATTCCCAAGGGGCAGGAAGCGTCTCGTCAAGGTCATTGATGTCGAAGATGACGCGTCGTTCCGGGGTGGCATACGAGCCGAAATTCAGCAGATGGCAGTCACCACAGACTTGAACCTGAATCCCACTGGACGGCGTCGTGGCCAAGTCGGCAGCCATATTCAAGGCCGCTCCACGATAAAATGCGAAGGGTGACTGCAACATCCGACCATGACGAATCGGCACAAGTTGGGAAATGCGTCCCTGATTCGATTCCTCGATCAAGGTGAGCGGATCCGGGCGGGTATGCGAGGCTTGCCAAATGGCGTGGTCTTGCCGCGGACACTTTTCGCGCAGACTCTTTCCCATCGCAGAAAGTTCGTTACACGTTGGATGTAACTGTAGGGAAGGACTGGTCTTAACCGAAGTGCTCGTTTTAGATGATTTTTCTGATTTTGCCATGGCACATGAATTCCTAAGCGGATGCGAAACAGATCCTCAGAACGAGCCTCACGGTGTGGATGACCCCGGAACCGTCTTTCTGACCGCAGATCGTAAAATCCGCTGCTCACGGGAGAGCCGTTGCATCGGAACTATACCGATGCAAGTGAGGTAGACAACGGCAATTAAGGAGAGCAAGCACAATCTGTGCCTCGAAATCGGATCACTAACGCACGGGGGAAATCAGGGGAATCTCATTTTCACGGGATCATGAGCCCCTTGCCTGGTCAACGGTTACGGTTGCATCGTTCTCTGCAAGTCCGTCATCGATCGCTGACTGACTTGTAGCAATCCTTCCTGTGCTCGATCTAAGTCAATAATTAAAAACAGCACACCCGCAAAAGCGAGGACCAGCATTGCCGTTACGGGTGAACGGCGCGATTCCGAAAAACCGGCCTGATACCCAACCGAGAACATGCCAAGCAACGCCAGGCTGAATAGTGCCAGCCAGATGGTGAAGGGAATCCGACTTTGCAAACCAACAAATACTCGTTTTGAATGCAAGTCGATCGTCTCATTGAGTGACTGCAGAAACAATCCGGTCATCACGGAATCAGGGGCCTTTTCGGCCACCATCACTCCTTGACTCCAGAGCTGTTCATGAAGTTGTTCCGATTGCGTGATCAGTTCGTCAATTCGTCGCTCTGCGACATATTGCACTCGCATCTCAGTATATCGACGAAGCGTTTGGGCAACCTCTGATCGCTGAGGCTCTGGCAAGAGACGTGCTCGCAAATAGGTCGTACCAATGGAATTCGCTTCGTCAAATACCGCTTGACGGCGGGCTTCAAACCGAGTGGCTGCCAGACTGAAGGTGAATGCTAGCATAAACGCCAGCAGACCGAGCGTAGCACCAACGATCGCGGCGATCGAGGAATCTTTTTCATCCACCGACCTGATGCGTCTCCATTTTCCGAAACAATACGCCAGCTCGATGGAAAGAATCCCACTGACAAACAAGAGGGGAAAAAAACACCAGAGCGGAATCAAGTCCAGCGGCATAACGATCATTGGGGCTTTCTAATTCTGGATGATGGCCACGGAAACTCCTCAAACTGGTTCATCTGAGCATGGGCAAAACAAGTCTTCAACAGGAATCTGCGGGTGATCGTAAATCCCAAGAATTCCGCACAGACCGACGAGTCATTCATATCCCCGCTGGCAGCCTGTCAGGCCTTCTTCTCAATCTCCTGTTCGAGGTGACTCGCCAAAAGGGAGACAACTTACGCTGAGGAGCCGACTTCAATCGAAGTCATCAACAGCGATTCGTATGCCAGACGAGATGGCCAAGTGAAAGTGAGGGTCCGAATATTCAGTCTCGACTGACAATCCGTTGAATGCACGACAGATTTTTCGTGAATCGGCATCCAGAACATTCCGCCAACTGAGACCACCCTTAGCAACTGACTGACTATTCTTCCACCACGCATGCAGAATTTTACCACCAACAGACAACGAACTCACCGCAAGGAGGCCCCCACCAGATCTGGGGCCCCCGTTTTCACTTTCAAACCACAATGATGGAGGATTACAGGCTCAAAAGGGGGAGGGGTTTCCACATGGTCCCCAATTCCACCGCCTTCCCTTCTTCGGTGAGGTCAGGTTTGCGCTACCGACGACTTTGTTCAGGGTGCTGACGGCCTGTCACCGGAATTCTCTCTCGAATCACGATTCGATGAGTCCGAATCAGCATTCTTTTCTGAAGCCCGGAGCTCCGTTGGTTGACTCGCTCCAGGCCGGCGATCGCGAAAATCGGGACCACGTGGCGGACCAAATTCGCCACCCCAGCCACTGGGACCCCGATTGGGTGGACCCGCATGACCACCATTCCCACGACCAGGCCCCCCGAAACGTGGACCCCTGTCGCCGCCACGACCCCATGAATCGGGACCGCGTGGTAGACCAAAGTCGCCACCCCAGCCACCGGGACCACGATTGGGTGGACCCGCATGACCACCGTTCCCACGACCAGGACCCCCGAAACGTGGACTCATCTCGCCGCCACGACCCCATGAATCGGGACCGCGTGGTGGACCAAAGTCACCACCCCAGCCACCGGGACCACGATTGGGTGGACCCGCATGACCACCATCACCACGACCAGGTCCCCCGAAACGTGGACTCATCTCGCCGCCACGCCCCCAAGAATCGGGACCGCGTGGTGGACCAAAGTCACCACCCCGGCCACCGGGACCACGGTTGGGTGGACCCGCATGATCGCCATCACCACGGCCATGATTTCGCACAGGGGGCTTAGCGGGTTCGCGATCTCGACGAGAATCTCCTCCGCCTGTCGTTGGTTCGGATGGGGCGTCTCGACGCGGTTCTGTTGGAGCTTGAACCTCTTTATTCGCTTCAACTTTCGTTGCTTCAACGGTCGACACAGCCGAGGTGCCGGCGGCGTCGATGGCCACGCCCTCTTTGCTTGCGGGTTCTTGCCCCGCGCTCAACTGAGTCGCCAGCAGCAAAGCCGCCGCGACGATCGCCATGTTCTGAATCGCAAGACGCATACAATATTCCTTGTTTCCAGTCGCAATTGAACGCTCGGTCGCCTGGACAATTCTTGCGGCCATCCATCGTGGGCTTGCGACATTCGATGTTCGGTGCATCCAAGTCAGCACCCCGGCGGGTTGCCATCATAACCTGAATGCCACCATACCCTGAAAGTCACCGAAATCCGCGAGAAACCGCCACGATTGTTCCGCAGCGGGATCGAATTCAGGTCCGCTTCAGATCAATCAAGCAAACGAATAAACTCGGGCAGCCTGCGTGTACCCGCCATGATCTCACGCACCCTGATTGATGACCGCGAGGAAAACTTGCCCCTTCCTCTGCTCTTGGACCACGAACGGTTACCTTGGCGATTCGGTTTGGTCCCCGTTACAATTCGGCCACGGCGATCCTCCGAATGATCATTTTTTCAACCGACTCACTTTGAACAGGCAATTTGAAAATGGCATATTTTCCTGACGTTCCCAAGATTCAATACGAAGGCCCGACCAGCAAAAATCCGCTGGCCTACCGACACTACAACCCGGAAGAAGTCGTCGAAGGGAAAAAGCTCAAAGATCTGCTGCGGTATACCGTCTGCTACTGGCACACATTCCGCGGGACCGGCACGGATCCGTTCGGTTCGGCAACCTTGCTGCGTCCTTGGGACGATGGTTCAAATTCGGTCGAAAACGCGGTCAAACGAGTCGATGCGGCCTTCGAATTCATCGAAAAGCTGGGCTGTCCGTTTTACGCATTCCATGACCGCGATGTCGCTCCCGAAGCGGATACACTCGCCCAGACCAATAAAAATCTGGATACGGTCGTAAAAGCACTAAAAGGGGCTCAGGAACGAACGGGAATCAAACTGCTGTGGGGAACAGCGAACATGTTCTCTCACCCACGGTATATGCATGGTGCGGCAACCACCTGTAACGCCGACGTGTTTGCCTTCGCGGCGGCCCAAGTGAAAAAAGCGTTGGAAGTCACCCTGGAACTGGGTGGAGAAAACTACGTTTTCTGGGGGGGCCGTGAGGGATACCACAATCTGTACAACACCGACATGAAACGAGAACTCGACCATCTTGCCAAGTTCATGCACATGGCGGTCGACTACGCCAAGACAATTGGTTTCAAGGGGCAGTTCCTCTTCGAGCCGAAACCGAAAGAGCCAACCAAGCATCAATATGATTTTGATGTGGCAACCTGCCTGAATTTCTGTCGCGCTAACGGCCTGATGGGTCACGTCAAACTGAATATTGAAACGAACCATGCCACCCTGGCAGGTCACACGATGATGCATGAATTGGAATACGCCCGGATTCAAGGGGCATTGGGAAGCATCGACGCCAATACCGGAGACCTGCTGCTGGGTTGGGATACGGATCAATTCCCAACCGACATCTACCTGGCAACACAATGTATGCTCGTCATCCTGGAGCAGGGGGGGTTGGCTCCTGGTGGAGTGAACTTTGATGCCAAGGTCCGCCGTGAAAGCTTTGAACCGGTCGACCTGTTCCACGCACACATCGGTGCGATCGATGCGTTTGCCCGAGGAACCAAAATTGCCGCTGCGATTCGCAAAGATGGGGCTCTCAAAGACTTTGTCAAAAATCGCTATCGCAGTTTTGATACGGGGATCGGTGCCGACATTGAATCCGGCAAGGCGGATTTCGCCTCGCTGGAAAAATACGTGTTGGGCAAGAACGAACTCACACCGAATGAATCCGGTCGTCAGGAATTACTGGAAAATATCATCAACCAGTTTCTGTGATCGCACGATTGACCTCGGAACCTGATCAAGACGGACGGGTTCCGAGTCCTGGCCCTGGGATGATTTTCGCCCCCATTTGATTGGGTCGACTGGCGCGGTGCTGGTCGACCCAATCAAATGGGGGCGAGGTCATTTCGGGACCGCTGACTTCCGCGTTTCCGCATCGGTTTTCAGTTCGATTTCCCCGAGATCCAGTTCTTGGTGTTCTTCGACTTGGATTTTCATAAATGGCGAGCGGACATTTGCGTATCTCCCCTCCAGTCGGTCTTCTTCGCCTGATAAGAATTGCTCGACCCATTTGAATTCCAGCAACTACTCACCCCCGACATCCAAAGACGCGTCAGTTCTCTTGTCCGTTCATCCACTTCTCATCAATCCGCGCAACACCACTTTAAGGGAGCCCCCAGGACGGCATTCGCATTCTTGTCGCCCATGTAGAAAAACGCATGTCGTCCCGAAGTCGCTGCACAGCCAGCTTGCATCGAAAGCACATTGCTTGACAGCGGGCTGCGGATGTCGGTGTTGACGATATAGTCCGCACGGCCCCAAGTGGCGGTGATGGCGTTGGCAGGAGTCACCCCGCAATTTAAACTCCCCCCGAGAGCCTGTGTGGCAGCACTCCACGTCGTCGTCGGCTTGGGAATACTGGGAGTCGAGGGACAAACGAACGCAGGCAGGTTCGTGGCAATCAGATTCAGATTCTGTGCACCCGACCAGATCGGCTGAGTGTTATCGAAGTCGTTGAAAATCGACGCTTGATCCATGAATGACAGTAGCGGCGTTCCCCAGCTTTGACCAGAGGTCAAGTTGGTCACCGATGCGTCAACATTCCAGACCGCAGCCATGGGGAACTGGCCAAACGTCGATTCGTAATTGTGCATCGCCAGACCAAGCTGCTTCAGATTGTTTTTGCACTGCGTGCGGCGAGCCGCTTCGCGAGCCTGCTGGACAGCGGGCAACAACAAAGCGATCAATATTCAGCCATGCTCGGCAGAGAGAATGCGGGGCGGAAATTCGCCGTTGTGAAAATTATCGCCGAGCAGCCAGGATTCACGTGGGTTGCCATGTTTCAAGGGGATCCGACTGGTAGAATCATCGCAGACAGATCCAAAACGCATTTCGGGAAGGAGCTTTCAATTGGAACTGGATTGGATTCGCCGGACTCCGGTCACGCTGGAAACGCTGATTATTGCCGTCGTTTTGTACGCCAGTTGTGCATTTCAAGCGACCGCTGAGCACCGACGATTTGACGAAATACAGCGAGATTGGGGGGCGATTCAGACGCAACATCGATCGGAACCGCACGAGGGGGTTCGAAGAACTCGCGAGTCGGAAATCCAGGGCCCCTTCGAACTCTGGAATGGGGAATGGTGGCGCGTCCCTTTGACCGCATTTCATCACCATCATCTGTCCCATTTGTTGCTCTCTGCTCTGGGGCTACTCTATTTTGGCAGAATATTAGAGCGACTTTGGGGGCGGTTTCGCATGGCGTGCTTCCTATTTTCTGCAATCAGTATCCCTAATTTGCTGGAATTAGCGGGTGGTCATGGGGTGATGGGTTTGAGCGGCGCCGTCTACGCAGTCCTGGGAGGACTCGCTGGTCAACGCGCATTCGATCACGAACACCCACCGGCGCTTTCGATCGAGGGATTGTTTTGTGGTCTCTCGGTGATGGCGTTGGGATTCCTGGGAAC
>CAMBQP010000258.1 GCA_945869955.1 Schlesneria paludicola DSM 18645
GAACCGGTGAATGGGGGAGTGATCAACTTCAACGTACCGTTAATCGGTGCATCAGCCACCTTATCGAGTTCCTCAAGCTCCATTAATACAAGTCAGGCGAGCGTGATCGCAACGGCGAATGGGCTTGCCGGATCCTATGACGTGACAGCAGCGACTCGCGGAGCAGCTTCATTCAACTTCTCGCTCACGAACATTGCGCAGGTAGTTCTCAGTGGCTTGGGTAATGTCGTGACTTATACACAAGGAGGTAGTCCGGTTGCGGTTGCTCCGACGATCGTAGTCACGGGAAATCTCGGCCAGAATATTGCCAGTGCAACGATTGTCTTTTCTAACGTGCAACTCGGCGATCGGTTTAGTTTTGACAATCAATTTGCATTGCAACATACGTATGTTGAGGACATCCCAAATCAAACCGCCACCTTGACACTGACCGGTGTGGATACGCCAGCCAACTATCAAACGACGCTCCGTTCGATCCTGGTCTGGAATGTCGCCAGTATCCCGAGCACCGCGCTGCGGATCGCGACATTCACCGCGTTTGATGTTTTCGCGAATTCGGGGAGTGGAACCCAGACGATTGCTGTGACGCTGGTAAGTCAGCCGCCGCAATTATTTAATATCGAGGCAACACCCATCAATTACGTCGCAAACTATCCTTCGTTCCCGCCACAGCCAATTTCGGCGACACTGCAAGTCACAGACCCTGACAGCGACAATCTGACCAGTGCGATTGTTCAAGTGACCTCAGGATATCAGAATGACTTGAACAGCCATGATCTGCTGACATTCACTGCTCGGTTTGGGATCAGTGGTCTGTTCGATGCCGTGACAGGAACATTGACGCTTTCTGGGATCAGCAGCGTCTCGAACTATCGAGCGGCGATTCAGTCCATCACATTCAGCACATCGGGTCCGGGTACGACGGGAACCACACGCACCTTATCGATTACTGCGTATGACGATACGTTGCCAACTCCGTTGGCAAGCAATACCGTGACGCGAAACGTTAGCTTGACGCTGAGTGTCGCACCGCCAACACTGAGCGGATTAGGCGGAACAACCACGTTTGTTCAACTTGGTAATAAAGTCCCCATTGCCAATTCCCTCGTCGTCACCCAGCCCAATCGCCTGAATCTGGCGAGTGCAACGGTGAATTTGACGAATCTGAAGCCTGGTGATCGTTTCGAGTTCAGCAATTCCTTTGCTTTGCAGCATTCGTTTGTCCTCAGTGGTGATCAGACCTCGGCCGTTTTGACCATCACCGGGTATACATCGGCAGCAAATTACCAGACCACACTGCGGTCCGTCACCTATTGGAACGTCGCGGGTGAGCCGGATTACACACCGCGAACCGCGACCTTTACGATCTTCGATCCGACCGGCCAGTCCGATTCGGGAGTACAAAACTTTAAAGTGGCTCCGGCAAATCAACCACCGGTCCTCTTCGGGATTGAATCAACTCCACTGGTCTATTTGGCGAATCACCCCGAATTCCCACCACAGCCGATCTCAGATACCATTGCGGTGAGTGATCCAGACAGCAATACCCTGACCCGCGCCACAGTCCAAGTGACTGCGGGATATCAAAATGACGTTAATGGTCATGATCTGCTCTCATTTGTTGATCGGTTTGGTATCACCAGTACGTTCGATCCCTTAACCGGAACATTAACACTCGCGGGGTCAAGCAGTGTGTCGAACTATCGCGTCGCGTTACGATCGGTTTTATTCAGTGCTTCAGGGTCGGCCATCTCAGGCGCAACACGAACATTATCGATCGTGGCTTACGATGCTACGATACCAATCCCACTCTCAAGCAACACCGTGACGCGGGATGTGAATGTCATCACGACCAACGTTTCGCCCGTACTGTCAGGATTAGCAGGGACTGCAAATTACCTCAAAGGGGCACCACCACTGTTGATTGCACCAACCCTGCAGGTGGAGGATGCGGATAGTACTGTGTTGTTTGGAGCCACGATCTCGTTCACCAACTGGCAGGGGGGTGATCGCTTGGATTTCTGGAACCAGTTTGCGCTGCAGCATACGTTCACGGAGGATCTGGTGACTCATACGGCCAGCCTGACACTGAGTGGCAAGAGTTCAATTGCGAATTACCAGATTCAACTCCAATCGCTTGGGTTCTATTGCCTTGCGGGAAACCCTGTTCTCTCGGCGAGACGCCTCAGCATCGTCGTGAATGACGGTTATTCAAACAGCAATACCGTAACGGGAGACATCACCGTTTCTACGTGATCATCTTCGAAACCGACAAACATCACCGCGCACTGGGTCCGTCAGTGAACCAAAGTGCGCGGTGGTGTTTCGTTCAATCACTGGCCTCAGAAAGCCACCGTGATGGCTCCGAATATCGCGAGAATCATCGGGAATGTTTTTTTTGGGAAAATAATTCTGAACGTTGGATCTTACGCGGTGAATGATCTTGTGTACCTGTTTCGGGGTACGGTTGATTCGGGTGGCGATTTCGACGGCGGTTAAGCCCTGCTGGGTTTGCAGTAGGTTTGGTGGTCGATGATTTTACGCACCTGCGATCGGATGGTCGCCTCAATAATTTCCCAGCCCAGATTCCGGACCTGCATACATTCGCTTGTCGCAAGCCACGGTGAGACAGCGCGGATCAAGTCGTCATTGTCGGAATGGCTCATGGTGGATTTAACCTTTCTGTTTCACCGCACCAGGTACGCAACAACTTGTACAGTGAAAAACTTGTACGGTGAAAAACTTCGTCACTAACTGGCTGTTTGATGGGGGCCGTTTTTCCCCTACAAATCTCAATGCGACGTTCTGGACTGTTTTCTGTCAAAAATCTACGAAAATTTCTAATTTTAGCGAAAATTTTCGAAAGACGCAAAAAACGGGGCGTTTCGCTCGCGGGGAACGGACGATCGCTTTGAATTGCCACGAGGTCCGTTGGCCGCTGGAAGGAATCGGGACGGTGCAAAACCTTTTCAGGTCGTCAGATCAGGTCGTCAGAATTACCGCTGACCAATCCTGCCGTCCTGACGACAAGAACCCGACCGGGTGGCTTGATGGGTCTGGCATTGCTGCCGCCAATCCTGGAAGTATTCAATCTCGACTCCGTTTCCTCCGAAGTCCAGAAAATTCCGCAGTTGTCTCGTCCCCATTCCCAGAAACTCCGACATCAACTCTCCGTTCGCGTCTCGACCGCCGAAGAAAGCGAGCGGGTCCGGGAAATTGAGTCGACGCTGCCGGGCAAGTATGGTCTGGAGCAAAAAACCTGACTCACCCCACAAAGCTGACTCGCAACAAGAGTGGCTGGAAATCCAGGGACCCCCGTTTGATCTCACCCTGATCCGGACAGCTGTGGGGAGCCCGGTTAGCCCCAAGCCCCGCCAGTAATGCGGCGACATCCCACCCGACCAAACACTTTTCCGACGATAACTTGAAAGAATTCGGATCGGTGATTGAAAACCCCCGAAAGTCGGGTGTATGGTGACAAATACAGAGGGAGCAAAAGCTGCGTTGACTCTAATGCCCCCTCAACTGGCCTTATAGCCGTTAAAATCCACCCTTCTTGACAGGGTCACGTGGTCGATTGCCGCCTGAAATCCTGTTGCAGAAATACTCTACGTTGACATGAATTCATGAGAAAACTACAGTCCTTTCCGCCGCGGCTGACTTGTCACGGTGGGCCGAATAATCCCATGGACTGGGTATGAATCGCAGCATGATGCACGCGTTGACCAATTGTGAAGCTCGTCTTGTCAGGGGAAACACCTGTCGAGTTGTGTGGTGGGCATGGATGGTCGTGATTGGCGTTGGTTGTGCGGGTTGTTACCAGCAGACCGTGGTGCCTCCAACGACATCGATCGCCCCACCGATGCGGCCCGTACCTGTGATCCCTCAACAACCAATCGAGCCATACGTCCCACCGACTTACCAGCCAATTGAACCCATTACCCGAAGCAACCCCTGGAAGCCCGATACCGAAGCGCGAGACTGGACTTCGATCGTGCTGCATCATACGGCGGCCAGCACTGGTAGCGTTGAAAGTATTCATGAAGAACATTTAAAGCGGAAAGACAAAAGCGGAAATCACTGGCTGGGAATCGGTTATCATTTCGTGATTGGTAATGGAAATGGGATGACCGATGGTGAGATTGAACCGACGTTTCGCTGGCGGCAGCAATTGCAAGGAGCACATGCTGGAGTCTCGGAATACAACCAGCGGGGAATCGGCATTGTCCTGATTGGAAATTTTGAAAACGAACCGCCAACAGAGTCCCAGACCCGTGCGATTAAACAGCTGGTCGGGACCCTGAAGCAAGAATATGGAATTGTGGAAAGCAAAGTTGTGGGACATGGTGACGTGAAGGCGACGGAATGCCCTGGAAAGCTGTTTCCGATGAATGATGTCCGTGACAGTCTGCCCCCGAAAAATGAGCAGGCCGCGTTGGATCATTCTCCAGTCTGGCTCGCAAGAACACCTCAACGGTCTTCACAAGTGGTTTTGCATCAAGGGGTTTCGCAAGTGGTATTGAGATCTGGCCCCACGGCCACGCCCTGGAATTATTCGTCTGGAGATTCGCGGAAATGAACGAACGCTCCTTTTTTGATTTTGATTCTCAACCGGATGACTCGGATCGGTTCGAATCGACCCCTTGGGGACGTCGGTTTGAGAATTCGACTGGTCCAATCCACGACAGTCTTAATCAAGACCGTCTTCATCAAGACCGTGTGATCGAAGGGACCTTCGATGCCGATGAACTCCCGACACATGGCGAGATCATCGAGCTGATCGAAACACTGCATGCGAGTGAATCCAGCCCGTTTCTGGCTCGAGCCACGACCGACCGGCCCCATTTGATCCATCTTCCCGAACACTACGAAGCGGGATATGCCTATCCTCTGGTGGTTTGGTTTCATGGCGACGGCTCGTCCGAAGCCGAAGTCGCTGAGGTGATGCCGAGTATCAGTGAACGAAATTATCTCGGGCTGGCGTTGCGCGGAAACGTCGTCGCTGGTGATGGGTTTGGCTGGTCCGTCTCAGGAGAGCCGTTTCAAACGCTGGTCGACGATGTCGAGTCACTCGTTCTTGCCATGCGGCGTCAGTATCACATTCACAGTGAGCGGATTTATCTGGCTGGCTTTGGGAGTGGTGCCTCGGCCGCGATGGAACTCATCCTGAAAAAGCCGGAATGGTTCGGTGGGGCCGCCTGTTTCTGTGGCGCGTTCCCGGAACTGCACATCCCCAAACGCCGACGACGCGAATTGCGGAACAAACGGGTCTTGCTCGCGACCGCCGCGAATTCTCGCACCTGCAAGGTGGGCGATGTCGTTGCAGCAGGTCGTCTCTTGTATTCGTCCGGGATGCAAATCGGCACGCGGGTCTACCAGGATGCGGGGTCAACCCCTTCCAGTAAAATGCTGAGTGACATCAATCATTGGTTCATGGACGATGTATGCTCACCCGTCCTTTAGGCCTGGTTGTCGGGGCCGGATTGTCGGGGCCAAGTCCGTTCGAACAGGGGCGTCTGGACTCTGTTTTTCAAAAAGGGTTCTCCAAACAGGGGCTTCTCGTCCACGCGACATCGTGAGGGCTTTTCACGGCCAGGGAATCACCCGACGCTTCGCAGCCCGTCAGATTGCCTCGCGGCTGTGCAGAAATGGGTGGCAATCCCCAACGAATTTCGCGAATCCGCGACAAAACGATTTGAACCTGCTTCCCTCGGCTCGCTCGATGCGCTTTAATCTGAGTGCAGAATTTGCGGTGAGAAGTTCGTCTTCACGAAAACTGCCTTCACCACCTGCCGAGGTGAAGTTTTTCCTTTTCCGATTGATCTTGCACTGATATGCTCATCACTCTGATTGGCTACCGTGGAACAGGAAAAAGCACACTGGCACCCCGGTTGGCTTCGAGATTGAATTTCACCTGGGTCGATGCCGATGTTGAGCTGGAAAACGTCAACGGACGCTCGATTCGCGAGATCTTCGCCACCGATGGCGAGCCTGAGTTCCGACGGCTGGAACGGGAAGTTCTGGTGCAACTGCTGGGACGTGATCGACTGGTCATCGCTGCAGGTGGCGGGGCCATTCTGAACGAGGCGACCCGACACGATTTTCGTCAGGCCGGGCCCGTCATCTGGCTGCAAGCCAGTGTCGAAACGATTGGCCGTCGTATCCTGCGTGACGGAACCACAGCGTCCCATCGTCCCAACCTGACCAACACGGGAGGAATCGATGAAATCCGGACGCTGGTGACCCAGCGTGAACCGCTTTACCGGGAATGTGCTACCATCACAGTGCAATCCGAAGGGGCCTCGATCGAGGGGTTGGTTCAGCGGATTCTCCCGCAGCTCCCTCCCGAGTATCGACAGGAGCACCGCACATGATCCCTGGCGATATTCCTCTACCGATCATCCTCACTTGGCTGTTCGTCTTTGGGGCGGTGGTCGGCAGTTTTTTGAATGTCTGCATCTACCGGATTCCGCAGCATGAGCGTCTGTGGGATCAATTGACCGGTTTGAATTACCCACCCTCGTCCTGTCCCTTTTGTAAAAAGCGGATTCTGGCGGTCGACAATATCCCAATCCTGGGCTGGTTAATCCTGGCGGGCCGTTGCCGTTTCTGTCGGCATGGAATTCCGATTCGCTATGCGCTGATTGAATTTTTCAATGGTTTGTTGTGGGTGGTTCTGTATGTGATGATTGTACCCGAGGGATTTCATGCCAAGGTCGAAACCAGTGCCCTGTATTCCCCGCTCGGAGCACTCGCCCAACCGGGACTCAGTCACGCTCAACAGATCTGGCTGGTGAATGCCGAATACCTTTATTACCTGATCCTGGCCGAAGCGCTGCTCGTCGCGACCTTTATCGACTTTGATCTGATGATCATTCCAGATGGTGTCACGATACCCGGAATGGTGTTGGGTTTGGCGGGTGCGTTTGTGCTGGGGGCTCCAACTTTATGGCCAGCCTGGTTTTTCGCCGCTCACGAGCTGAACGGACTGCAAGCGGTGCTGCCGAGCGGTCTCCACTGGCTGATCAACTTGCCGGAACAGATTTCCTGGATGAATGCGCACCCCCATTGGCATGGGCTGATCTCCAGTTTCGTGGGATTGCTGATTGGTGGTGGGACCGTTTGGATTGTGCGGATTCTGGGGCACTGGGCGTTTCAACGGGAAGCGATGGGCTTCGGTGATGTGATCTTGATGGCGATGATCGGCAGCTTTCTGGGCTGGCAGGCATCGCTGATGGTCTTTTTTTTGGTTGCCCCGCTCTGTGCGTTGCTCGCCGCAGTCGTCACCCTGACATTCCGCTCGACCCGCGAAATCCCCTTCGGTCCCTACTTAAGCATCGCGGCACTGATGGTGCTGCTGTTTTGGAACCCTTACTTTTCCCGCTTTGAAACCTTCTTCAGTCGTGGCCCGCTATTGCCAATCGTCTTCTTGCTGATGGGGGGGCTGTTTGCTCCGCTGCTGGTCTTGATTCGGCTGATCAAGCGTGCACTGGGATTTCAAGAGGAAATACTGGTCAGTGAAGAATGGACTTCTGCGGACCAGCTTTCATTTTTTGCCAACAAGGAAGAGCGGGATTCCCGTCCTGCAATGCAGCCGACAAGCTGGCCGGGGGTTGCCTCGGGGCAGGGAACATCGCACACCGATCGTTGGCGTGGATCGAGATAGTCAACAGAGGAAAAGACAACATGAAGAGCGCAACCGGATGCACAGTCATCACAAATGGAACGGTGATTATCGGGACAGGGGCCGCCCCGATTCCGAATGCGACCGTCATCGTGCGCGATGGCAAGATTGAATATGTCGGTTCTGCACAGCAGGGACCGCCGGTCGAACCTGCGGCGGCGACGATTGATGCGCGGGGAGGAACCATCCTGCCAGGGTTAATCGAGGCCCATTTCCATCCGACCTATTTTAATATCGAGGCTCTCGAAGATCTGGATATTAAATATCCGGTCGAATACGTCACCTTGCTGGCCGCCAGCAATGCCAAGCTGGCCCTGGAATGTGGTTATACTTCAGCTCGCAGCGGTGGAAGCTTATTCAATATTGATGTCTGGTTGAAGCAGGCGCTGGAAAGTGACTTGGTGCCGGGCCCCCGTCTGGCGGCGAGTGGTCGTGAGATTTGCAGT
>CAMBQP010000259.1 GCA_945869955.1 Schlesneria paludicola DSM 18645
GAGCAGATGCAGCAGGTGGGTGAAGATGAAACCATGGCGATGGAACACAAGATCGGATATCTCGCATTGATCGGTTCGATTGCACCAATGCTGGGCCTGCTGGGAACCGTACAGGGGATGGTGCTGAGCTTTCAGGTGATTGCGAACTCGACCACATCCCCCAAGCCCTCCGAGTTGGCAGACGGGATTGCCACGGCGCTGTTCACCACACTCGAAGGTCTGGTTGTGGCGATTCCGGCGATCCTCTTCTACGCACTTTATAAAAATCGGCTGGCCCGGTTTTTGATGGAGTGCGGATTTGTGGCCGAGAATTTTATGAAAAATTTCCAGAATGCGGCCAAGCCTGCGGTTGCGACCCCCAGTCGACCGGGAGGTGCAGCCGCTGCATCCGCCCCGTCTGCACCCAGAGCGGAATAATTGGATACGGAATCACTGGCTTTTCGCCACCAGAGATTCAGGCCGTAACCAATTCGCTCAGGAGCCATGGGAACGTTCCTGAGTCTTGTTCCAATGAATTCCCACAGGGTGTGATCCTGCGAATTACGGCGATTGCGGCGATTACGGAATTGGGATCGAAGTCACCCCGTCGCCAAACCTTTTCATTCGGACTCTCTCCATGAAGATGCGTAAGATCGAAATGGGTTTTACGGAGCCTGATATGACTCCGATGATCGATATCGTGTTTCAATTGCTCACGTTTTTCATGATCGCGATCAACTTTGAAAACACGAAGGCCGATGAACGAGTCAAGCTCCCGAAAGATTCGCTGGCTAAGCCTCCGGTGATTAAGCCCGAACATGAACTGGTGTTGAATTTTGGATATCAGCGTAGCGCCTCCGGTGCCCGGCAAAAACCGGTTCCCGAGATTTTTTACAATGAACGTTACGTAGAGGTTCGTCAGATCATGCCGGACCTGGAGCAGGAAAAGCGGGTGATGGAACGCCTGCACGGCAATGAGATCATCAAGGATGTCACGGTATTGATTCGGGCCGATTCGGAAGTTCCGACGGGACTGGTTCAGGAACTGATTAAAAAATGCCAAGAGGCGGGTTTTACCAAGTTCTCGCTCCGCGCAACCTCGGAGGAGGTTTAACATGAAGCTGCGAAATCGTTCGAGCGGTCCGACCAAAGTCGAAATTCCGATGGCACCGATGATCGACATTGTCTTTCAGTTGCTGATTTTTTTCATGTTGAACTTGAAAATCGTCGCACCAGAAGGAAATTTCAACATCAACATGCCAATCGGAGCCCCTTCGGCCGCGGCGGCCGAACAAAATCTCCCCGATATCAAAGTCGGGATCGTTTCGGATCGGGACGGAAACCTGACCCAACTGACCCTGGGATCAAAGAATCTCGGCAATGACGACTTGGCTTTTGAGCGATTAAATAAGGAAATTCTGCAAATTATTGGCCGTCCGGGAAACCCTTTGACCAAGGATGTCGAGGTGGAAATCGATGCGGATTATGAAACGCAGTACAAATACGTCGTGAAAGCGATTTCCAAATGCACCGGTCGCATGGATCCGGGAACCAAGCAAGTGGCCCGGTATGTCGAGAAGATCAAGTTCGCTCCCCCCCACAAGCCCAAAGCCTGATTACGGTATAAACAACCCCGGACGATTGGCCACGGGAAGAGACAACGGTATAATAAGCCCTTTCCCTCCGAATCAATGCGGGGGGTGCCATTACACAATTTGGTTTTTTTAATGACTTCCCCGGCTGATTCTCGCGATGTTTTTGCGACGCATGAAGAACTGATCCTTGTTCTTGATTTTGGTGGGCAAACGGCCCAGCTGATTGCCCGGCGAATTCGCGATCAAAGCGTTTTCTGCCAACTGGTTCGTCACGATCTCTCCCTCGAACGGATTCGCGAACTGAAGCCGAAAGGACTCATCCTTTCTGGTGGCCCTGCCAGCGTTTATGACGCAAAATCACCCCAGGTGGATCCGCGAATTTTTGATTTGGGGATCCCTGTACTGGGGATCTGTTACGGAATGCATCTGGCGTGTCAAACGCTGGGGGGGCGTGTCACCCCGGGCTCGAAGCGAGAATTTGGCCGAACGGAATGCCGTGTGGCGGCGCCAGATCCGTTGATGAAGGACTTGCCAACCCAAAGCACGGTCTGGATGAGTCACGGTGATCATGTCGAAAATGCCCTCGGGTCATTCCTGACACTGATGGATACGGCCACGTGTTCTTTCGCTGCGGTCAAACATCGCAGCAAACCGGTGTATGGGCTGCAATTTCATCCCGAAGTGACCCATACCGAGTATGGAGGTCAGCTGCTGGCTAATTTCGTGAAGGATATTTGCGGCTGTCACGGTACGTGGAAGATCAGTTCCTTGATCGAGCGTGAAGTCGCCACGATTCGGGCTCGCGTCGGGAAGAAGCGGGTCATTTGCGGCTTATCGGGGGGTGTCGATTCTTCGGTGGTGGCCGCTCTGTTATACCGGGCCATTGGTTCGCAGCTCTCTTGTATTTTTGTCGACAATGGTCTGCTGCGCAAGGGGGAATCCGACAAGGTTCGTGATCGATTTCAAAATCATTTTAAAACCGATCTGCACGTGATTGATGCCAAGGATCGTTTTCTGAACGAATTGGCGGGGATTACCGACCCGCAACAAAAACGAAAAATCATCGGCCGCGTCTTCATTGAAGTGTTTCGAAAAGAGGCCGAGTCGATTCCGGATGCGGAATTTCTGGCTCAGGGGACACTCTATCCGGATGTGATTGAATCGGGTGCCAATATTGACGGTCCCGCCGCCACGATTAAGGCGCATCACAACGTCGGTGGTCTCCCGGAACAACTTGGTTTTGAACTCATTGAACCGTTGCGAGACCTGTTCAAAG
The DNA here is from genome assembly GCA_945869955.1 of Schlesneria paludicola DSM 18645. Lineage (GTDB taxonomy): Bacteria > Planctomycetota > Planctomycetia > Planctomycetales > Planctomycetaceae > Schlesneria > Schlesneria paludicola_B. The sequence goes on from CAMBQP010000259.1 coordinate 2,851, forward strand.
ACGAGGTGCGTCGAATGGGTCTGGAGCTGGGATTGACGGAAGAATTGGTCTGGCGACACCCATTCCCCGGCCCAGGGCTCGGTGTTCGTTGTCTCGGTGAACTGACCGCTCCCCGGTTGGCCAAATTGCGTGAAGCCGATGCGATCGTGATGGAAGAATTGCGATTGGCGGGACTTTACCGACAGATTCAACAAGCCTTCGCGGTCTTGCTGCCAGTACACAGCGTCGGTGTGATGGGGGACGGACGGACTTACGAAGAGGCGATCGCGGTGCGGGCCGTCTCGACCGATGACTTTATGACCGCAGACTGGTTCCCCATGCCGCACGAGGTCTTGCAAAAAATTTCGACGCGGATCATCAACGAGGTTCGCGGAGTCAATCGGGTTGTCTATGACATCAGTTCAAAACCTCCCAGCACGATTGAATGGGAGTGAGCGGACTGGGCGTCTGCGGACTGGGTGTCTGCGGACTGGGTGTCTGCGGACTGGGCACCATCCAGGGGTGACTCGTTACGGCAAGTCGTACTTGGAAAATGATTTTGATTCGACCGTTTGCGGCTTGCCATCGATCGCGGTAACCAAGAGGCCTGCGGTCTGCTCGCAAGAGTCGATCAGCTTCAGCCCCCGTGCTGAACCGAGGATACAAACCGCCGTCGCCAGAGCGTCGGCGGTGGATCCCTCTTTCGCAATGATGGTGCAACTACTTTGTTGAGTCAGTCCGATCCCGGTCTGGGGATCGACGATGTGCGAGTACCGGACTCCGGCAATTTCCACGAATTGAAAGGCATCCCCCGAGGTGGAAATGGCGCAATTTTTGAGTTGCAGCATGCGGCTGGGGGGACCATTGGGGGTTTCGAGTGGTGCGACGCCAATTCTCCAGCCAGCCTTCTGCGGGGGAGCGTCTCCGGCGACGAGATCTCCGGCCACGGCCACCAGCGTCTGTTGAAAGCCTTGTTCCCGGAGTTGTTGACTCACCTGCTGAGCGATGAATCCTTTGGCAATCCCCCCAAAATCGAGTCGCATTCCAGGCTTGGTTAACTCGACCGTCTGCTGCGCGGGGTTCAGGACGATCCGCTTCCAGCCGACAAGCTCGCGTGCTGCCGCAATCTCGTCCGGGGTGGGGAGTGTTTTTTGTTTCCGTCCCCGCCGCCATAATTGCACCAGCGGGCCCACCGTCACATCGAATGCTCCCTGCGTCTGATCTGAGATGACCAGAGCACGTTGCAGCAGCTGAAAAAGTTCTGGGCTGACGGGGACGGGTTGCCCCGATCCTGCGTGCTGACACAATCGCATCACTTCACTATCGGGCTTGTAATCGCTGAAAATCAGATCCAATTCTTTCACTCGCAAAAAGGCAGAGCGAGCCGCTTCATTTGCGGCGTTTTCCTCTGATGCGTATAGTGTCAGGGTTATGATCGTACCGAGGTGTGGTTCGGTAAACGTGAAACGCTCTAGCGACTGGGCAAACGTCGTTCGCGTCAGACACACCAGGCAGATGATCAATCCTCCCCACTGTTTTCCTATTTGAGTTACCATGCCGTTCAATTGCTTGTCCTTCGATCTCATCAATGGTTTTGCCAAGCGAGTTTGCTTTTTACGCGGGGCTCGACTTGCTGTGGCTTGCTGCGGTTTGCTGACGGTGTCAACGGTCGCTTTGGCTCAGGGTGATCCTGGCGATGCCAAAGCCGAAGCAGACATGAAAGAATATACACAAAAAATCCGCAATACCGAGATTTCTTTCAAGATGGTGCCGATTCCCGGTGGCGAATTCCTGATGGGAAGCGCGGATGCCGAGTCTGATCGGAATGCCGATGAAGGGCCTCAGCACAAAGTGAAGCTGGAACCGTTCTGGATGGGCAAGACCGAGGTCACCTGGGACGAATTCGAATTGTGGTCCATCCGTCTTGAACGAGCGCTGCGGGATTTTGGAAATTCCGAAGTTGGTCCCTTCGAGAAGGCGGCCGATGCGGTGACGAAACCGACCAATCCGTACACCGATATGTCATTTCAGATGGGCAAAGATGGTGGATATCCTGCTATCTGCATGACCCAGCACGCGGCAAAAACCTATTGCGAATGGCTGACCGCCAAGACCGGAAGATATCATCGACTTCCGACCGAAGCGGAGTGGGAATACGCCTGCCGCGCCGGGACAACGACCGCCTACCACTTCGGTGACGATGCGTCGGCACTGGGCGATTTCGCTTGGCACGCCGGAAATAGCGAGGAAAATGGAAAGGCCAAGTACCACAAAGTGGGTAAAAAGAAGCCGAATCTCTGGGGCCTGCATGATATGCATGGAAATGTGGCCGAGTGGGTTCAGGATCGGTTTGATCCCGAGTTTTATGGAAAATTCAAGCCGAACGAGGGGGTCAAGTTTCCACTTTGCCTCGCCGATGAGGAATATCCCCGCGTCGCTCGTGGCGGTGCCTGGGATCGTGGTGCTGGGGAGTGTCGCAGTGCCGCCAGAATGGCCTCCGATCCCGACTGGAAGCAGCAGGATCCGCAGAACCCCAAGAGTGCCTGGTACATGACCGACGCTTTGTGGGTCGGTTTTCGAGTTGTCCGCCCGTTGAACGCACCTTCTGACGATGAAAGAAAGAATTTGCGACTGGATGCGGTGGTCCCTAAAAATGTGAAGCCACGCGTGACCATCGAGTAGTGTTGTGTTGTGTTGTGAACCATGGGGTTCAACGTTTTTTTCCTTCCCTCCGAGTTTTCCATCAGCTGAGGAGTCGAGCATGAATCCATCCGATCAATCCCCTGAGACCGCCACGCGTCGCGACTTTTTAAAAACATCTGCTTTGACAGGTGTTGGAGCGGCACTGGTTGTGCCAACGGGTTTTAGCAGCAGCCTATTTGCTGGCGGAGACGATACCGTCAAAGTCGGTCTGATTGGATGCGGAGGCCGTGGAACGGGCGCGGCAGGACAAGCACTTTCCACCAACGGCAATGTTAAGTTGACCGCTGTTGGTGACGCCTTTCCGGAAAATGCTCGCGGCGTCATCGATGCGGTCAAAGGGGGACTTGGCGCAAAAGGTGACCGGGTACAAGTGAAACCCGAGAACATTTTTGATGGATTGGATGCTTATCAAAAAGTGATCGATAGTGGTGTCGATCTGGTCATCCTCGCCACGCCTCCCGGTTTTCGCCCGATTCACTTTGAATATGCGGTCAAGGCAGGGAAGCACGTCTTCATGGAAAAGCCGGTTGCCGTCGATGCCCCCGGGGTGCGTCAGGTCATCGAAGCCAACAAACTGGCCCGAGAAAAGAAGTTGAAAGTCGGTGTCGGTCTGCAGCGACACCATCAGGCGGGCTATCTGGAAACCATTAAGCGGATCAAAGACGGTGCCATCGGGGACATCGTGGCGATGCGTGCGTATTGGAACGGCGGTGGTGTCTGGGACCCACGAAAAACACGTGAGCAATGCAAGACGGAAATGGAATACCAGGTCTTGAACTGGTACTACTACAACTGGCTGAGCGGCGATCATATTTGTGAGCAGCACATCCATAACCTGGATGTCTGCAACTGGGTGGCGGGTGGTAAAGACCATGAAGCCGCGTACCCCGTCAAAGCGAATGGAATGGGTGGCCGACAGGTTCGTACCGATAAAAAATATGGCGAGATCTTCGATCACCATTTCGTCGAGTACGAGTATGCTAATGGAAGCCGTCTCTACAGCCAGTGTCGTCACATTCGCGGTTGCTGGGATAACGTCTCTGAATTCGTGCATGGGACTAAAGGCTCGTCAAACCCAGGGGGGAGCATCCAGTCGGCCGACGGCAACTGGAATTACAGCGAACGACAAAAAGACCCCTATCAGGTCGAGCACGATGACCTGTTTGCGGCGATCCGAAAGGGAGCCGAGTACAACGAAGCGGATAACGGAGCTTACAGCTCGATGACCTCGATCCTCGGTCGATTGTGTACCTATTCGGGTAAAGAAATTACCTGGGATGACGCCATCAAATCGAACGTCAGTCTCGCCCCGAAAAGCTATGCCTGGGATGCGGAAACCCCAGTCAAAGCGAATGCCGATGGCGTCTATCCGATTGCCGTCCCCGGTTTGTCCCGAGTTCTCTAAGCGGCTTTGGCTGCTGCAGGGTTGCTCTGAAAGTTGAACGACGAGCCCCACCAGTCGATTCTGGTGGGGCTCGTCAATTTCATCCGCGTTGACAGCCATAATCCCCTCGGAAGTCTTGATCACCCTGCTCATTAGGGGGCCGCTGCGGTCGCTTCCAGCAGTTGATCTAATACCCGTTCCATCTGCCCGATCGAGTTTGGGCTGAACCCCACCTCGTGGAAGGCGATCTGATTTTGTCGATCGACAATCCATAATTGCGGGATCGACTCGACATTGAGCGCCGACAGCGTTTTGATGGCCCCATAGCCATTCGGCCAGGGAATCTTCATTTGCCGCACGTACTTTTGACTGAGGCTGATCGACTGGGGATCCTGGCCCTCGGATGTCAGCCCCACAAAAACGACACCTCGGTCGTGATATTTCCGATAGAGTTCGACGATGTCAGGTGTCACCATGCGGCAGGGACCGCACCAATGAGCCCAGGCATCGACCACGACGATCTTCCCCTCGAAGTCGGCAGAACTCGGAATCGGTTCCCCGATCCAACCGATCGCTTCAATGCGGGGAAATGGTTTTCCGAGTTGCGGGGAAGCAACGGGTGGCATCGCGGAACGCATCATGATCGCGAAGCCGACTGCCAGCCACCCAACGACCAGGACGACCGCCAGAAAGCGACTGGAACCACCAGGTTGAGACTGAGGAGTTGGCATGGAGGTTATAAACCATAGAGTTCTGAGTATTTCGATCGCAAATGTGCGATCAAAGGGGCGTGCGACAACGTTTCGCCGGTGACAACCTGAACGAGCTGTTTGGCGGGATAACGCTTTCCATGACGATGGATTTTTTCGTTGAGCCAGCTCTTCAGCGGCTTGAAGTTCCCCTTCGCCGAGAGCCCATTCAAGCTTCCCAAGTCTCGCTCTGCCGCGTTAAAAAACTGTGCTGCGTACATGTTGCCAAGCGCGTAGGTCGGAAAATAACCGAGTAATCCGGCACTCCAATGAATATCCTGCAGACATCCATTGGCGTCGCTGGGAACCGTCAGTCCAAAATACTGGGTGACCTTTTCGTTCCAGGCGGCCGGAACATCGGCGGGCCTAAGCGCGCCAGAAACCAGATCTTTCTCAATTTCAAATCGCAGCATGATATGCAGGTTATAGGT
>CAMBQP010000260.1 GCA_945869955.1 Schlesneria paludicola DSM 18645
AGAGATTACTTGAACCCTATTATGAGATTATTGTTGATGCGCCAACGGATTACAGTGGGGAAATAATTGAAGCGTTGAACCACAGAAAAGGAGTGATGATTGAAATGTTTGAATTTGGCGCGGACACCACAAGAATAATTTATCATGTAGCCTTGCGATTCTTAACTGGTTTCAGCCAAGAATTAACTCAATCTACAAGAGGATTTGGCGTGTTAGATCAGGCGTTTTTAAAGTATGACGAAGTGATCAACAGTGATTTAGAAAAAACCAGAAAAGGTGCTTTGATATCAAGTGAAACAGGAGAGGCAGTAGGCTACGCCTTGTCAAAACTACAAGACAGAGGCATTATGTATATACAGCCAAAACAAAAAGTGTATCGAGGAATGATTGTTGGTGAAAACACCCGAAACGAGGACATGGAAATAAATGTCAACAAGGGTAAAGCCTTATCAAACATGCGTGCTTCGGGCTCTGAGGAAGCCTACAACTTAGCGCCACCTAAAATCATGCTTCTGCCAGAGATGTTGGCTTATATCAATTCTGACGAGTGTATTGAAGTTACACCCGTAAGTTTACGGATGCGGAAGATTGCCTTAGATGCCACACAAAGGAATTCGAAAATGGGGACTATTTCTGGTAATTCATATAAAATCGCCGAAGATTAAGTCATTTCGCTGCCAGTGACGCCACGCGCGAAAAATAAATTCCTTTCAGACAGACAGACAGAAAAGCCAAGGCAGCGCAGCATCCATCCAATCCGTTGGGCACAATCAAAAACCAAAAGGGGCATCACCCGACCACCCTTCCGCTTTGAGGAAACTAGTAGGGCGCAGCACTGCCACGCGAAGCGTTGTTCGCGGGCAATGGAAACAACCTGACAGCACAAGAATTGTTTGCGAAACACGCCAAAGGTGAAAGAAAATTTTGCGGAGCCGACCTTAAAGGATACGACCTTAGCGCAGCCGACCTTAATGAAGCTGACCTTATGGATGCCAAACTTGGCAGCGCCAACCTTGGCGAAGCCACCTTTGAAGGAGCCAACCTTGAAGGAGTTATAGAGTAACCTATCCCCGTCTGTGTTCGGCAAAAACGTGAGGGGACACTGAATTATCTTGTAAATTGGTTGTTACTTTGCTGGAATAGGATGATTCTTCGGTTTGGATCACGCTTGATTTAGAGCAGACCAATCGCTCGAATGACTCGAACGGAGGTGTTTGCGGCTGATAAAGTTGCTACGGCTGAAAACATGATGAATTGCGGCAGTTTTCCGTGAGCTAGGATTTTTTATCTATTCAGTCATTTTCATCGGATTTGATTCTGAAATCATTCGATTGACTTCCCGTGGGTTTATTCCGACTGCTCTCCCTGGATCCACCATGGGGTCGCACGAAATGATCGGAACGTTTAACGCAAAGCCGCCAAGCCGCAGGGACGCAAGAAGGAGGGAAAGGCAAGATTCGTTTTTTCCCTTTGTTATTCCTGGCGCCCTCGCGTCCCTGCGTCCTTGCGTTAAAATCGTTCTACCGGCATTTCCGCGGTCGGAGAAAACCATGGGTCACTGTCGTCTCATCGGTTTAATGTGCGTTGAAATCCAGCTCAGAAGCTCCTCGCGAGTCTCGATGACCCGCCGGGCAATCCGAGTACACGAGAATGAGGTGCGTTTTTCAGAACAAAAAGGCAGGCAGGGACGGCACATTTAATGACGTTCTCCGAAACGTGTCTGCCAATGACCGACGAGCGGGCGGGCGTGACAATACCTCACCAGACAAGAAATCACTTCTCCGTCGTTGGCCGCACCTGTGAGCGAAACTCAAAATTTTCAGTTTCGCCTTGGTTTCGCCAGGGATTCATCGCGTGGCCCCAAGTCAACGGACCGCTGTTAGGTTGAACTTCTTTGGAAGTGGCGTTCTGCGGCATCATTGGTACGCTGCGGAGTTTTAGCGATAACGGTTGTTGGGTGATTCCGAGGCTATTTTGTGGTCGGGTTCGATGGGAATGCGGAACATCGTTTCATCATTCACGAAGTCTGTCAAAGCCTTGGCGATCAACCACCCCTCATTTGCCCTCCCCCGAAGAACTGCTAAAGGAGTGACCCATGGCGATTGGCACGATCGTGGCGGAAGTGCGTCAGGCACGAGAGTCCTTGGCAAGTCAGTTCCACTACGACTTGCATGCCTTGATTGAGAATGCCAGCGAACGGCAGAAAACAGGCGGGCGGAAAGCGGTGTCATTTCCACCAATTCGCTTGCAACAACACAACGACGAATAGCTTCCCTCTTAAGACAAAATACACTCTTTTTCCCCGCAGCGTGTCGCTTCATAGCCACCCACACCAAGAGCATGATACAACTCCGGCGAGGTCATCGCGGTTCTCTGGATCGATCGGTTTTGAATCCTATGATCATCAGACCGAGTTGATCACCTTTTTCATATCCAATATCCTCCCCGCACACTGGGTTTGTCGTTGAACCGAAAAACCAGCACTCCCATGCTGCCAACATTTCCATGCTGCTAACAGGAACAGAAATACCATGCGAAAGTTCATCACAAGTTTGGCAATTTGCTCGGTCATGGCGTGGCCCGCAGTGGTTCCGGCGCAGACGTTGGACTCCGCGACTGAGGCGGCGACGCGAAAGCTGTTCGATGCTCAGGCGATCGGAGTCGAGCTGAAGTTGCAGGGGGAATACGTTGGCAAGGAGGGCGAGAAGTCGGTCGGAGTCCAGGTCGTGACGCGCGGCGACAAGTCGTTTCATGCGCTGGTCCTCGAAGGGGGATTGCCGGGTGATGGTTGGGATGGAGGGCGTTATGGACTTTTGGAGAGCAACCCATGGTCGCAAGGGCGAGTCGAGTTTCGTTCGCTGACGGATGAGGGATTCAACTTGGTTCTGGATGAGAACGGCCTGATACTGAAACGCGGGGAGCGACAGGCTCTGTTGAAACGAGTTGAACGCAAGAGCGCGACGCTCGGTGAAAAGCCTCCGATAGGGGCGATCGTGCTGTTCGGTGGAGCGACTCCCAACATGGACGCGTTCGAGGAACGCAAGGACATCGAAGGATTGACCGCACCAATGATGTTTGAAGGACACATGCTCGCCGGGGCCGTCACGAAACGGCAGTTCCGAGACTACCAGTTGCACGTTGAGTTCATGACCGGATGGGAACCGCAGAACATTCCGTGGCGACGAGCCGATGCGGGCATCTATATGCTCTCTCGCTACGAAGTTGCGATCGGCGATAGCTTTGGTTTCGACTTTGATCTGTCTGGAGCGACGAGTCCGAATCGCGGCAAGTTGCTCGATGAGAAGAGCACGTCGTCGAAGTTTCCGTTGGCGAATAACAACAACACGCCGCGCGTCTGTGGAAGTGTTTTTACCTACCCGTGCAACGTCCCCAATTCGTGTCTGCCGCCGCTGGTTTGGCAGACACTCGACATCGATTTCACAGCACCTCGATTCGACCGTGACGGAAAGAAGACCTCGAAAGCGGTGATCTCAGCAAAGTTGAATGGACATCAGACGGTCGACAAGCAGGAAGTCAATGGCCCGACGCCACATGGCTACCAAGGTCCGGAGACTTCCGAAGGCCCAATTTGGTTTGAAGCTTTCGGACGCCGCGTGCTGTACCGCAACATCTGGGTTGTTGAACGTCGTTGAGATCTGCTCGTGCGAGCTCGTGCAATCTCTGTTTGCAAACCTCAATGATTGAACCTTGCCAATAACTCTCAGAAATCATCAAACCGACGTCGATCAGTCCTGACCGATTTGAAATTTCGCCCACATGAAAAAACGGCTTCCGGAGTGCAACACACAGCCCAGACTTTCCCAAGTGAACGCTTCGACGGGATGGTTGCCCATCCCGACGCATCACTCAGAACCAATCACGGAAAGTTGGGTTGATCGGCCTCGGAAGAAGGTAATTTGGTTCCGGGCGGAAGTCGGGGCCTGTTATCCGAGCAATTCTGATCGCACTCGACCATCCCCCGCGATGACGTGTGGTCGGCCCTGCTGGTCGGGGATGGTTGTTGTTTCGTCATAGCCGAGCAGATGGTAAGCCGTGGCCTGCATGTCTTTGGGCGAGATCGGTGTGTCGACCACGTCTCCCGCGATGGAATCGGTTTGACCGACGATTTTTCCCCGTGGCATCCCCCCACCGGCAAAGACCGACGAGTACGCTCGTGACCAATGGTGACGGGCCCCTCCCACCGGTGAGGAATCGATCTGCGGGGTCCGGCCATGTTCGCTGGTACAAAGGACCAGGGTCTCGTCCAACAGTCCGTGATCGTCAAGATCCGTAATGAGTGCCGAATAGCTCTGGTCAAATACCGGCAACAAATAATTCTTCAGCCGGGGAAAGTGATTCGAATGAGTGTCCCAGACCGAGGCTCCGTGCGGACCGAAGGGGTCCCAGAAGACCGAAACGAAGCGAGCCCCTGCCTCGACCAGACGGCGAGCGGCCAGGCACGACTGTCCAAACAAAGTCATGCCGTATCGCTCACGCATCGCCAAGGTTTCGCGGCCCACATCCAGTGCGTCACGAATTCGATTCGAGCCAATCAGGGACAACGCTCGCTGTTGATGCGCGTCATAGTGGCCAAATTCCGCCGTGAAATCGCGTCTTGTTCGTGAGGCATCGAACTGCTGCAGCAAATGGACCCGCGCGTCGAACCGCTGCGACGAGAGTTCCTGAGGAAGCTGACATCCCTGCGACAATTGAAACCGGGCAGCCGCTTCGATCCCGGCATGGGGATCGCGGACTTGCTCGGTCTGCCCATCGGCCAGCTTAGGGACGACCACGGTCCCGGTCCCGGAAAAATCGGACCAGAATGGGTCGTAACCATTCCCCAGGAATGCGGCATAGGGGCCTGCCTGATCTGAGGAACTTCCCTTCGAGCAGAATCGCCACGGCAAGCCGATATTTCTGGGAAGCGAGGGAGATCGCTCGCCCGATTTCCGTCCATCCAAGTAGTCGACAACCGAGCCCATATAGGGCCATTGTTCGGGAGCACGCGGATTGGTTTCGAGCGGAATACTGTACGTGGGCATGCCGGTCATGACGTAGGCACAACAGTGAATCGGGTAGTCGTGGGTCATCGACCGTACCACGGTCAGTCGATCGGCAATGCGGGCAATCTGCGGCAATCCCTCACCGATCAGCAAACCGGGGACCGCAGTCTCAATCGCTTTCATCTCTCCTTGAATTCCGGCGGGGGCGAGCGGTTTGGGATCAAACGTTTCGTGCTGGGGTGGCGATCCAAACAGGAAGACGAAGATGCACGCTTTGGCTTTGGCTGTTCCCCCCGCGATGGAGGGAGCGGTCGCCCCCTGAATCCGAGGGGGATTATTCAAGCTCAGTCCCAAGGCACTAATTCCGCCGACGTGAAGCAGATCACGTCGCGTGATTCCGTTGCAGAGCCGTTTTTGACTTCCCAGGATTTCCAGCATCTTAGTCTCTCCTTGTGGATCGACAGTATTGCACGGCGGTGCGTCGATCGCCAGACGGAATTTTCTGTGCGACAAAATACGTCGGTTGGAAAACACGTTGTTTGGAAACTTTGTTGTTTCCGTTACGCATCAAAGAAGATGCAATGACCCAACCGTGCTATTTCAATGCCGCAGCAGCTCGTTGTTGCCAGTATCGGAATCGGTCAAAATCACCGATTTCGCGGTGCAGACGCGCGAGCTCGGTACCGTCGTTTTTACTAAGAACGGATGTTCGCTGCAGAAGGAGGAATTCAGTGATCCGCATCCGTTTTTGCCGAATTCCTGCCCAGATTTCGCGATGTTCGCTCGCCAGCTTTTCTTGGCCCAGCCTTTGATAGGCCACGGAAAGTTTAAACCGAGCCCCTTCGTTCATGGGGTCGGCAGCGACAACGTGATCGAGGTCTTTCGCCGCCTCTTCAAAACGACCCAAGTCCAGTAATACAACTCCTCGCGTCAGATATGCCACCGGCAGATGCTCAATCTTCGGAAAGAGTTCGCTGATGGCGGCAAGCGCCTCGTCCAGGCGGCCTTCAGCCCGTTAGAGGTCAACTGCTTTGGATTGCAGTGGAATCGATGATCCATATCGTTGTCCCAGCTCGGCCAGCTGTTTCCAGGCTGCGGGAACATCCCCCAGCACAATCAACTGTTCCAGCAGCAGGTTGTCCAGTTCCTCGCGGATCAGGGGTGGCAATTCCCCTTGCAATGCGATTCGAACCTCATCCAGGCATTCGACCTCTTTATAGTCCCCTTTCAAACCTCGAATCAGTTCGAGGCGCTGGGCATGATTCGACGGTTGTCGCTTGAGCAATTCACGACCGACCGCGAGCGCATCCTCCTGCGTTCCGCTTGCGGCATAGGGACTCCAGAGCAGCGCGAGGGCCTCATTGGTCTCTGGAGTCTCTCGGCTCAGGATCGGTTCCAAGGCTTGAATCGCCACCGGGAAATGCTTGGCCTTGATCGCCTTGCGTGCAAACAACAGCAGTAATTCCGCACGACAGACCGCGAGATCGATGTTTTGAAACGCGAGTTCGGCCTGAGCCCAGGCCCCGCGATTCGCATCGAGCCAGGCTGAGGTCAATTTTACGTTCGCATCTTGCTGGGAACCAGCGCTGATAACGCGGCGAAACCATCGCTCACTCTGCTCGGGATTCGCATCGGTCAGGGAAATCCCTCGATCAATCCGTCTCTGCTGACTGGTAGGAAAAAATCCATACCAGACTGCCAGCCCCGTCGTGAGCAACAGGATTACGGCGAAAATCGAGGCTGAAACAATCGAAACGCGTTTCCTGAGATCAGCAAGATTCATGCTGTCGGCTCCCCCTTCCCTCGATTAGCCGCTCGGTTTGTCCGTCTGGCGTCACGTTGGCGATGAACACCTCAGATTGACGCCCGGGCCATGTCACCGTTACCGCACGGCACGGTCGGTCGCTTCCACCGGAAAAATGATTCGTGAGTCGGACTGAAAGAAGTAACTCCCACCATGAGTCACCCACTGCGACCATGCGCTTCATCGATCAGCTGAAGTTTTTCCGACCAGTCCTCAAACGAGCCGTCCCCAAGTTTATGATAACAATGACTGGTGGTGGCGGGGTACGAAGTCGGGCCGCAGAGATCTCGCTCATGCTGCGAACCAAAGCAGGGGACATCCGTAGCGGGAGTCCAGTTGGTATAACTGGTCAGGAACAGATCCGGCCAACCATCACCGTCCCAGTCCCCGAAGGCGGCCGCTGTCCCCCAACCCGTCGCGGGAAGCTGCTGCTCATCGGTCGCCTCGAAAAAGGTTCCGTCACCCGCGTTGGTGTACAGTCGGCTTAATCCATAACAACCAATGAACAGATCCAGAAATCCATCACCATTGATGTCCGAAATAGCGCAGCCTTGCGAATAATCGGGGGGTAACGCCAAACCCGATTCGGTAGTGACAGGCTGAAAACGCCAGTCCCCCTGATTGCGAAACAGGGCCGATCGCAACCCGTGAATTTGTCGAAGTGCAGCATCGCGAGAAATCGTTCCACCACCCGTTGAAAACAGATCGACGGCATCATCCAGATCGTAATCGATGACCGCCACCCCACCCCCAAAACTTTCAATCGTCAGGAATTGGCCCGCGTCTCGACCGTTTTGATAGGCAAAAGAAATTCCCGCTTGAGTCGTCATCTCTTCAAACCAGTCATTCGGACCGGCGACGACTTGCTGAGGTGGCAGCGATTTTTCCGCGATCGCCATGGATTGAGGGGGCTCCGTTTTGCCAGCGACCTTTACCGCAGTTTGTTCCCCTGGAGGCGGAGACGGTTTTGCTGCACACCCCATCAGGCTGGCCATCCCCATGGCAAGCCCCATGGCCAGCCCTGTGACCATCAACGTGCAGATCAGCATCTCCATCAGGCGACCGAATTGATGCGAATGAATTTCACCAACCACAGTAGGACGAGCGTGCCAAAAAAGGCCCAGATTGCGGCAGCCGTCATACCAATGGCCTGGATGCCGAGTTGATCAACATTCCCTTCGACAGCACCAGCGATCAGCCGTTGATCCCAGCGAAACCCGGCCACACTCGAAGTGGCAAACAAACCACACATCAGACACCCTCCCACCGCGGAGACCCCCTGCATGA
>CAMBQP010000261.1 GCA_945869955.1 Schlesneria paludicola DSM 18645
GAGATGGCGACCTGGTTTTCTGCCGCTAACCCTCGCAGTCCCGCCACATGGTTCATCCCCAGCCCCAGCAGCCCGACGGCACCGACTTGTACGGCGGTACGACGCTTCATTCGAGGGTGAATCAACGGCGTATCGGTCATCGCGACCTCCTGTTCGAGGGACATGCGGGATTCGAGTCAACAGTCGAAAGTGAGTAGTCAAAAGTGAATCGGGCAAACAGCGAACGGGTCAGAAGCGAATCGGTTCGCCATAGTAAATCTGGTGGGGGCGATCGAGATCGTCTTTCCAGACGGCAGTGTCAGGAATCCCCAAGGCGTGATAAATCGTCGCTGCGAGGTTCTCGGGGCGCTGGGGATCGGACAAGGGATAAGCCCCATTTTTGTCTGAAGCGCCGATGACGCGGCCTCCCGGGACGCCACCCCCCGCGATGAAAACGGTCTGAACGGCACCCCAGTGGTCGCGTCCCGCTTTGGCACCCGGACTGCGATTCAGTGCCGAGACCTTGGGAGTGCGTCCCATTTCGCCCAGCATCACGATCAGGGTGTCATCCAGCATTCCGTGTGCTTTCAGATCTTCAAGCAGGGCCGAGATACCACGATCCATTGGCGGCAGCAGGCAGTCGCGTAGCAGGGGAAAATTATTGTCATGAGTATCCCAGGTTTCGTTGTTGCCCAAGTTGACCTGTACCAGGTTGACCCCTGCCTGAACCAGTTGCCGCGCCATCAAGAGTGACCAGCCGAACGCATTGCGTCCGTAGCGTTCCAATAATTGGGGGTCGGCCTGTTGCACATCAAATGCCCGTTGGACACGGCTGTCGGTCAGCAACGAGATCGCTGCTTGTCGGTGCCGATCGAACGCTTCCGTTGTTGCGGCCCGTTCGAGGTTGCCCCGTTGTCGATCGATCAACTCGCGAAGTTGATCCCGGTGACTCATCCGGTCACGACTCAGTCCCTGCGGCAAGCTCAGGTTCGGAGCTTGAAACGTGAGGTTTGGATTTGTCTCTCGGCCCCGAACGAAGTGGAATTCGTATTCCGGAAAGGCGCCGTATGATTTCGGATTGTAGGGCGAAGCTTCGATGAACCACGGATCACGCCGGCTTCCCATTTGTCCTCCAAACTGTCCAGGGAGGACGCGCCCCGTATTGTGAACCAGGCGTTCGGGGAGCACGACGGCGGGGGGAAGGTTATGATTACGAGCGGTCGTTGCGGCTCCCGCCACAGCCGCGATCGACGGCCAGTCGCTGGAGAGGGGCTTGACCGGATCGTAGCCGGGTGGCATTTCGGTCCGTCCCGTGAGAATCGAAGTATGTCCTTGGGAATGCTCGTTATGAGGTGTTGTCAACGAGCGAATCTGGCTCCACATCTGACTCCGTGCGGCAAGCATCGGAAGATGTTCGCAGATTTGTACGCCGGGGGTTCGCGTGGCAATCGGCGAAAATTCGCCGCGAATCTCGGCCGGAGCGTCCGGCTTGGGGTCAAAACTGTCGTGTTGCGTCAGTCCACCCGATAGAAAAACGAAAATGACCGACTTAGCGGAGGAGGTGGACACTCCGCTCGAGACGAGTTCCGCAGCGCGAAGCGCCGAAACATGATTCATCCCTAAGCCGAGCAAACCAACGGAACCGGCCTGCAGGGAGGTTCTTCGACTGATTTGTGGATCAGTGAGGTGAAATGGTTTCATACCAACATCCTTCTGAATTACTCGCAGAGGAAATCGACTGGCGATTCCTGGCACCGAGTTTCGCACAATTTGGTGAGTCGTAATGCGGAGTTGTCATGGCATCAACTGCGATTCATGCAGGTTCTCTCGCCTATCATAACAACGTTGATTGATGTTTGTATCGTACCCGGCCCGACAAAAACTCAATCTTTAGAGCGAGATTCCGCGGGAAGCAAGTTGGAGTTTCAACGAATCGACGGTGGTGAAGACTTCGGCATCGAGACCATATTCGCGTCCACTTTTGATGTATTGGGGGATATCGTCAGTGTAAAAGCATTCGGATGGGGGGCAGCCGATTTTGGCTAAGGCGGCCTGATAAATTTCCGGTTCAGGTTTGATGGCCTGAACCTCGAACGAGAGGACATAATCATCGAACCGGTTCAGGACTTGAAATCGGTCGCGGATAAATTCGTAGTGAAAAATACTGGTGTTTGAGAGCAACACCAGTCGGTGCCCGCGAGATTTCAGTTCGTCGAGAACCGGAACAATCGGAGTGTTCAAAGTGAAGATGTCGGAGGCGGCAACGGCGAGATCTTTCATCGCGACCCGGGATCCCGTGGTTGTCTCGAACCAGTCATGAAACTCATCCGGCGACACAAGGCCTCGTTCGAAGTCCCATTGCCGGCCGGAATGGATCAAGAGTTGGCGGATTTCCAACCCGGATTGACCACAAAGGGATCCGATCTGTTCACACATCTGTTCATGACTGAAATGAACCAGAACATTTCCCATATCGAACAAGAATGTACGAATCACGTTAAAACCCCGAGTTTGATGAGAATGAAAAACCACCAGCAACGGCAAAAAAGATCAGATACTCGCTGATTGTTCACGAAAATGGCCAAGCGACCAGCGAAACTCAATTGCCCTCAAGGGGATATCACAATAAGCTTAAGCCGTGAAGTCTCAATGAGATCTGCCATGAGATCGTCCCGAACCTTCCCAACAAAATCGAGGGTGTGTGGAGGGATCGTGATGGCTTTGTTGACCATTTCTCGACGAGGGTGTTGACAATCTTGTGAAGGGTTCAACGAGCGACACGGGAATGCGAGCGAATCCCAGGTTGCGAGCGAATCCCACGGATTTCCTCGCCAGCGGTTTCGAGACGAATGTAACGACGGGTGAAGCAATCGACGGAGCGACAAAATGCCAAAGAATTTTGAAGGCGGGCAGGATTCTGACACCGAAACGATGCGCGGACAGTCTTGGCCGTGTTTGCGGCAATTCTGCGTATTTCTGGAAAATCGCGTGGGGCGTCTCAATGACGTGATGCGACAGTTAGAGTCGATTGATACTCGCGTGATGGCCATGAGTATCGTGGATTCGGTCGATTTTGCCGTTGTTCGATTGATGTTTGGCAATGCCGATCGGGCACGGGAAAAGCTAGAGCTTTCGGGAATTCTCTTCAGCGAAAGCGATGTTGTCGGCGTGGAACTCCCCGATGGTGACAAGCCGTTTCACGCTGTCTGTTCGGCGCTGGTCAAAGCCGAAGTCAATATTCATCACGCCTACCCGTTGCTTTACCGGCGTCATGGAAGAGGAGCGATGGCGATGTTCGTCGATGACGTCGACCAGGCGGTGCAGATCCTGCAGGAAGCGGGTCATCGCATCGTCACCGAAAACGATCTGCAGGAAGATGATGAATATTTGTAACGTCCGGTGGTGATTTCACATCAACTCGGGTGGCCTGCTGCACTCTTTTTTATTTTTTCGAACGAATTCGTCACAAAGTTTTGACGAGACTGTTCTCCAGATCGATTAGCACAATTTTTCTTGCCGCGCTGAGAGGGCAGACCTTGCCGGCAAAAACCGTGCTGAATCCCCGATTTAATCGGTCTATTCTCTCCATTCGCCGCGATTTTCATCGCCACGGAACAAATTGTTCCGATTGATTGAGGCGACGCACGTCAAAAAGGTGCTCTGATTGCCCTCTTTGGCCTCATTGCGTGATGATGCCGTTTGACATCACTTTTTCTCGCCATATATTCAACTTTGACGACGCGGATGTCGAGAGCTGGCAACCCCAGTGATCGACTTGCCACAGGGATTCGAGGGCCGCATGTCCGCCGTTCACACTTCGAGGGGGAGTGTGCAAGACCGGCGTTGAGCAGACGAGCGATTTCCATCCACAGGGGCAATGACGATCATGGTTTACGCGAGGTTCATCAAACGAGCATTCGTTTTTTGTGCTGCCGGATCACTACTCGGTTTGGCCCAGACATCCAGACTCATGGCGGAACCTCGGTTCACACGAGCGAAAGCGGTTTCGGCAGCCGACGAGGGCCCATCAACCGCGATTCAGGAAGGGCTTGAACTACGAAATGGGCGCCGCTGGATTGAGGCGATCGAACTTTACGAAAAATCGCTGAAGACGTGGCCCGACAATGAACAGCTCAAGCAAGGCCTGCGTCAGTCCAAAATTCATTTCTCGATCGAACGTCGGTATTCGGATAAATCGTTCGTCGAGACGATGTTGCCGATGTCGCGTGCAGAAGCTCTGATTTATCTCGACGACGTGCTCGACAAAGTCCGGCACTATTATGTGGACAACGTTACCGCGACCAATTTTATCGCACATGGTACCGAAAGCCTTTACTTCGGTCTGAATAACGAGAAGTTTCTGAAACGAAATCTCCCGTATGCGGATCAGGCCCGGGTGGCTCAAGTTCGCAAGATCTTGCGTGATCAATACTGGAACAAGACCGCCAACGGGACCGACGGTGCACGGCGGATCGCTTTGGAACTGTGCGAATTGACACAGCGAGAACTGAATCTTTCGCCCAGTACCGTCGTAATGGAATTTGTGTTTGGTGGCTGTAATTCTCTGGATGATTACAGCAGCTACCTGACTCCAGGCAAACTCGGCGATCTCTACAACAACATCGACGGAGAGTTCGTTGGGATTGGGATCGAAATGAAAGCCGAAACGGGCAAGGGATTACTGCTGGTGAACGTTCTCCCGGAAAGCCCCGCCTCGGAAGGGGGGGCACAGACGGGGGACTTCATCGTGGCCATTGACGGGCGTGATTGCCGTAAACTCAGTACGGAAGAGGCGGCGACTCTCCTTCAGGGCCAACCAAACAGCCGTGTTCGATTGACGCTGGCGGACCCTGCGACATCCGAAGAGCGTCCTGCCAATCTGGTTCGTCGCGCGGTCAAAGTCAAAAGTATTCCCGTCGCCAAAATCATCGATCGGGCGAATCATATTGGCTATATTCGCATGACCGGTTTTCAAAAGAATACCGCGGAAGAACTGGACGCAGCGATGAGCAAGCTGAAGCGAGAAGGGATGCAAGCGCTGATCTGGGATGTTCGGGGAAATCCCGGCGGTTTGCTCAATGCCGCAGTCGAAGTCCTGGATCGGTTTATGGGCCATGGTGTGATTGTCTCAACAAAAGGTCGTGTGCATGATCAGAATTCCATCTATTCGGCACACAATGACACCAGCGACTGGAACGGACCTCTTGTGCTTTTA
Organism: Schlesneria paludicola DSM 18645; assembly: GCA_945869955.1. Taxonomy (GTDB): domain Bacteria; phylum Planctomycetota; class Planctomycetia; order Planctomycetales; family Planctomycetaceae; genus Schlesneria; species Schlesneria paludicola_B. The sequence goes on from CAMBQP010000261.1 coordinate 5,195, forward strand.
GTCGATGGGGACAGTGCAAGTGCGAGCGAGATTGTGGCGGGTGCCGTGCATGATCATCGCCGCGGGACGATCGTGGGTCGAAAGACTTATGGCAAATGGTCGGTTCAAAGTATCCTGCCTGGTCATGCCGATTCGGGATTTCGGTTGACGACGGCGAAATTCTATTCGCCAAACGGTAGCACCTACGGTAAAGTTGGCATCCAGCCGGATGTGCAAGTTGCCGAGGACAAAGATGCGAAGACAAATCCGCGCACCCGACGCAGCGGCCAGATCGAAGACGATCGCGATATCGAAACCGGCATTGAAACACTTCGCAAACAATTGGCACGACGATGACCGATGGAGCGGCGGATTGGTTAGTGACAACGGGGCGCGGCGACCGACCGACGCTCCGTTGGACCTTTTCCATTGATGCTCCGCTGGCGGATCTCCGTCTGTCGCGTGAGACGGGTGAAATTGTTGCCGCAGACATCGCGGGGGGGCTGTATCTTCTCGATCGACGGGGCCAGGTTCGGGCACTCACCCGCACCCGTCGTTCCATTCAGCGACTCGCTTGGGCCGATACCGGTATTGCCGGTGCTGCAGTACTCGATGAAAATCTGATTGGCTGGTTTGATCGCCGCCTGCAATTCCAATGGACGCGTGACTTTCCCGATCAAATTCTCGCTGTCGACGTTGACCCGTACGGGACACATGTTGCCTTCGGGCAAGCAGACGGAGTCAATCTGGTTTATTCTCAGGACAACAAAAAGGTGAGTCGGTTTGAAACCGTTCGCCCTTTGCGCCATTTGAAATTTCTGGCAAACAATACCGATCTGCTGGTCGCTTCTGAATATGGATTGACCGGACGTTACAAGCTGGCGGGTCTCCCCGTGTGGACCAGTAAGTTATGGTCAATCGTTGGCGATATGACCGCGACCGGCGACGGTCGGGCGATGTTTCTGGCAGGATTTGCACAGGGAATCCAAGCGTTTGACGGACAATCTGGAAATCCACGAGGAACGTTTATTTGCGACGGAACCGTTGGGCTGGTCACCTGTGGGTACGCGAAACGCCACATCGTGGCCTCTACGCTGGAGCGAACGCTGTTTGGAGTCGACGACGAGGGGAATCCACAGTGGAGTGTCGAAGTCCCGGAAGAGATTCAGAAAATCATTCTGTCTCCGTTAGCCGACTTCCTGATTTGCGGATTTACCTCGGGGCGAATCATGCGATTGGATTTTGTGTTTTGATTTCGGATCGTTCGTTCGCAACATTGATGGTGGGGCGGCAGAAACTCCTGACGTCATGATCCGTACAATCTCGCTAATTCTCGCAGCTGATTCAGCGCCTCGTCGACTTCCGGAACAACGGCACCGCAAACACGCCCCTTGCGGTCACAGGCCCCCAGTCGCAGCAAATCTTCGTAATCGGGAGATTCTCGCAGCCGCAGAAACGCGCGATGACCAATCGAACGATCACGGATTTTATGGACCTCCATATGATGTTCGATCAGCCATTTTGTTCGTGGTGTGATCTGGCCTTCGAGCGCTTCCAACCCCGCCTCAACATGATGGTGTTTGTCGATCCCTTTTCCCACATCGTGTAGCAGTGCGGCAAGCTGAAATTCTTCGTCGTACGGAAGTTCTTCGCGCGTTAGGACATAACATTGCAAGAGGTGGTACAGGACATCCCCTTCCGGATGGAAGTGCTCGTCCTGCATGACGGACTCGAGCGGGATCAGCAATGATCGATAGACTTGAAGTCGCTCGATCGCCGCTTCGTCAGCAGCCAGATCATCTTCCAAGTCGGTGTCACGGAGCTCAGGTCGCAGCAAGGCTTCGACAGGCATTTCTCGCAGGCGGTCAACGCGAAAATTTCCTGCGAATAAAGTCGCCATCCGCAGAATTTCGTCACGGATTTCTTCATCCGTCGGTAGGTCGGACGGCTTGACCCAGCCGTGACGCAACCTGCGGGCCGCTTTTAATTTCGCTCGATAATAATCGGTCTCTGTGCGCGAAGACATCATTCGAGCCGCCTCGACGATGATCCCCTGTCTCAATTTTTCATCGCTCATGCGAGTTATGTCGGATATCGATCGCGAATAGATCTGTGCTGCCGAAAATTCGGAACAGCCGCTGATCCTCGCTTTCATTCCCAGGCCCCAAGCCCATCCAAGCCGACACCGGGCGGGGTGAATATGCTAGGCATTTTAAAGCAAACCGCTTCTTGGTCAAGGTGTTCATTACAGAGCGGACTCAGAATCGGGGAAGAAAAAAGAGCTCCCGGTTGTGTTTCGCCTCAGGAATTCACGTTGACCCTGAAAAGCGACTGCTGATACAACCAGTCCGTTCACGGCGCGAGTCCACGGACAAGAGTGGCTGATTGGTGAGCGACTGACCGATCGAGCCGAGCAAAAAGGAGTTTGCGGATGCTATCAAAATGGATTTGTTGCTGGTTATTCGTGTTGACCGTGACGAATCAGGCCTCTTCAGACGATCCTGCGGTCCCCCGTCCACCGGTCTCTCACTCTGCCATCCCTACAAAAGCCAAACAGCAGCGAGTTTCGCCGAAGCTGTTACGAGAAGCGATGGCGTTGCCCGAGTACCGGGCGCAGGCGATTCCTGCTCCCAGCCCGTTGTCGACCGTCCCACTGCAGCAGTTGTTAGAAAAACTCAAAGCGAACGGCGACCTGGAAAATTCGGCGTTACTCGAACAACTTTTGCGTGAACACCAGCGATTATCCCACCAATCCGCTCATCGCCCGATGGCCGAAAATCTGTTCAATCTGCGGTGCGAGGCGATCGAAGTCGATCTCAAGCAGATTCCTCACGATTCTGTGTTG
>CAMBQP010000262.1 GCA_945869955.1 Schlesneria paludicola DSM 18645
GTATACGTCGTACGGAGATGGCTGATCAGTTGCTGGATAAAGTCGGCATCACCCGGTTGCCAGCCCGCCGGCTTATCCGCTTTCGGCCCGACCAGAATCAGTCCGCGTCGATCGCAAATCGATTTCCACTCTTTGAACATCGTCGCCTCCATGGTCTCACCCCCAGGATGAATCCAGATGATCAAACCCAATGGCTGGGTGCCAGTTGCACTCTCAGGAACGTAAGCCCAATAGTCATGATCGCTCCCTTCCAGAGTCGTGGTAAACCGTCCGATTTTGGGTCCCGGGCTCCCCAGTGGAGGGGCAGTCTGCGGAGCCGATTCTTTCGCCGGTACGTCATCATTGGCTTGATTACCGTTCGCCTCGACCGGCTTTTGTTTTTCCGCTTCACCCGCATCCGTCGCCGGACGAACTTCGATCAACTCCGCAGCTAGCTCTTCCACAATTCCCTCGGGAAGCGACCCTAAAGTCACCTCGACCGACGCTTCAATCCCCTCGCGAAAATACGTCACCCGAGCGCGATCTCCAGGACGGCGTCGCCCCACCAGATCGCTAAGCCCGCGAGCATCACTCACATTAAGTTCATCGAAACGAACAATCCGATCGCCCCGCACCAATCCCGCCATGGCGGCCGAAGTATTGGCTAACACCAACCGGATTCTGACCCCTGGCTCTTCGGCTTCCGACGTGCTGATTCTGCGCTGGGGAAGAATTCCCAAACAAGGAATTTCATAGGGGACAAGTTGCCCGACCAGGGCGATTTCCAGCGGCACGGTCCCCTCGCCACGCTCGACCACCAACTTGACAACTTCTCCTGCGTACTTTCGACCCATGATATGCTTTAACTGGGCCACCCGCACGATTTTCTCGCCATCGGCGCCGACGATCCGGTCGTTGGTTTTCAACCCGGCTTGCTGGGCGGGCGAGTTATAACGAACCCGGTCGACAATCGCCGGAACATTCAGCGACTGCCCCCCGACAAACGTAATTCCCATCAAACCGGGAACCAGATCCGTCCCCCGTTTGAGCTCTTCCAATGAAGCGTAAACATCTTCAAGCGGGATCGCAAAACCAATCCCCCCGTCGTACCACTCGACCCCCGCCGCATCGCCACCACCGGATGGAGACAGCGGGGCAATCACCCCCATCACCCGCCCCTCGATATCAGCCAGCGCCCCTCCGTAATTGACTGGCGAGGTCTTCGCATCGGTCTGGATCGCCTTTCCCCACACACGATTGACGGCACTGACAATCCCGACCGAAAGACTGGGTGTCGAATTGTCCAGCGTTCGTCCCAATGCCAACGCCCACTGTCCCACCTTCAAGTCAGCTCGTGGAGCCGGTTTGGCCGGAATCAAACCCTCGACCTCCACCTTCAACAGTGTCAACAACCTTAACCGATCATTCGCCACCTGCTTGGCCGCAAATCGCCGTCCATCTGCCAAGGTGACAAGAATCGAAGTCGGTTTCCCGACAAAATTGAACGAGCTGGAAATGATCAATCCATCCGCCGAGACCACCACCCCCGATGTTGGCCCCGTCGCCAGCAACACGTCGTCGAGTTGCTCTAATCCCCCCACGGTTTCGATCCGAACAAGACTCGGGTCCACCAGGGCTGCGGCCTGCTTGAATGCCGTTTCCTCCAGTCCTTCCAGCCCCTCGTCTTGCGCCAGGACAAATTGAGAACCGCACATCACCATCAGTAAGATCATCGCCAGCAGGTGAGTGCAGGGCCGCAGTCGCCAAAAAATGTGGTCCGTCATGATTTTGGTACTTTTAAAATTTCAGCCGATCTTACGGTCGAACGGTCGAAATGTGAGAATCCGGTGAAGAACGAGTTTTATCGTATCGTTGGCCCCCCGGTTGCGGAGCGCCAAACAGCAAACTCGACCAAGTTTTTTGGAAAACTTCGAGTTAAAAAACAGCGCGCGATTGCAATCCCATTTGAACCCTGCCGTCATCCCGAGTACGCAACTCGAAACCGGTCCACCCCTTCCGCCAGTGACGGGTTTCCCGATTTTTCCTGCTCGGAGTTCGTTCGCAATTGACGACGAACGTCCGTTTCCTGTTTGAGTCTGGCAATTGGGGAGACTGTTACGGTATCTTAATGTACAGAACTCGTAATCTTCACACATCCGAATTCAACGGCGGCAGTTTCTATGTCCGGAAACGGTCGCCACTTGCTCACGGGAGGTGCATGGGGATCACGAGTTGGGATTTCCTGCGAAATCCTGTTTCCTGACAGATTCACCCCGTTGAGATTTCAACGAGGTTCTGAACTTACAGCGCGAGATTGACCATGCGTCACTATCAATTCTATTGCCTTGCCGTGCTGCTCAGTGCGGTCGCCCCCACCACCTTCGCTCAAGCCCCCACCGACCAAGGGGTCATTTTCTTCGAGCAGAAAATTCGTCCGGTGCTGGTGCAGCACTGCTACAGCTGCCACTCGGTCGAAGCCCAAGAGGCCAAAAAGCTGCAAGGGGGATTGTTTCTCGATTCCGCCGCAGGAACACTCACCGGCGGCGAAACCGGCCCGGCACTCGTCAAAGGGAAGTCGGCCGAAAGCCGCCTGATCAAGGCCCTGAAATACGACGGAATGGAAATGCCCCCCTCGGGCAAACTCTCGGACGAAATCATCGCCGACTTCGTGCGCTGGATTGATCTGGGGGCCGCCGATCCTCGCGATGGGGCCGCTCCAACCAAGCCAAAACGAGTCATCAACATCGAAGAAGGACGCAACTGGTGGTCCTTTCAACCATTAAAAGTCGTCGTTCCCCCGGCGGTCACTGCGGCCAGCCCCCAACTAACGCCGATCGACCAATTCATCCTCGCGGCACAACAACAGCAACGATTGAAGCCAGCAGGTGCTGCCTCAAAAGAAAAACTGATCCGCCGGGCCTATTTCGATCTGATTGGCCTCCCCCCCACACCTCAGCAAATCGAACGCTTCCTGAAAGACTCGTCCCCGCAAGCATTCGAGACCATCATCGATGAACTGCTCGCAAGTAACCAATATGGGGAAAAGTGGGCCCGTCACTGGCTGGATGTGGCCCGCTTCGCCGAAAGCGGGGGGTACGAGTTCGATGGCTTTCGCCCCGGTGCCTATCACTATCGCGACTGGGTCATTCGAGCACTCAATCAGGACCTCCCCTATAACCAGTTTGTTCGGATGCAATTGGCGGGAGACAAGCTGCAGCCTGACGAGTATCACGCCGCCTCGGCCAGCGGTTTTCTGGTGGCCGGACCATACCCCGGACAAATCACCGCCAAAACGGTCGAAGGGATCCGCTATGATCAACTGGACGACATGCTGATGACCGTCGGTGGATCCATGCTCGGCCTGACACTCGGTTGTGTCCGTTGCCACGACCACAAATACGATCCACTCCCACAAAAAGATTACTACGCACTCGCCGCGTCGTTTGCACAGACCGTTCACGGAGCGAAAACCGTCGACCCCTCGCCTGCCGACTCGCAACTCGCCTGGGAACGACACCAGCAGTCGCAAGTCCCACTGACTGCGGCCCTGCGAAAATTTGCTGCCGAAGAATTGCCGAAACGCTTTACCACCTGGCAATCGTCCGAACTTCCCAAACAAGCCGATAATCCCCGCTGGCAGATCCTGGAACCGACCGCCAGCGATGCCGAGCGGTCCTGGCTGAAGTGGTTGCCAAGTGGACTCATCGTCCATGACGGGGCGCTGACGCCCGGTACCGTCATGCTGCGACGGGGTGAACGTCGAGTCATCGCCAATGAAGAACGCTACACGATCCGCTTCCAGACGCAGCAAAAGAACATTTCGGCGCTTCGACTGGATGCCTTCACCGACAAAGGGCTGCCAGCCCGCGGACCAGGCCTGAACGGAGATGGCAGCTTTCAGCTCGCCGAACTGAAGGTGACCGCCCGGCCTCTCGATGGAAACGCCGCCGAACCAGCGCAGGAACTGAAACTCAAAGCGGTCTACTCGGCCTTCGAAGAAAAGGACCAACCGCTGGCACATGCTGTTGATGGCAAGCCCGAAACCGCCTGGGTCGTTCGCCCCCCTGCCAACAAGGACAATGCGGCGGTATTTGAACTGGAAGGACCGCTCGCGGGGTTTGCCAGCGGGACCGAACTCAGTTTCGATCTGAAGTTTCGTGATCTCGGTCTGGGACGTCTCCGTGTGGCTCTGAGCACCGAGCCAAACCCCGCCACCTGGGCCGGGGATGTCGTCCCGCAACATCTCGGCGAGATTCGAGCCATTCTTGCTGCCAACGGAAACCAAGTCCCCGAACCCCTGCGAGAATCCCTCACCCGCTGGTTTGCCCCGTTCGATAGCGAGACCGCCAAGGTCCATCAAGCAGTCCGGAATCATCTCGCCGCAGAACCACGCCCACCCCTGACAGAAGTCTATACCACCGTCGGAGGTGGCCAGGATGTCTTCCTGTTGCGACGAGGTGAAGTCGATAACAAGCTTGGCAAAGCTGAACCAGGCTTTGTCCAAGTCCTGTTCCGAGAAAACGCCGCTGCCCCTGCGAACCCAACGACGCCCGCCGCAGCGCCGCCAACCCCCAACCCGATCGATCCACGAGTTCGCCTCGCGGATTGGATCACGAATGTCGAACAAGGAGCCGGACCGTTGCTGGCTCGCGTCATGGCGAATCGAATCTGGCAACATCACCTCGGGGAAGGAATCGTCGGGACTCCCAACGATTTCGGCGCACAGGGAGATCGGCCAACCCACCCGGAATTACTCGAATGGCTGGCAACCCAATTTGTCTCCGGGGGCTGGCGACTCAAGCCGCTCCACAAACTGATCATGTTAAGTTCCACCTACCAGCAATCGCATGAAGTCGATCCCGAAAACCTGCAACTCGATCCCGCCAACCGCTACCTCTGGCACTACCAGACGAGACGACTCGATGCCGAGTTAATCCGGGATTCGTTACTCGCCATCGGCGGGAATCTCGATGCCAGTATGTTTGGCCCCAGTATTCTCGAAAATACCCCCCGCCGCAGTGTTTACCTGCGAGTCAAACGGAGCGAACTCATCCCCCTGATGACGATGTTTGACGCTCCCGAGCCGACACAAAGCGTGGGCGAACGAATCAGCACGACAGTACCGACACAATCCCTGGCGATGATGAATTCCCCCTTCGTCAGGCAACAGGCAGAAAAGCTGGCCCAGCGAATTTATCCAACCAAAGATGTCCCTGTAGCAACGGCGGTGGATTCCGCGTACCGCATTACGTTTGCCCGAGCGATCACCGATGTCGAGCGGACACAAATGCTCGCATTCATCGAATCACAACAAGGAATTGTGGGAGGAGACCCCGCCACGAGCACCGAACGGGCACTGGTCGAATTCTGCCAGGTCCTGCTCTGTTTGAATGAATTTGTCTATATCGACTGAAACGCGGCTCGACCGCTGCAGCTTCGAGGCATTCACTGAGACCCGATTTACGGTCATACCACTGTCCCTGTTTTGTTGCCCCTGTTATTTTATTGCCCCTGTTATCAGGATGAATCACGATGCTCCCAGATTACTCGGCACCTCAACTTTCCCTGCCAGCCCGTCGCCAATTTTTGCAGCAGGCGGGACTGGGATTCGGTTCGCTGGCTTTGGCCAGCCTGTTACACCAGGACTCGCAAGGGGCGGTCAGCCCCGGTACGAATCCGCTCGATTTGAAGTCGCCCGATTTTCCGGGTCGTGTCAAATCGATCATCTGGTTATTCATGACCGGTGGACCATCCCAGGTCGATACCTGGGATTACAAGCCCGAGCTGCAAAAACGGGATGGCCAGGATCTGGCCGGGTCTGATCCCAAAACGGGTTTCTTCACCACCAGCGGCAAATGCCTGAAATCACCGTTTCAATGGAAACAACACGGCGAATCCGCGTCCTGGGTTCCCGAGATTTTTCCGCATCTCTCCAAACACGTCGACAAAATGTGCTTCCTGCATTCGATGCATCTGCGGCAAAACAACCACGCCCCCGCGTCGATCGAGCTCATGTGCGGCACCAACCGCCCCGGCCTTCCCGCGATGGGGGCCTGGATGACTTATGGCCTGGGCTCGATGAATCAGGACTTGCCGTCGTACGTGGTTCTTCACGATACCCGCCCCCGTGGCGACGACCAGATCTGGTCTGCCGGATTTTTGCCAAAAACCTACCAAGCCTTATCGCTGGACGCCCGCCGCAAGGAGGCGGTCGATAACTTGCTGCGAGACAATCGGCACACCGATGCCCAGCAGCGTTCACAACTGGATTTGATCCGACAGTTGAATCAGAATCATGCCGCAGTTCGACCAACACAAGCGGATCTGGCCGCGCGAATCAATTCGTACGAACTCGCCTATCGCATGCAGATGTCGGCCCCCGAAGCGATGGATCTGACCAAAGAATCGGAAGCGACTCACAAGATGTACGGACTCGACAACCCCGAATGCACGACGTTTGGCCGGCAGTGCCTGTTATCACGCCGACTCGTGGAACGAGGCGTTCGATTCGTGCAGATTTTTGCGGGCAAAGGGACCTCGGCCGACGGAAGCGTGAACGATGTTCCCTGGGATTGCCACTCGGACCTGGAAACGAATCATCGTTCGAACGGGATGCACACGGATCAGCCCGCCGCAGCCCTTTTGGCCGATCTCGATGCTCGAGGCTTGCTCGACTCAACACTTGTGATCTGGGGAGGCGAGTTTGGCAGGACCTCCGATTCGCAAGGAACAAAAGGACGCGACCATAACCCGAACGGGTTTACGATCTGGATGGCAGGAGCAGGAGTCAAGGGAGGCCTGCACTACGGAGCGACGGACGAGTTTGGCTACAAGGCGGTGACGAATAAAGTCCACGTCAACGACCTGCACGCAACGTTGCTTCACTTGATGGGGTTGGAACACACCAAGCTGACATACCGTTTCAACGGTCGAGACTATCGGCTGACGGACGTCGCGGGCAACGTGATCACCGACGTGTTGTCCTGACGTGTTGATTTCCAGATTTTTGGATCGATTTATTTTGAATTCATCGAGAAATCTCGATTGGATCGAGAGAAAAGCCATAATTACGAAAATGGCGTGGACAAGCACGCTTGACTGAATCCAGCCCCCCTGATAAGTTTCTCCTCGTGGCAACAATTCCGAAGAAATGAATCAGAATGACTAGAGTTTTGGGACTCATTCTGACGATTCTGAGGTTAGAAGCTGCAACTCAAATGGGGGATTAGCTCAGCTGGGAGAGCGCTTGCATGGCATGCAAGAGGTCATCGGTTCAATCCCGTTATCCTCCACTTGACGTAAGTTTAAGCCGGATCTGAAGTTAGATACCTGACGACGTTCGTCAGTGCCGAGAATCAGCCTTAAAGTCATAGGTAGTTCTACCTACGATCTGAAAGGGAGACTCTGCACATGCCGAAAAAAGTCAGCCTACCGACACTCGGTTTTCACAAGGCGACTGGCCAAGCCAGATGCTACGTCAACGGTAAGTCGGTGTATCTGGGGCCCTACGGGGCTCCGGATACTACCCGCAAGTATGGTGAACTGATCGCACGAATTGCAGCGGGGTTACCCGTGGCAACTGCCGTCACCACTTCAAAGGATACCGATCAGGGGCCAAGCGTTGCAGAAGTTTGCTTGTCTTTCTGGACGCATGCTCAAACTCATTACGTCAAAAATGGGAAGCCCACATCCGAGATCGAAGGTTTCCGTTCTTGTCTGCGAATTGTGAGATCACTTTACGGAGAGTCACCCGCCAAGAAATTTGGGCCACTCGCATTGAAAGCGGTTCGAGCCGCAATGGTCGAGGGAGACCCCAAAGCAAAAGACTCAAAAGGGAATCTCAAGCCACGAAAACCATGGTCGAGAACGGTTTGCAATCACCAAATCAGCAGAATCCGCAGAGTCTTTAAGTTTGCGGTTGAGAATG
>CAMBQP010000263.1 GCA_945869955.1 Schlesneria paludicola DSM 18645
GTTTCTCCGGCGTGGGTGCGGTCACCGGTCGTCAGAATTCGATTCATATCATCCGGGGTCCAGCGCCGTCGACCGACGTGAATCAACGTACCGACGATCGCCCGAACCATATTGTACAAAAACCCGTCGGCTTCGACATCGAAACAAAGGAATGGGGCTTCAGCGGGGGAATCGGTCCCCTCAGGCAGGTGTGACCCGCCGGTGATGGAATTCGCGGTGGTGCGGCCTGCTTCGGGACGCAATCCTTCGGTTGGATCCCAGGCATTCCAGCCTGCAGTCCGAGTGACGGATGCGTGGTAGATCGTACGGATACTGGACGAACGATTCGGCCACTGCGTCTCGAAGCAACGAAAATCGTGTGTCCCCACAAGGAATTGGACGGCGGCGTGCATTGCCGCTTCGTCCAGCGGCGAACGTTGCCAGAGGACTGCATTCCGCAGAAATGGGGTCCGAATCCGGGTGTTGTGGATCACATAGCGGTACCATTTTCGCTTGGCGTGATAACGCGCGTTAAAGCCGGTTGTCGCCTCTTGCACATCGCGAATCACGATGTCCTCGGGAAGGTATCGCGGCAGCCCATGCAGAAACCCGTGACAGGGAGCGGTCGAACGCGTCGTAAAACTGGCGACTTGGCCGACCGCATGGACTCCGGCATCGGTTCGGCCCGATGCCACCACCCGCACTGGCTCGCCGGTAAACTCGCCGAGCGCCTGTTCGACCACTGCCTGAACGGCGATCCCGTTCGGCTGGATCTGCCAGCCACAGTAGTTGGTCCCGTCGTAAGCGAGCGTCATCCGCAGTGTCCGTGTCCCGTCGGCGGGTGTCCCCTCGGATTCTGTCACGTCGGATTCGGTGGGGGATGTCGCATCCTGGGGCTGACGCGGGTGCAGGTCGAGGGGAAGCGGGTCAGCGTTCAAAGGTGTGTTCCGCTTGCAGGTTCATCGCAGGTATTTGACAATTTCGGCAATTCGACTTGCCGCGGCTTCGATTTCATCCCGCGTATTCAGATGACTTAACGTCAGTCGGACTGCCGAGCGATACCGCTCGGGTGCCAGTCCCATCGCGACCAGAATCGGCGTCGGCTCGATGGAACCACTCGCACAGGCACTGCCGAGCGAGCAGGCGATTCCTTCGAGATCGAGTGCCACCAGTAAGGCTTCGCCATCCGCACCCGGAAACGAGATATTCAGGGTGTTGGGGAGTCGGCTGGCTGCTTCGCCGTTTACAATCGCGGGGGCCGCAATCGCCTGCAGCCGTGCTGCGAAGTGGTCGCGCAACTGGGCCACATGCGCGGTTCGTGCGGCCTGAGTCTTGTGCCAGAGCTCGAGCGCCTTGGCCATACCGGCAATCAGGGCCACCGGTTCGGTTCCGGCTCGTCGCCCTGTTTCCTGCAGCCCACCGACGGCGAAATCCGGGGTCAGTCGGACACCCTCACGGATCAGCAAGCCCCCCACACCTCGGGGGCCATGAAATTTGTGCGCACCGAAACTGAGTGTCGTGGCACCGAGCTGACGAAACTGGAGGGGGAGCTTGCCCACCACCTGAACACCATCCAGATGCACGGGAAATCCGTAGCGGCGTGCTTGTTCGAGCAGCGGCTCGATCTGTTGGATGACGCCCGTTTCGTTATGAGCCAGGATCACTGCGGCCAGACGGACCTGCTCCCACGCAAAGGGGGGATAGCTGGAAACGTCGGCAGGAAACAGGCCAGAACTGTCGACCGGGATGGTTTCGAGCTTCCATCCTTGCCGCTCCCGAATTTTACAAGGTTCGAGATTGGAGGGATGCTCGCCCGGAGAAATCAGCAGTGTCCCCGTGTGCTGGGGGGTTAGTCCCAGCACGGCGAGGTTATTGGCTTCGGTCCCGCCACTGGTGAATAGCAGTTCGGCGGGAGTTGCCCCCAGCAGCAGCGCGATTTGTTCGCGGCTGTCTTCCAGCACACGACGGGCCTTGCGACCAATACTATGCCGGCTGCTCGGGTTGCCGTACGATTCGCATAAATGCCGCGCGACCGTTTCGATTACTTCGGGCAACGGTTGCGTGGTGGAGTTGTTATCGAGATAGATCTCAGTCACGCTGGTTGACCGCCCGCAAGTTGCCGTGCGCATCGAAGGCCATGTCGGCAGGCTCGCTGATTCGCTCGAGGTCACTTCGTCCAGATAACTCGGGCAAGTAGGCTTCGCTCACCAGAACCTCGGCGAGATGTAACGTATCCTGAATCTGGATGACGCGAGACTGGGGGGGCTCGACCAGACCGCAGGTGTGCAGGGCATTGGTGACCACTTCGCGGTCGGTTTCGTATACAATCGGCGTCATCGCGGCAGTCGGATGCAGGCCCGTGATACAGTTGATGGCGGTGATCTTATGATCAATCGCGTTCGCCGTTCGCTGGTTGGTGAATTCGCTGAGCCCGATTCCGGTGGCGTTGCCGTGAGTCTCGTCGGTTAATCCCCGGACGAAGATCCGTTTGCAGCGGACCGTATCACGATCCGTTCCGGCATGGTCATTAAACTTTCGTCCGACGACATTCGTATCGAGACCCGTTCCGCTGATGTTCTTTCCGATCTGGTCGATGATCAGCAGATCGGCACGAGCAAATGGCAGCCGTGGGAGCCATTGTGTGGCGAGTTTCAGCAGTTCTTTTTCCCGTTCCAGAAACCGTTCGGGGGGGACCCCTTCGATCAGTGCGGTTTCGTCATACGCATTTTCCACGATGGCCAGCCCACCGACCACGCGACATTTGGCGATCACCGAGGCGGCGACGGCGGTGATGATCTCCATGAAGCTGTAGTCGGCGATCGCACGGTGATAAATTTTCGCCCCTTCGTGTTTGCCAAGTCCGATCAGCATCATCTTGTGGAGACCGGATTCGACTTCACCGACAAAGCCGGTATGCGGTTTGACTCGCCCGACGATCATCACGTGATCGGCTTTCGAAGCATGTTTGTCGAAGTGGACGGGAATTCCTTGTGGCGTGGTATCGACGATGACCGTTTCCATCGAAGCCCGGATTTCACAACCCATCTGTTCGGCGGTGATGCCGTAGTGTTCGAGCAACTGAGCCTGTCCGGCGGCCGTCCCGCCACCGTGACTTCCCATGGCGGGAACGATGTACGGCAAGGCCCCCAGTCCTTTGACGTGATCGACCACCGCTCGTGTGATCTCGCCAATCCGGGCGATACCACGGCTGCCGGCGGTAATGGCAACCGTTTGTCCTGCGTGAATCCGCTGATTCAGCTGCAGTGCTGCGAGTTGTCGGTGGGTCTCACCAGCAACATCTGTCACCGAGCGGGCATCAAACGTCTGACGCAGACGAAACATTTTTGGAAAATTCGACATACCGTTCCTGTATTCTCGCTCTGTATTCTCGCACTGTGCTGCCGGGAAACGTCAGGTGACGTGGTTCCCCCGCCTGAGACCAAATTCGGTGAATGGGATTCTCGACATCAGTTGATCATAAGGTCTGGCAGCGCAGATTGCAGTTCCGCCCGTGCCCGAGCGGAAACCGAGGTCGAACCAAGACTGACTCGTTTCAACCCTTTGATCGTTTTCAGGATCGAAATGACCGGATCGCCAACCCCCGGACACTGATCGATCAGGATCACTTCCATCGATTTGGAGTTTTTTAACGACCTCAGCCCGGAACCATCAATCCCGGCACACTTCGAAAGATTGATTTTCTGCAGCTGTTTCATCCCCTTGATGAGATTATCGAGGCCGATATCGTTCATCAGCGGGACTTCACCGATATTCAGTTCTTCCAGTCCTTTCATGGTGCTGATTGCCTTGGCCCCGCGTTCGTTGAGCGGGCAGCCGTAAACCCCCAGGTAGCGAAGATTTTTCAATCCTCCCCCCTTCATCACTTTCACCAGCCCCTCGGCGGTGATAGAGGTGCTGCCGATTTCCAGGTATTCGAGCGGTTCGAGTTTTGCCACGGCGGCCAAGCCATAATCGGTAATCGAATTTCTCGACAGAATCAGTGATGTCAGCGTCCGTGCATTGCAGACCATCGCCAGCGATCGATCGTTCAAGTTCGTCGCGTCGATGTGAATGGTTTTCAGTGCGGGAAGCTGACCAATCGCCTGGAATGCATTTTCCGAAAGGCGACAGCGGGTCAGTTCCAGATGCTTGAGATTCGACAAACCAGACAGGGCAGCGACTCCCACGTCCGTGATCGCGGTGTCGGCGAGTGTCAGGAGTTCGAGCGAAGAGAGGGTGGCAATTTTCTGGCAGGCTTCGTCATCCATCTGCGTGGCGTTGAGTCGAAGTTGGCGCAGTCCGGTCAGGCGTTCAAGTTGATTCAGTCCGTTTTTTGTGACCGGGCTGCCGTCGGCATTGATTTCCGTGATCCGGTCCGCACCTTGGCTGAGTGCCGTCAGTTGCTGCAGTGCCAAATCGGTGATTTCCAGCGGACGCAAACTCTGAAATCTAGCAATGACTTCATCAGGACTCACCGGAACCGGTGTCGCGGTGGCGGTGGAGGGGGCCAACTGTGGCAAAGGCTGAGCAGGGAGTGCGGGTGCGGGGGGTGCTTGCTGGCCGGTTAATTCGCCCCAGGTCGGAATCTTTCCACAGCCAATCAGGGAGAGTAGCAGCGCCAGGCAGCCCGTGATCGTCAGATTTGTGCATCGCATTCGCAGCTTCCTTTCAAATCCAGACGGTCGCTGGGAGAATTCGGTTGTGAGAGTCAGTCAAACAGCTTCGGCAATCCAACGATACGCGCACGGCGTACGCACAAAGTATACGAAATTTCGCCCGGATCGGATCATCGATTTCTGGTAAATCGCTCGAATGAGTCACGAAGGGGTCTCGAAGTTCACTTTGACGGGTGCGGTGGTGTGATCATGCTTCGGTTTGCGATCGAAACAGCCATTTGAACGGCCCGAGTATTGTCTCCGAGTATTTTGTAAGCATCTTTGTTGGCGGCTTCCCAATCGCAGATTGCCGGAAAAAGCTCGGTCCGAGAGAAGTCCACTTCGCTGAACGCGAGTCGAAACTCCCGCTCAAGTGACTCGCGAGTCACCTTTGTCAACTTTCGATCGTCCGTTTCGGATTTCTTGGTGCCAATCGTCCCGTTTAACGCAAATGACAAGAGTTCCATGCAATCATGACCTCGAGACATCTCCCAGATATTTGGCTGCTTGCTGATTTCTGTGGTGATTTCCAACAGGATCTGTTTCGCAAGTTCTGAGTCATGGCGAATCGACTTGTCCATCACGGACTTAATGAGTTTTTCCTTGGAAAACTCGAGTGTCTTTTTGTCGACAAAATCCCCGAAAGAGAGTTCGTCAAACGTGAGGTCAAGTTGGTTTCTTAAGGAGACCAACAACATTACACCCAGTGGAAGGCAGGAAGTTGCGAGCAGTCCCGCAAATTCCATGGGTGGATTTCTCGACGAAAGGAATTTCTTGAGTTTCTCATCGGAACAATGCTCGTTAACAACGCTGGCGAACGCATTTGACTTGATGAGCATGATCTCTAAATCATGACCGTCACAATAAACCAGATTCAGATCGGTTTCCAGACTCCCTGTGATCCGTCCAAAGTCCGCATCGACAACGGCTAAGACTCCTCGGATCGAATCAGCGTTTAACTTCTGAATCAATCCTACGGCATGTTCGCGGTCGAATGCACTTTTGACGTAACAAGATTCCGGGTCAATGAATCGCTCAAAAAAACGCCTGTCGGTGTCCCCTTCTACGATCAATACCGCTCGTCGATTAACCGTTCGTATCATTCGCAGTTGATTGGCGAGAAAATCGCTGTTGATATACTCCTTCACCGCTGCGGACCTTTCAGTTCGACGGTCAAATCCCAACGATCATCAATGATTGATGGCGAATGAGTCGCAATGAGAAAGTCAATCTTCGAGAGTTCGGCTATTTGTGCGATATCTTTCAGGAAGGATTGTTGCCAAGCGACATGCAGCGAAATCTCGGGCTCGTCGATTAAGACCAACGAGTCTGGCTGGGTGAGAAACAGGAGTTGGTACAGAATCACCACTTCATGTTGCTCACCGGTGGACAATGAAGTTGGTGGTAACTCTAGTCCTGCGTCTGTTTGGAACACGAGTCCTTGGCGTTTATCGATACGTACCTGCTTATAATGGAACCTGGAATTCAACAATTCACAAAGCAATTTTATTCGGGCATGCAGCTCACGGAAAACGTCCAGTTTCTGCGTCATATCGTCAATGTACGCCGTGAGGACTCCCCTTTGGGACTCGTCTGGCTCGGGCAAGTTCTCCAATCCTGCCTCTTCTTCTCGCTCAAGCAAGCCCCCCTCTTTCAATTCTTTTCGTTGTTGATCCAAGGCGGCAAACCGTGCTTTGATCTCGCTCAGCGAGAGTTTTTCCGCATCCGTTTTCGTCATGATCCGCATCGGAAAACTGCGGTCCAATGTTTGCGAGAGCCCTGCGTATACTGTTTGCACTCGCTGAATCCGTTCAGACAATTCCTTGGCATACATTGCGACTGCGGGTGCCGGGGTGTACGCGCGGGTTCGCGACATTCGCTGTTGATCTGGATGTGTTGGTGATTCCAGTCGATTGGCCCGAATTAAATAAACCTGAACGGAATCTTGAATTTTCTGCAACCATTCTGGCGTGTCGTCTGATTGAGGTCGGATGTGCAAAATTTCCTGGTAACGATCTACGACTTCTTCTATGTCGAGTTGTTCACCAGTTTGATTGTCAAACCAGAGATTTTTGTCTATTTGATGCAACCATGGAATTCTTAAATTATCAAAAAATTCGATTGATCCGTCGACGGAGTGTAATCGGCCAAGTAATCCAGAGGTTGTCGACCAGCTGTTTTTCCCCGATTCAATTTCCAAAGTCGGCTTTGAGGAATCGCCGTTTTGCCTTATCCGTGTTTGCCTGACGCAAATCGGAGGCAGATTACTGACCTCAAAGCTCACGGATTCAAACGGCCTATTACGGAGCATTGAATAACGTCGCTCAAAAAATCCTGCCACGAGTTGCAGTATGGCCGTTTTTCCGAAGCCGTTCGGGCCATGGATAATCGTAATCCGTTCTTCGTTGTTGAGCTCAATTCGATGGTCGAAGACCCCAAAGAGCTTTTTGACGGAAACCGCATTAAGCCGCCGTGCCGCTGTCGCGTGCTCTGTTTTCATTTTGTGGTTCCGCAGAACTTGTGATCAGGGTGACGATTCATCACTCAATCGCAGTCCGGCCAGTGTGATCGATTAATTCTGTGGATAAATTTTTACTGTTCGGGATTCTACCGGCTGGCGACTGGCCCGTCACGCCCCCTGGCACCGTAGGAGTCACTTGCCCGCTCGAACCCGATTGACATGCCCGGCCAATCGGGTTGACAGAGATGCGACGAATGAATCGAAGCCAAGTTCACGATTCGGCTCAGTAAACGACCCTTTGGCTCCGCCCAATTTTGGCGACATCAGAAAGCATCCGGCATCGTAAAGTCTTTCGCGGATCAGCTTGGTCATCAGCAATTGATAACGACCGGCATAAGACGAGCCAACAAACTCGGGAAAGACGGAAAAATGGGGTTGTCGTACTGAAACTGCTGCCGTCGATTTGGGACAATCTTCGAGTAACATCCAATAGCCCAGCCACGGCCGTTCTGAAATTGAAAAGGCCCCTTCTCGGTACGCAGTCCAGAGATCCTGTGCGCTGCCAATCGATTCCTCGGTCCGATTATTGAAGTGATTGCCAAACGAGGGGCCGACCTGTGACTTGAATTCCACGACGGCCACCAATGCTCCCTGATCGATAATCGCCAAGTCCCATTTCTTTTCGGGCCGAAAGTATCCAGGAAGTTCGAGTTTTGTCTCGGTGTGGATCGCCGTCACTGGTAATCCTGATGCGAGAACAATCTTGCGGATGATTTCC
>CAMBQP010000264.1 GCA_945869955.1 Schlesneria paludicola DSM 18645
ACGAGATCCGCATGTTGGCTTTCCTGAACCAAAAGTCGCGAACCGGCCACGCAGACCTGTCCCAGGTTATAGAAAATTCCCGTGATGACGCCATTGACGACTTGGTCGAGTGGTGCATCGGGAAAGACGAGGCTCGGAGTCTTCCCGCCGAGTTCCAGCATGACTCCCTTCATGCCAATCTTGGCCGCTTCCAGCATTTGCACGCCGGTTTGGTGTCGACCGGTGAAGGTGATTTTATCGACCCCCGCATGACGAACGAGTGCTACTCCCGCTTCGGCACCGGTTCCATGAATGACGTTGACGACACCGGGTGGAAACCCGACCTCATGAACCAACTGGGCCAGCATCAGTGCTGAAAGGGGCGAAACCTCGGAAGGCTTCAGCACGACCGTATTACCACACGCCAGAATGGGTGCCAGTTTGATCGCGGCATTTGTCAGCGGGAAATTCCAGGGGACGATGGCGGCGACGACTCCCATCGGTTCGCGGAACTGCATCGTGACATTGTCGGGTAAGGTCCCATAACACTTGCCGGCAATCTTGTCAGGAAGCCCCGCATAGCTTTCAAACAAGTCGGCGGCGCAGGGGACATCAAAACTGCGGGTGTCCCGGATCGGCTTGCCGACATTCAGCGTGTCGGTCATCGCCAGTTCATCCAACTGACTCCGTATCCGTTCCGCCAGTTGAAACAGCATCCGACCACGAACCAGCGGGTCGAGTCGCGGCCAGGGGCCTTCGTCAAAGGCTCGGCGTGCCGCCTGTACGGCTCGATCAACATCCGCTTCGTCGGCAAGCGCCACGGTAGTCAAGAGTGCCCCGGTGGCGGGGTTCGTCACGTTCCAGGTTCGATGGCTTGCGCTATCAACCCAAGCACCATCAATATAAAGCTGATTTGGCCAGTCTGGCATGACAAAACCTTGTCTAACAAAGAGCGGAGTCCGCTGGTGCGAGGACAACTCGGGACCCCTGATGCACGCCTGAAACACGAACGGGGCCGACGAACCGGAAAGTCGAACCGGAAAGTCGAACAGGGTACGCGGGAAGTGAACGGACTGCTCACGCCTCTTTTTTCAGACGCCGCCCCGTGTCATGCCATGCACTGTTCCACGCAATGCCGCGAACGAGAGCGTTCGCGGCAAATTCAAGCCTCATCACACCAACGGTCACGTCGACTGCGATGCCGTATTCGCTTGATCCAATTGATCGACTTGATCAACCACAAACGGCCACCACTTATTTGCTACCGTGATCATGACCTTCGTGTGCGGTTCCACCCAGATGGTAATCGATATGACCCAGGTAGGGTTTGTCCCCGATCGTGACTCGCAAATCGCCATGCAGAAAACCGGCATCCATCAGTGTGTGGACGAGGTCATGGTCGACCAGTGCAAACTTCGAGGCCTTGCCTTCGGCTTCGCCGGGAAGTGGGGCCGCCTTGAGGGTTAACGCCTCTTTTCCCTCCGGTGCCACGGTCAGTTCGGTCGCGCCGACCGGTTCGGCCGTCTTTGCGTCCTTTCCGAGCAGGTACACCACCAGCGATTCGGCATCGTGATCGACGACCACTTCGGCGTGATATTCTTCTTCGCCCAGTTCCACAATCCCCCCACCATGAGGCCCCTTTTCACCATGCTCATGATCAGGAAGTGGCGGGGCTTTCTTAACAGCATCAACGGTCTTGTAGTCGGACTGGGAATTGCATCCAGACAGACCACACATCAGGGCGAACACCAAACTGAAAATTAAACTGCAACGAACCATTGCTCAATGTCCATCTCAAAGGAAAATGATTGACGAAAGTATCCGACACATCCAGGATGCGGAAACAATCCCGCTACAGTCTGAACCACGGGATCAATTCCTGCAACTAACGCGGGGGCAAGAATCCGAGTAACCGTTCACAGTCCCTTTGACGCCACACGGGGACTGGCTCATTTTTCTTGCGACTTTTCCCGCGACAAAGTGAAGATCCGCCAGATCGCTTGAACCATTCGCTCACCGTTTTGCCGGGAAAACTGCCCCTGTCCCTGTCACGTCGCCGATCAGCCTGTTGAGCTCCCCCTCCCGGCAACGTATAATGCGAGCTTGATCCGGCAGAAGTTTTCTCCCAAGGCATGCATGATGCGACAAGTTCGAACGGGCGGCGGCTGGCCAGCAGTACGGTATACCTTCAGCAAAGCTCGCGAAGCGGGTGGGCTGTGGAAGCTGTGGAAAGCGATGCGTTCGAAGAATGCCTGCAAGACCTGCGCCCTGGGGATGGGGGGCCAGCAAGGAGGAATGGCGAACGAGCGAGGCGTGTTCCCCGAGGTCTGCAAAAAGTCGCTGCAGGCGATGGTGGCCGACATGCAAGGGGCCGTGAAGCCCGAATTTTTCAAAACCTATTCGATTCCCCAGCTCCAGATGTTCTCCCCCAGGGAACTCGAAACAAGTGGTCGGCTGACGCTGCCGGTGATTCATCGCCAAGGGGAAAACTATTACCAGCCGATTTCCTGGGAGGATGCGTTTGCCCGCATTATTGCCAAGTTGGCTCCTGCTGACGCGGCGACGAAGCCTAACATCATAGATCGTGCTGTGACTGCGGCACCGGCGGCCAGCCCGAATGAAACCTTCTGGTACTTCAGTGGTCGCAGTTCGAACGAAGCCGGCTTTCTGCTGCAGGTCTTTGCCCGTGTTTTTGGAACCAACAACGTCAATAACTGCTCGTTCTATTGCCATCAGGCGAGTGGTGTCGGCTTGGGGAGCGTGTTGGGGACCGGCACCGCGACGCTGGTTCTCGAAGATCTCGAGCATGCCGATCTGGTTTTCATCATCGGCGGGAACCCGGCCAGTAATCATCCCCGGCTGATGTCGACCTTGAAACATCTCCGCCGTCGCGGTGGTCATGTGGTCGTCATTAATCCGATCGTGGAAACGGGACTGGTGAACTTTAGCGTCCCCAGTGATCCGATCAGCCTGATGTTCGGTACCAAAATCGCCTCGCTTTACGTTCAGCCCCATATCGGTGGTGACCTGGCGCTGCTGACGGGGATCGCCAAGCGAATTGTCGAAATGCAGGCGCATGATGAGCAGTACCTGACCAAATATTGTGATCACTGGCCGCAGCTGAAAGCACAATTGGCGAGTCTGGACTGGGCTGAGATCTACCAGAAGTCCGGAGTGAACGCCGACGCCATTCAGGCGATTGCAACTCGTTACGCCGCCGCCGAAAACGTGGTCTTCACCTGGACGATGGGAATCACCCACCATACGTATGGTGTCGAGAACGTCGAGGCCATCGCCAATCTCGCACTGCTGCGGGGAATGGTCGGGCGTCCCCATGCCGGCCTGCTGCCGATTCGGGGGCATTCCAACGTCCAGGGGATCGGCTCGATGGGGGTAACGCCTCAGTTAAAAGAGGCCCTTTTTGAACGACTCGAGTCCTACTTCGGCTTACAACTGCCGACGACGGCGGGCTTGGATACGCTCGCCTGCATGGAAGCAGCGGACCGAAAAGAGCTCAAATTCGGTTTTTGCCTAGGGGGAAATCTGTATGGATCCAACCCCGATGCCACTTTTGCCAGTCAAGCACTTGGCAAACTGGATCTGCTGGTCTATCTGAACACCACGCTGAACACGGGGCATGCGCATGGGCTGGCGAAAGAAACTCTGATTCTGCCCGTGCTGGCCCGTGACGAAGAGCCCCAGTCAACGACGCAGGAATCGATGTTCAACTATGTGCGGTTGAGCGATGGTGGTCCGGCTCGCCATGTTGGTCCCAAAAGCGAAATCGAAATTATCGCCACAATTGCCAGTGGTGTGCTGGGAAACCAGGGGCCAATCGACTGGAGTCTCATGCAAAATACGAATCGGATCCGCGAAGCGATTGCCAAAGTAGTTCCCGGTTTCGAACAGATCAAGGATGTGGGCGAAACAAAAAAAGAATTTCAACTGGCAGGGCGGACCTTTCATACACCCCACTTCCCCACAAAAACGGGGAAGGCTCAGTTACGAGTTCATTCGTTGCCAGAACTCGTGGGGGGGCCGCACGAACTACGGTTGATGACCATTCGCAGCGAAGGACAATTCAACACGGTCGTTTATGAAGACAACGACCTGTATCGCGGGATCGAAGGACGAAATGTGATTCTGCTGCATCCCGAAGATCTCGATCGATTTCATTTGCAGCCCGGACAGAAA
Source organism: Schlesneria paludicola DSM 18645 (assembly GCA_945869955.1). Taxonomy (GTDB): domain Bacteria; phylum Planctomycetota; class Planctomycetia; order Planctomycetales; family Planctomycetaceae; genus Schlesneria; species Schlesneria paludicola_B. The sequence goes on from CAMBQP010000264.1 coordinate 4,174, forward strand.
ACCACGATCCGCAGCCAGACGGGCGAGATGACCAATATCATCGCAACATCGTTCGAGAAAATTCGGCCGGGCAATGCGGCGATGTATTACCCGGAATGCAATATTCTGGTCCCACGCTCGGCAGACCCACGCTCGCGAACTCCCGCCTTCAAGCTGGTGCTGGTAACGATCGAGCCGACAAAAGTACCCGATATGACCAAAAGTCCTGCACTCGTGAGGCTGAGATGAACCGACTTTCTCGTCGCGATTTTTTATTGCAGGGGGGAACTGCAACGGCGGCCGCATGGTCCACCTGCGGCAACTGGCCCAGCTGCGCAGGGGTCGAGACCGTTCCCACTGCAGAACCGATTATTGATATCCATCAGCATACGAACTATCGGGAACGAACCACCGAACAGTTGATTGCGCACCAACGAACCATGGGGGTAACGCATTCGATCCTGCTCCCTGCCGGTTCGGCGGTCAAACGTCCCTCGACCGGTGAGGGGATTCACAACGGACTGGGGGGCGTAGGTGCGGGAGGAAACGAAACGGCACTCGTGATGTCGCGACAATACCCCCAGGAATTTTCGTTTGGTGCGAATGATGTCACCGACCTGCCGGGGGGACGCGCCGAGATTTCCAATTTCCTGGATCTTGGGGCGATCATCATTGGCGAACAAAAATTTCAGCTCGAATGTGATTCGTGGGAAAGTCAGTCGCTCTACGAACTGGCGGCCGATTACGGCGTCCCCATCCTGATGCACTTTCAGCATGGAACCTACAATCTTGGCTTCGAGCGATTAGGGAAGATGCTGAAAAAATTCCCGCGTACCACGTTTATCGGTCATGCACAAACCTGGTGGGCCAACATCGACCAGAATCATCTCGATCAGAAAATTTTGTATCCGCAGGGGCCAGTCACGCCGGGAGGTCTTACCGATCGATACTTGGCTGACTATCCCAATATGTTCGCTGACATGTCGGCGGGATCGGGATTGAATGCCCTGAAACGGGATGAAGAGCATGCCCGTGGCTTTCTCGATCGTCACCAGAACAAAATTCTCTTCGGCAGTGACTGTGATGATCGAGTCGGTCAGGGGGCAGGCTGTCAGGGGTCACAGACTATTGCCATCCTGCGAAAACTGGCACCGAGCAAAGTGGTGGAGCGGAAAATTCTGTACGAGAACGCGCGGAAATTATTTGGTATTGGTGGATAGCCTTTGGTATTGGTGGATAGCCTTTGGTATTGGTGGATAGCCTTTGGTGTCGGTGGATAGCCTTTGGTGTCGGTGGATAGTCTTTATATCTGGGTTCGTCAGCGAAAACAGGGATTCCCAATATGATCCGGACGTGGCTTCAATCCCCTCCGTTCTCTGACCACCTTGCGAACACGTTTGGTGGGCCCGGCGTGTTGGGCTGGGCTGCCCCCCTGCTCTGCTTAGTCTCGGGTTTCACGTGTTTGCTGGCTGGGGAACCGGTCGAGCAGATCTCGTTCGAACACGCTCAGGTCATTGCCACTTGGAAAGCCTACGCGGGCAAGTTGACGTTTGGCCGGGGTCAGACCCTGGCTTTGGTGGATGATGGGTGCAAGCTGTCGATGCCTGAGTGGTCGACGCCGTTTGCGGGAACTCCCAAAGTGCTGGTCTGCTACGACAGTGTCGATGGGGATGACAACCCGCAGCACGAAGGGCGCGGCTACCACGGGTCGACGATCGGCGTCCCCTCGTCGCTCAATTATCAGGGGCGATGGGGTGTGGCCTATAACAATCAGGTGGCGATCATTCGCGCGTTGGAGTGCTGTCACTGTCAGGTCGGCGACAGTCGGACCCTGGCCGCTGGGTTAGACTGGATCATTGATCATCATGAGCAATATCGGATTACAACGGTCAACCTCGCCCCGGTCGATGATCAGGCTCATGATCGCCCCGTCGCGACAGAAATTGACGAGAAACTGCTGAAGTTGCGAAAGCTCGGGATCTGGGTGAGTGCCCCCACGGGGAATCATGGCTTTACGAACGGAATCTCGTGGCCGGCCTGCCAGCCGAATTGTTTTGCGATTGGCGCCGTAGAACCGGGGCGAGATGCGGTGACACAAGACCGTGACGCGAAAGTCGATCTTGTCGTTCCCGCTGCGGCGACCAGTTCGTCCAATGCCATTGTTTGTGGAGCGGTGATGCTGCTGCGCGAAGCGATTGAGAAAGCGAAATATGACTGGAAACAAGATGGAAAAAATCTTCCTGAAGCGATGCTGGCCATCTTGCAGAAAACCGGAACTTTGGTGGAAGATTTGGTGGAAGATGAAGTGACGAAACGAAGTTACCGCCGACTGAATCTGAAAGCCGCCATCGAACATGTCTGGCCCGGCTGAAGAACAGGCCTGGCGCGGTTGAAACTGAGCACGTGATCGATCAGGATATCTTGATGAAAAACCTCACCCCCCCCTTCTCGCCTTGGTTGTCAAAGTCCCTGTTGTTTCTGGCGATCGCGATGACGCCGCTGGCTGTCGGGGTGCAATCCCTGTCGGCTCAAGAGAACAACGCAAAACCGAAGTTGGAACTCCCCGCAACCGATGCAGGCTTGCCCGGTGCCGGGCCGATCCGTCGCTATGACTGGTTCCGGAATCTCTGGACCGAGCGACGCGGTCAATGGGCCAAGCGAATTGCTGACGACCAGAAATCGGTAGTCTTCCTGGGTGATTCGATCACACAAGGCTGGGGGGATGATTTCGGGGGGAGTTTCCCAGGGGTCAAGCTGGCCAATCGCGGGATCAGCGGTGATACCACCCGCGGCATGCTGATTCGGTTACGCGACGACGTACTGGTTCTCAATCCAACCGCCGTTGTGCTGTTGATGGGGACCAATGATCTCGAAGAAAATGCCGAACCAGAAACCATCGCCGGGAATGTGAAACTGATTCTGGCCGAAATCAAGAAGCACAATGCGAAGATTCCCGTCATCGTTTGTCAGGTCTTTCCCAGTTCCGCGACGAAAAAACGCCCTGCGGACAAGATCAAGCAGATCAATAAGCTGTTTGCCGAGGTGGTCAAGGGCGACGCACAAGTCACCCTGGTCGAGACCTGGCCTCTGTTCGCCGATGAAAAGGGAGATGCAAAAGAAGCCGATTTCCCAGACCTGCTGCACCCCAATCAGGGTGGGTACGCCAAGTGGGCCAAGTCGTTACGACCGATCCTGGCGACACTCGATTTTCTGGAAACGGCGGACGATGACTTTCAGCCCGAAGCGGGGTTTGTCAGTCTGTTCAATGGAAAAGATTTCACCGGCTGGGGGTTTCGTGATCAACAGACGATGGAATCGAAGGGGAATTTTGATGGCAAGCCGACGACGACGGATGGTCGTTACATCGCCAAACATGGTCGCGTGGTGGTCTCGACCCCACCCGAAGGACGTCGGGTGCAGCAGTTGTGGACCACTCGAGAATTCAGCAAGAATTTCGTGATGAAGCTGGAGTTTCGGGCGACGCCCAACGCGGACAGTGGTGTGTTTATCCGAAAACCCCAGTTGCAATGCCGCGACTATCCCCTCGCCGGACCGTACAAGAACCTCAAGCTGTATAAGCCACAGGACTGGAATGAACTGGTCGTGACGGTGAAGGACAATGTGGCTCATTGCACCTGCAATGGTGAGGTACTGGAAGCGGCGCTTGCGGTCCCGGCCAGTGGCCCAATTGGACTGGAAGGAGACAGCGGCCAGAT
>CAMBQP010000265.1 GCA_945869955.1 Schlesneria paludicola DSM 18645
TTTCTGGCCTGAGTCGTTTTCTGGCCTGAGTCGTTTTCTGGCCTGAGTCGTTTTCTTGGCTCAGTTGTTTGCTGGCCTGGGTCGTTTTCTTCACTCAGCAGATTGTTCCACGGCATTTCGCTATCGTATTTCCGGCTGTATTGATTTCAGATCCCCTGCGGTTGCACAGGATTTCCAGCTTGTGACGCCACGCTTTGATGAAATTTGTCGCTTGGGAATGGATAAACACCACGTTGATCAGACTATCAACGTGGTGGAGCAGGGGATAAATTGCAGCTTCATTCTCTTGCCGACCGATTGAGATTCACAAAATCATCGGCATCATCAACGGCGAGTAATTGATAACGCATTTGTTACGTCCTTGCCCTCGCCGTTGTCACGAGTGTTTCAAAAATGGTGACTGCACCCCCTGCAGTTAATGCGACATGACGACGCTCGACGCGACGCTTCCACAAAGTTGCCAAACCAGCGGAAACAACCCCCACGGCTGCCATAACACAGGAAGAAGGTTCTGGAACGGACGTTGCGAGCGTGAGCGATTCTGATTGCGTGAAATGCTGAGTTCCTGAAGACGGATCGTAGAGAGCCAAAGTATACTCACGCGAAGCCAAACTATAAATATGGACTTGTGAAGAACCAGGCCCCTCGAATACTAGCCCATAATTGTCCAAGTACGCAGTGTGCCCAGGTGGATTTAGGTCAGGATAATAGAGATTGTCATATGCAAAATAAGGATAGTTGACTCCTGCGGTCGGTGCGGGCGTAAACAAACCCGGAATTAGGCTAAGAGAGGCACTTGGAATCAGTGGAGGGCTCTGGGGATATTGTGCTCGCCTGAAAATGCCTTTCCGCAATCCTCAAATTGTCGGAAGCTTCGTTGCGACGTCATCCCGTTCTTTCACGATTTCCTGCAGCGAAAACACGAACATCGCTTAATTTCTTGTCCCTTGAGATGCTTTCTCCCCTCCTACTCTTCCGTCATTCGCTGAACCGTGGCGGCGAACCGAATCAATCTCATGTTTCCTCGGCCGGCCAACGTCAGATCGTAGGTTTCATCTTGATCGAAAGTACAACAGGATGAAATATCGTGATGCAACGATCATTGTCGTGATGGTAATTCTCATTACAACCACGAAATGTCAAACCGTAATTCGGCTGCTTCCCTTCAAGCCAATCCTTAACAACTGTCGTCACATCGATGACCAAGTTCTTACCGCCGTCATATTGAGTATGGGTTGTGCTTCCAGCGGATTGAGGAAGCTGATCATAGAGGTGTGCTGGCGTATTGAAGTCGGAAAACGGGGCATCCAGAATCGAGATGCTTCCGGCGCAGCAACCGACATTCGAAGCGGTGTCGCCTTGCCACTTGGTCGTCGATTGTCGGGTCAGTAACAATTTTGCCTCGACCAAGACCCCTTTGACTTGACTCAAGTCGAACGTCAGAAAGCCGCGAAATGCATGCCCCAAGTAATGCCTCAAGCAAAAGTTTCCGCTATAATCGTTTTGATAACCGACACGCATCGTCGTCGGGTCTGCATCCTCCGGCGCATAACCGTGTTTATCCAAGCTGGCCCCACAGAGGGGATTCTCCCATCGATAATGCGAATACCAATAACTGTTGATGATGCCAGGAGTAATTGAATACGTTGCAGGAGGGCTAATTGTAAACAATTGACTTTCTGCATGGAGATTCCCCGCGGCGATCAAAACGATACTGTACTGTCCGGGATCAACATGTGCATGATCTTGAGTGTTCCCCACGTTCCAGAGATATTTGAGGGCGTTGATCGAAACATGATCACCAATGATGTGCCCATTTGACGAATTTTTTGCCAATAAGAGTAATTGGCAATTGCCGGGAATGTTTCCTGGATTTTCCCAGGTGATGAGTCTCGAGCTTTCTAAACTCCAGACATTCAATTGGCAGGGATTGATGATCTTCAGGATTTTCTTCGCTGAGATACTGAACGTATTATCACTGTCATCGACATAGTGGCCAGTGAGGGTTTTAACGCGAATCGCATAGTCATGACCGACAGGAACCGTTCCGCCGTCTTTGACCTTTCCAACCTTCCACTGATAGGCGAATTCAGGAGAGATGGAATGCGAATTTTCAATCGTAAAGGTTTTATTCGTCTTTTTGTCATCCAAAATGATTTTGATGTTCGAGGTGAGTAGCTCTGATCTCCACGTAATGGGGCGGGTTTCATTCAGGGGATAATCCTCGCCGCCATTTGGCATCTTGACCTTAAGGCTGGGCATGCTTCGTCTCCTGGGTGAAAGGTGTGCTGGTTGAGGAAAATGGATCGTTTTTTATGCGGCGTGGCGATTTTGGCAACTGAGATTTGCGTCGTTCCGTTTGCCCTCGTCGTAGTGCGCTGGATTGTTGAAAAAGGGAATTGGGAGATTCTGGTTCTTCTGTTCACTCTTCACGGTTGTAATCGGAATACCCGAGTTATCATGGATTTTGATCGCAGCCAAGGCAGACCCATCACCATCGAACGGTGTTGTGGCACATCTGGGATTTGGGTGTCGCACTCTCGATGCCGAATCCGTGTTGAGACTACCCCTTGAGACTACCCCTTGAGAGGGCTTTCTGAGAGGGCTTTCTGCAAAATGTGTACCATTGTTATCTTTTGGAGAGTATGTGACAGAAATAGAAGCATTTCAGGTGATATCTCGTCTCAGTGTTCTGGCTTAATGGTCTGTTGAAATAGGGGGACAGGTACCTCGCACTGCGTCTGATTCAAATCAATTTTTGATTTCGGTCGGCGGCAGTCCCCTGTTTTGAACAGACTGCTAAGTACATCGCCCTCTGTTTCAGTCGGATTCATAACAGATTTGGCTTGCGTTTCTGTCTTGAAATAGCTGCTCGCATGCGTCTGCAGTGTTGGAGGAAGATTGATCAAGTGGCAGAAATCAGCCCAGCATGGGATTGGGCGGACTGATCCGAGGGTTGGGATGTGTTTGCGAGCATCCGAAGTCCTGAGACGCTGTCCACAAAATACCGTTGGCCGAAGGTTGACGCGTGGGCCGCTTGCGTCCGAGAATACTCGCTGTGAACGGACTCATTCCTGTTGGCGGGTATCAATGACTGCACCCTACATTTCGTACGTGAAAATGAAATCCGACTCGCCACTGGACGCCAGTTCGTTTCCGGGAAATCTGAAGTTTGTCCCAGAATTGCATCTGGAATTTGATCGGCCGGTGACCTTCTTTGTTGGCGAGAATGGATCGGGAAAATCGACGTTACTCGAAGCGATCGCGGTGCTGGCGGGATTGCCCATTTCTGGTGGCGGGGCCAACGAAGTAGACGACGCACATGGGCCCCAAGAGGAAAGTCTGCTGGCCAATGCGATGCGGATGGCGATGACCAAACAACCGAAAGACAGCTATTTTTTCCGCGCGGAGCTGCAGGCCCATTTTGCGGCACTACTCGATCAACGACGGTTCGACCCCAACTTCATCGGAGATCCCTACCAGCGTTATGGAGGGAAACCCCTGCAGACGCTGTCACACGGCGAAGCGTTTCTTTCTGTGCTGCAGAACCGCCTGAACGAGGGATTGTTTTTGTTGGATGAACCCGAGTCGGCCTTATCGCCTCAGCGTCAGTTGTCGCTGTTAACGCTCATGTATGACCTGACGCGCAACCGTAAATCGCAATTTATCATTGCCACCCATTCCGCCATTTTGCTGACATTTCCCGACGCCCGGATCATTTCCTTCGATGAAGACCAGCTGCCACGGGTCGAGTTGGCGGAGACCCGGCATTATCAGATCACTCGCGGAATTCTGAACAGTCCCGAATCGTACTGGAAGCATCTACGTCCCTCGGAGCGGGCAGGCAAGTCGCAGCCAAAAACGGGATTGGAGTGATTGAGCAACACAGACGATTGAGCATGATAGATGATTGACCCGTGAGAAATTCCGTGCCGATACCGTCTGACAGGTCTATTCGCTCACCCACCAGGTTAACAGAATGACAGGGTTTTGCTGAGGTTGATCTGCCTGCCGGATCTCTTTCCGTGGTATTCTTGACGAATCTCAACATGAGGAGGTGTTATGGGTCGTTGCTTGCCAAAGGGTTTCACCCCCGCTTGCCCGTTTTGGCGGTCGGTTTTGTTGTTGTCGTTTTGCGCTCTTCACATTACGGCTGTTTATTTCACTGCTGTCTGGGCTGGCGATGTTTCCAATCCGCAGAGTGAGACTTCGTCCCAGGCCCAGCGGATCAAGAGCTTGCGCGTGCATGATCTGGATGGTCGGCAGCACCTCCTTTTCGGTTCGTCGGATCGACGCGGCGTGGCTCTGGTTTTTCTCTCGACAGAAGACGCGCAGAGTCAACTCGTGATTCCTCGTTTGAGCAAACTGGCCAACTCGTATCAAAAACAGGGAGTCGAACTGTGGGGCGTGATTTCCGCTCGCAGCACGACGCGGCAGCAAGCCAAAGAATTTTCCCGGAAGCAGCGAATTAAGTTTCCGCTGATTTTTGACAGTGCTGCGTCACTGCGGGAATTGGTCGGGGCCACACACGCTCCGCAGGCATTTGTGTTCAATCACGCGGGCCAGGAAATCTATCAAGGACTGATTGATGATACCTCAGAACGTCCAGGTAAAAAGGGCCCCGCAAGAAAACAGTACTTGTCGGACGCCATGCATGCGGTCGCCAAAAATCAGCGTTTGCCGATCACCGAGACCCAGGCGGATGGCGACTTGCTGCCCATGCGGGACGCTGACGAGACCATGCCGACGATTACGTTCAATCGTGATATTGCCCCGATTGTTTACTCGAATTGTGTCCCCTGTCATCGTGAGGGAGAAGTAGCCCCCTTTCCTTTAACAAACTATGAACACGTTTCGAAACGAGCGGCCCAGATTGTGGCCGTGATCACCGAACAAATCATGCCCCCGTGGAAACCTGCAGCCGACTATGGTCATTTTACGGGGGAACGTCGGCTCTGCGGAACGCAGGTGCAGCTGATCACGCGGTGGGTTGAATCGGATTGCCCCGAAGGCGAGGCTGAGGATTTGACTCCGTTGCCCAAGTTTCCGACCGGTTGGCAGTTGGGGAAGCCAGACCTGATTGTGCGAATGCCAAGACGATTTGCACTCGCCGCCGAAGGGGTCGACATTTATCAGCATTTTGTGATCCCGATGGGAATGAATCAGGATCGATTGATCAAGGCGGTTGAGGTTCACCCCGGCAACGCCAAGATTGTGCATCATGCCCACATGTTCGTCGATAATACGGGGCAGGCTCGCATCCTGGATGAAGCGGATCCCGCCGAGGGTTACACGCGATTTGGCGGGCATGGCCTTTCGTCCGCAGCCTACCTTGGTGGCTGGAACCCCGGTGCAACTCCGCACTTCTTTCCGAAAGGGACAGGACGACTGATTCCCAAAGGAGGGGATGCCGTCTTCCAGATCCATTATCACCCCTCTGGCAAGCCGGAATTTGATCAGACCGAAATTGGAATTTACTATGCGGCGCCCGATGCGCAGCAGTTGATCGCCGATCTGGTGGTGGGGAATGTCGATCTCGTGATTCCTGCGGGGGCTGCAGAGGCCCGTTTTACTGCCGAGTACACAAGCCCGGTGAATTTGCTGCTGATGGAAATTCGCCCGCACATGCATCTGCTCGGAAAAAGCTATCAGGTTCGGGGGGTGCTGCCGTCGGGAACGGTGGTTCCGTTGATCAAGATTGAAGACTGGGATTTCAACTGGCAAGATTCATACGTATTTGATCCCGTTGTCTCTTTGCCGGCAGGGAGCCAAATTCAGGTTGAGGTCGTCTATGATAATTCGTCAAAGAACCCCGCAAACCCCCATTCGCCACCCAAAATCGTCTATTTTGGCGAAGAGTCGACGGATGAAATGTCGAATTGTGCGATCCGAGTCACGACGGAAACCTATGCGGAATTTCAGCAAGTCGTCGCCGACAACGGGCAATATTGGTCGACTCAATTGCAGAAATATCTCGATCGAAATATGACTCCCGACAAAAAGCCTCGCCACCCACGAACATCGAAAACATCCGCGAATTGATATTCGTGGGTGGCGATCAGAGATGGTGGCATTGTCGATTTCCCCGCAACGACACTGCGGGGTCAGCAGGAAAGAGACGAGATGGCGAAACAGCGAAACGGCAAGCAGTTGATGTTGATTGAGCAAGCGCACGAAGAACAGCAGGTCGCCCTGGCTGCAGAGCTCAGCAGTCGCTACGTGGCAGCCTATCCACATGATTTGGACGGGGCATGGTTTCATATTCTGGCAGAATATCGGATCGGGCGCAACGCGGAAGCCAAGCAGCAATTGGAATCGCGTCTCTCGCAGTTCTCGGACGATTTTCGTGGGCCGGTCCTGACGATTCTCGCACGCATCAATCGTGATCAGGGGGATCTGGCGGAAGCCGAACGATGTTATTTGCAGTCGATCGACGCAGACGCCTGCGACGCGTGCAACTATGTCGAACTGGGAGAGATGATGTTTGCAGCCGGTCAGGTTGCCGCAGCCGAGCAGATTGTCCGTAAAGGGATTGCCAACGAAGCACTTCCGCTCGAGGACTTGCATTACCTGTCGGGGACTTTAAGTCGGGCCAACGGGGACCTTGCCGCCGCCTATCTCGCATTCTGTGAAGTCGTTGATGCGATCGATCATCCTGAAGCCGAGGGGGCAATTGTCGATATTGAAGCTGCGGCACAGGTCCGTGGAATCGAACTTCCTCAGGTCGAGTCCGTTAGTGAAGACGAAACTTCGGAATCGGAGGGGGAAGACGACGAACCGGTCGTCGATCAGGCGCAAGATTGCGACGAGGGGGAAGACGAACATGTACCGGGGGAAATGGTTTTGAATATTCACCGCGAGTATTTTTTGGAAATTCTTTCCGGAGAAAAGAAGATTGAGTACCGCACGGTGAGTGAGTATTGGCGGACGCGAGTGGAAAATGCGGGTGAGCCCCCTTTTCATTTGCGAGTGATCAATGGAATGAGCAAGCAGGCGCCCGAATTAACGGTGATCTGTGACAAGGTGCTGATCAATCCCTGGCAGATGGAATACGAACTGCATTTGGGAACGATCCTGGAGGTCAAGAATTGGGATCACACGGCACCGCCTGAAGAACCTGAAGAACCTGAAGAAGAGGACGAAGAAGAGTAGTGGGATGCGATCAGCAGGCCGGGCCTGTCGTTCTTGATCGTCGAAAGGTCTGCTGCCGTCAGTAGCAGATGCCATCAGGTCGATCTTGACCAGTTTTTCCGGCAGGAGGATATTGACGTCGAGTGGCTGTCTGGAGGCGAAGGACGCGATTTCCATGGATGATGAATTACCAACTGCCGACGACGAGGATTCGTTTGATGCCGAGAGTGACGATTTCGAGGCAGATGATTGCGAATTGAGCTCGGAAGAGCTGGAAGACTGGGGAGGAAGTGAACTCGAAGAGGCTTATCTCAAGGCCCTCTCGGCACTGGAAGCCTCGGACTCGGAAATGGCAAACTCGTCCGACGAGGATGTAGAGGAAACAACAGAGGAGCTCACTGAGGATCATGTTCAAGATGCTGTAGAGGTTGGGGACGAGGATCAGAGCCTCTCTTCGTTCGAGCAACGGGCTGCGTCATCGCGATTGGCGTCATCGCATTTATCTGTGGCCACGGCAGCGGTGCCACGTTCCAATACGGCAGAAGATCTGGCCGAACTGATGCCACCCCCTGCCGCACCGACGGCCACCAGCAGTCTGGCTTCCGTTCCCGCAGCAGTACTGCCGCCGACACCTCGTCAGATTATCGAAGCCTGCCTGTTCGTTGGTGGTCCTCCCCTCACAGCGAAACGATTGGCCACGGTCTTGAAGGGGGAATTTCAGGC
>CAMBQP010000266.1 GCA_945869955.1 Schlesneria paludicola DSM 18645
GTCCCATCAGCAGTCCGGTAAACGCGAGTAACGTGGATCCGAACTGACCGGTCGGCACACCGCAAGGGAGTTCCGCGCAAGTGCTCGTTCCGCAACCGTGACAGGTCAGTCGATGTCGTTGGTATTCGACAATCATGGGTTCGATTCGATGTAGTTCCCAGACCTAGTGGCGAAGGGGTTCAGGATCACTTCCGCCGAGACTTTCGCCGCACCTTCGACACGTTTCTGGAAGCAATTCAATCACTTCAGTACAACGTTCGATGGGGACAAGTTCACGAACCACCCGCCGATGCCCCTGTTGCCCACCACGATTTTTCGTCTACTTGGTTTTTGGCTTTGGAGTCGATCGGGCATGCGGGTGTTGTGTCGAGGGAGGGACCGATGAATTCTGCGGTGTGAGTCGCTTGACCTGACTTTTCAATTCCTCAATCTCGGCCCGCATCTGGGCCATCTGCAAGAGGAGCGCCTCGACAAAAACCCGCACGGCAGGTGTCATCTCAGCGAGAAGCTCAGGAGGTATTTCTGATATGCGTTTCATGCCACATGATGTCTCAGATTTTCAAATTCTCCGAAAGATCAAATCTCGGGCCGTGAACGGTTACCCAGCGGAGAATCATTCGCAAAGATCGCCGTGGAGTTGCGTGTTTGCGAATCGACAGTTCGTCGGGCCTGGGATCATGCTCATCAGGATCAACTCAAAGGCGCTGCGATGAGCGGAACAACACCTGATCGAGGCCGTTATCGGCACATTTCTGACACCACAATCTTTGATGTGCAATCGCTTTTGAAAGAGGGCAAGTTCACGATCCGTGAGATTGCCTGCACGACCGGGCTCAGTCAATCGACCGTCCGTCGTCAAAAGCACCGAATGACCGATAAATAGGATCTCGGGCGCTGGATGCGGATTATTCGCGAACGCGGGAATCCGCATCCAGCCGTTTGCAGGTTTTATCTGTCTGCACAAATCGGACTGCCGAAAATTTAGCGCAGAACGCACGGAAATGAACGCTCGAGCATCTGTCCAAGATCATTCAACTGAGCCGAGCTTGATTGCGCATCCCATTCGACGGCGAAGGCTACGAAGGTTCAGGCAATCAGTCATCTGCGCACCGTCATCTGCTACGCGACGTTACCGGCCCCAGATATTCGGATCGAGAGGTGACGCGGCCTGCCAATGCTTAGTTTGGATGCGAATATACTCGCACTTCCCATCGCCAATTCGACTCACATTCTTACTAAAATCATTGGCATCACCAACGATCAAACAGCACGAATCGTCTGTCAATACGGCCTGAATTTCGGCGTCCATCACTTGACCACTTCGCTTTTGAACCACCTTCGCAGAATTGTTGATTCGTTTGAATATCGACTCAGCACTGGCCGAATCCCAGTGCGGCATCTCCTTGATCACCCAGTTTTGAAACTCATCGGGAAAGTCATTTTGCAAGTTTTTTATCCAATGCGTTGTGCCGACCGAAGCTACCGGCTTATTTTCTTTGCGGTCCACCTGACCACCGCGACCGGTAACTACCAACTCATTTTGAGACAACATGAAATCTCTTGGAGTGGTACTCTCAACATAGATCAGTCGAAGCCCGTGGCTCTTCACCAGGCATCTCACAATCACGGCATGCTCGATCTGCATGAGCTTGATTTGAAGACCATACTCGTCATATAGGGAATCGAGTTGAGCCTGACTCACGCCACCGTCCGCCATTTGCTTTAACGAGACCAGGAAATCGTCCTTTGATGGAATCTGCGGACTGATCAGATGCATGATCCGGGACGTGGGGCGCTCTGTGTCCGAGGCCGTCACCGAGATTACTCCCGGCAACGTGGAAACTCCATCGACGACTGATGTATGAAAATCACCAACTTGGAAAGCGCTGTTCGATTCACATTCCAAAACGAGTTTGTTTGACTCTGACTGTGCATGTTCGATGAGTTCTCGGTCGTTTTGAAGTCGCTCATCCAGATTCCATCGCTTATCGCGATTGGTTGTCGCAACTGATCGCGGTGGCACATCGTTGTCAGCGCAGCCAGAGGCAGCAATACCCAAAAACCCCACAATTGCATATTCACGGAACGTGAATTTAGGAAGTGTCGCGCCCATATCATTCTTTCCTGTGAATCGGCAACGCACTTACGCTTGGCCTGGCCCACAAGGCTCGACTCACTTGTTGCCAGTATTCCGGCTAATTCTAGATTTCCAGCTTGTCATCATGGAGTCGGCGGATAATCCACCAGGGGTACCGGTCCCGCGCACCCACCACCATCATTTTCTTCATTGTCTCTCGGAATTGACTTCGGATCCAACGAATACCATTTCTGCCCTGAACACTTTCCAATCGTGATGAATGGATCGTTTTTGGGAGGCACTGCTCCCTTCACAGTGCATCCGGTACCGTTTGCTATTCCAGTTCGTATTCCAGCGGCGAGTGGATCATTTCCTCCACATGCATTGATTGTGATTGTGCATTTACTGCAACCATTTGCCTTGAAGGCAGCTTTCAGCTGTGCCTCGAACGCGTGATCGGGGAGTATAACGGATTTTGTTCCGTCATCGAGATATGTCACAATGCCGCCATGAGTTGTCGCTCCCCCTTGGTGACCAACCAAAACTATGTTGCAACATTTGTTTTGAAGTATCCGAGCCAGTATCGAGCTTTGCTTTTGAGCTCTTCGATAGTACGCGCTCCCTGGGACGGCCTTTTGCAATTTTCTACATTCGATATCCCATCGTTTGCAGTCCGAATCTTTTGAGTCCATTGTGAATATGCAGGTCTTCGGGGCTTTGGGTTGCGCCACAGGCGGTTCGTAGTTGCCAAGCCCTCCCCAATGGTCCGTTCCGAATGGATCTGTTCCGTGAGGTACAAACCAGGCAGCATAAAAACTCGGGCCGTCTGGGAAGCCGAGTGGGTCGCGTGATAAAAAAAGTCCTACAAATGGTAAGAAGCGCCGTTCGCGGAAATCGTAGAACCCAACGGTAGTGTCAAATCGACGGCCAGTGAACAATGACTGCCAATCGAAGCTGCTGCCTGTTACCGGACTGAATATACTGGAGAGGAATTCCGGAACTCCAAAGGGGGAGTACGAGTACCGTTCCTCGACATCACCAGTGGCGTCGATGATGGCGGTCACGTTCCAGTTGTCGTCTTGCAACGCATACAAACTTTCGTCGAGCACACCAGCGTCGTCGGTGTCTCGTTCGCGCAAAATAAGATCATCGACGTACCGCAGACCCCAAACGAATTGACGCTCAGGCGTTGAGGCACCATTAACCCGCTCTTCGACAACCTGCCATTTGCTCGGCGTCGTGTAGAAATACTCGCGAGTTTCACTAAGGGAACCTGACGTATAGCTCCACTGAATCGTCCGCCGGTTCACACCGTCGTATTGGTACTGGACGACGATATCAGAGCCTTCGCTGACTTCGACGAGCCGGTTCCAAGCGTCGTAAACCGCTGATTGAGCGGTTGTCGGGTCGCTCGCCTTTGGAAACGTCGTCATGTTTCCGGCGGAGTCATACGCGGGAGTAGCCCACGCAGCACCGACAGAATTTGTAAACGACACGATTGCGTTGACTTGATCCACGCTTCGCCGCTGGACCAGGCTCCAGTCACCGGGAGCGGTCCCCTGCAGATAGCCAGACCAGTTGGCGGTGCTGTCCATTGACCAGCATTCGCTAAAAATCGGCGATAGAATCGCAGACTGAGTGCCATTCAGCGTTCCGCGTTGCATCTCTTTCAGGCGGTTGACGCGATCGTAAGAGTACAGTTCGTCGAACGCGGCTCCGTTGGCCGTAGCGACCGTGTTTTGACGATAAAGCCGACTTCCCACCCGATCATAACCGTGTTTGATTCGATCCACATCGGTGCTTGTTCCGTTATTGTACCAGCGGTTGTCCTTCACACGTCCAAATCGGTCGAATCCAGAATAGATATCGCCGGTATCCGGGTCGTTCGTCCCGGCGAGATTGACCATCGTCCATTGGACGTTCGGCTCTGGGTAGCTCGCCGCCACGAACTTCTTCACGCCCAGATAGGAATACTGTACCAGCGTCTGCATCCCACTGATAATCGAATCGATGTGGCTGACCGCGTCCGGCATCGATCCAGACGTACTGTAGCTGTAATCTAAGACTCGCCCATTCGGGCAAGTGATGCTGGTTGGTCGAACGGTGTTTGCGCTTCCGTCTGCAAATGCGTACTGCACGCACGGAGTCGTCGACGTATCGACTTCTCCGTCATGCGACTGGTAGTCTTCAATCAGTTGTCCGAAATTGTTGTAAACGAACTGCACTTCATTGACGATATCGCCGGAGGTCACGCTGGCGTTATTCCAACTCGTGATCTTCGACTTCCGCCCCAGAACGTCATACGTCGTTGAAATCCTGCGAATGGTCCCATCGACACCCGCACCCAATGTTGTGATACGATCGTGGATCAGTCGCCCCAATTTGTCGTAATCGAATTCATGGACGGTGCCGTTCTGATCGGTTGTTTTGGTGACTTCGTTCTGACGGTTGTCGCTGTAAAGAATCTGATCGGAACCGCCAACTGAATCGGCATAGGTTTCGGATCGCTTTAGATAGCTGGTGGCAATATCGGAATCGGCCAGCGTCGTTCCGTAGGTAAATGTCGTCGTCTGGTCGCCCGTCTGCGCATTAACGACAGTCAGGGTTGCCAACCCGCCGTCCGGCGCGTACGTTCGCCGAATCTCCAGATTGCAGTCATCAGATGGATCGCAATCACTACTGCTGCTACTGGATGACGAACTGCTCGACGACGACGATGACAGTGAGCCGATGGCATTGAGAATCCGTTTGATCTCGCGACCGCGTGCGTCATATTGAAATTTGGTGACTCGTCCGGCAGGGTCAGTGATCGTCGCCAAGTTTCCAGCCGAATCGTAACCAAATGTCGTCACGAGTACGGTGTCCGAGCGGGCAGGAATCGTCGGGGAACGGGAAAAAGCGGTTCCGCCATTGGTCCCGTAGTCGGCTGTTGCAATCACACGTCCAATCCCATCATGGTAGAAAGCGACATGGGTCACCCGAGCTTTGGGCGTCGTTGATGGGTCGTTCAACGGACCGGTTTGTGAGGCCACTGCGTTGTGATATCGCTCTCGCGTCACCGCGAGGATCACGTTGCTCGCCCCGTCGAATGTGTACTCGACTTGCTCAAGAATCACATCATCGCTGATTGACATGACGAGTTCCCTTGGGAGATGCAACTGAATCGCCGAACGCGAATTGACGAGAAGTAGAATACAGTAAAACGACTGCCGTGCAATTCTGCAAGAAAAAAGCATTAGCCGAATACGGTTTTTGCCGATTGGCCATGTCAATCCCCCCAACCTTCGCACACTTCCAATTGCTGTTTGATTTTCACTGGCCTCCTACTTTCTGTGGCAAAACTCCTGTGGCGGCAACGTGCATGACCTGGCCCGAAAGATGGTGCGTCCAATTGTAGTTCGGCAATTGCACACTGATTGTCTTCGACTCTCCTTGCCCGAAATGCTCGGTAGTGATTCCATGCGAAATGGGTTTGTAATTTGGGGTGAACTTGGATTGGGGTTCGAGGTTTCTGGTGAATGTTTCTCGAAGCGTTTTTTCCGCGCCCGATTCCCCGCGTGTGAAATCGCCACCGCCGTCAAGAAGGCTGTAGACCTCAATCTTGACCAGGCCAGACGGCCCATTTTTGCGGACTGATATTTTCATCTCCTCATTACGAAAGACAGAGTCTCGTTGACGCACTGGTCTTGCATCTCTTCAATCTAAACTCGACAATCTGCCCCAGAGGGGGCAAAAGAAGCGATCAATCGTGGACATCAAATTCCTCAGCGAACAAACATTCCTCAGCGAACAAACATTCCTCAGCGAACAAACAGAAATCTCAATTCGGAAGATCCGTTACGTCATGGACCACGAATTGGTCCCCAACCGGACTTGGTTTATCGACGAATCGGCGGTCGGCAAGGCTCGTACCTTCGACGAGATCACCACGATCTTCATCGCTTGTGCTGCGTATTTGCTGGACGCCGGGTACAAACGCGAATCGGTTCGGGAACTGATCACTGCTATCAGTGCTCCAATGCCAAAGAATCAGAGGAATCCTCTCAGGCTTCCGATCATCGCGACCGCCGTGAAGGATACTGAAAGTGCGAAGCTCCAGTTCGCCGATGGCCGCTATGTTCGCTGGGTCGTTACAGGCAATGTCGGCGACTGGTTCGTTTCGCGTTTCGAAACGCAATCAAACCTGAATCCGAAGATTATCATCGAGATCGACATTGGCCAGATCCGCGGCCGCAACCGGACCACCAAAGGTAAGCGCAGCCGGTCAGTTCCCCTGAATCCGGCGCTGCAGGTGGTACTACGTGAACTGGAACGGAATCCGGATGGATACGTGTTCCACGGAGCAAAAGGGGCGCTGCTACGAGCCAAACGAGTGCTCGATATCTTCAAGCGGGAAATACGCAACCCTTTGAAGACGGAGTTTCCGGCAGCTCGTGGTGAAATCAGTTTTGCACACGGCACGATCCATTCGTTCCGTCACTTCTTTGTCAGCGAGGCATTCCGCCAGGGAGCGACGGTAGCAGAAATCATGGACTGGGTTGGACACCGTAGTTCCCAGATGGTCCACCACTACCGGCATCTGCGGCCCGACGACAGTCAGCGGCGGATGCAGTCAATCAACTTCATCTCGGACGACACTGTGTCGCCCGGCAATCAACCTGAACCGGAGGTGCCGCGAGAAAGCCAAGAGGGATGAGGGAAGAGACCCTGCCGCAGCGATGAAGATGCTGGCGATTTGTCTCAGTTTCTGTCCCAGCCACTAAGACAAAAACTAACCGCCTTCCGCAGCCACCTTACTTACAAGGCGTTGCGGAAGGCGGGAGTTTGTAATGCGGAGAAGGGGGGACTCGAATCCTCAAGTCATTGCTTACACGGGATTTTGAATCCGACAGAAATACACCACAAGACGAGGTGAAGATCGGGGAGAAGGGGTGTCAGCGATATGTAGCTTGTTGCAATAGAGAGAGGTTGTATAACGTGCAGGAATGCATCACGTTTCGCACCATTCGCTGAGACGCATTCTGACATATTTTCGTCCCTCGACACTGAGAAGTCTCATCAGTTGTTCGCCCTGCCATCTATGAATCTTGGTCGTGAAAAACTCGCTGACCGCATCATTCAATGTCATGTTTTTACATTTCGGTCGAAAATATCCTAATACTCCTTGCATTTGATTACGGAAATGAGCGTCGCCCGAGAATAAGAAGGTTTCCAACTGACGTCGCACTTCTTCCGGGGTGGATTTACTACCCGCTTCGCACGACAATGACTGAACGAAAAGTGTGCTGAGACTCATCCGTGGATTCTCAATAATCGAGGCAACGGTGACACTGTCGTCGTTGTTTCCACTCGGAAGTCGAATCGGATTTGGTTTCTTTCGCTTCGCTTCCTTAAACAGGTGGGTCGCCCATTCTTCCTCTATTTTCAGTGTTTTGGAGAAATTCCACTGATAGACATCACCGTTGAAATAGACGACAGCGGCATTTTCCAGTCCAATCTCAGCAGCAAGATGTACGACTCGAATTGCTGCCGCCAGTTCTGAAACCTTTGCATGCTTGGCGAGTTTTGTAAGTTGGGATGCCACAACTGGCGTTGATGGCAGCAATCTTCTCACGATAGATTCTGGTATCAAAAGCTCGCCTGCCAAGAGATTCACAGCGCGTTCTTCATGATCATTTGACTTCAATACATCGTCAATCGATTCACCAACAACGGTTGGAACATTGAGAAGCAGATGCCCAAGTTCGTGAGCGAGGGTGAATC
>CAMBQP010000267.1 GCA_945869955.1 Schlesneria paludicola DSM 18645
AAACTGAAAACTGAACACTTCTTCCTCCCCCCCGTCTCTAGCCATCCCTCACCTCAAAACGCTATTTTGTCGCCAAACGGTGACCCGGATTTTGCACCCCGGCTTTTTGCCCCCGGCTTCAGGAACAAACTCGATCATGACCGACTTGATCCCCCTCCCTCTCGGTTTCTCAACCACTGGCTTTCGATGTGGCGTCAAAAACGATGCCCCCAAACTCGATCTGGCACTGTTTGTGTCGGATCGACCTTGTTCCGCCGCAGGTGTCTTCACCACGAATCTGGTCTGTGGAGCTCCCGTCAAGGTGACGCGCGAACGACTCCCCCGCGCCACCGCTCGTGCCGTGGTGATCAACTCGGGCAACTCCAACGCCGCAACGGGGGACCGCGGCATCGCCGATGCACAGCGGATGACAGCGTTGCTGGCGGAACAGATCGGTGCGGGTCCCGAAGATGTCCTGGTCGCCTCGACCGGTGTCATCGGGCGATTTCTTCCCATGGAGGTTTTGCTTGCCGGGATCCCCGCCGCCGCCAAAACCGTCACCCATTCCCCTGAGGATTTCCTTCGCGCCGCACAGGCGATGATGACGACCGACACCTTTCCCAAGCAGGCGACCGCCACGCTGAAAGTCGGCGGCAAAACGGTCCGCATCAGTGGTGCTTGCAAAGGGGCTGCCATGATTGCTCCCAACATGGCCACGATGCTGTGCGTCATCATGACCGACGCCAAATTAACGCCAGACGATCTCGCCCTGATGCTGAAAGCCAGCGTACAGGACTCGTTCAATTGCATCAGTGTCGATGGACACGAAAGTACCAGTGACTCGGTGATCCTCTTGGCCAACGGTGCGTCCAGTGCCACCATCGCCACGCCCGACGAACAGCATCTGTTTCAACAGGCCCTTAACCTGGTCACGACCAAATTAGCCACCGACATCATCCAGGATGCTGAAGGGGCACATCATTTTGTCGAGTTGAACGTGACAGGCTGTCGCACGCGAGACGAAGCCTTTCAAATCGCTAAGGCGATCGCCGACAGTCCACTCGTCAAAACCGCCATCTGTGGTGCCGACCCGAATTGGGGCCGTATCGTTTCCGCAGCGGGATACGCCGGTGTCCCGTTGCTCGAAACCGATATGAGCCTCGTCGTAAATGGATTCCCGCTCTACCAGTCGGGAACTCCTGTTGCTTTTGATGCCAAAGAGGTTTCCGCCAGTTTACGCGATCACCGCAATGTGACCATCGACCTGACCCTGATTCACGGTACCGCCAAAGTCCGTTTCTGGACCTGCGATCTCACCAAGGAATATGTTGAGCTGAACGCCGACTACACCACCTGATGGACTACACCACCTGATCGACTACACCACCTGATCGACAAGGTGATCTGATCAACGATCTCATCTCGGTGCCGCTTGAAGGCGAACTTTCAGCGGCACTTTTTGATTCCGTCGCACGACCACCACGGTGATTTCCTCGCCCGCTTTTTTCCCGTCGAGAGCCCGCGGAATGTCACTCGACCCAGTCACCCCCCGACCGGCAACTTCGACCAGGATGTCTCCCAGATGAATGGTGCCATCGATATCTCGGTATGTCGACAAAATCCCCGCCGCCTCGGCACCGCTCTTCTCGAACACGCGATTGACGAGTGCTCCCCCACGAACCCCCAACCGCCGCGCCATCCCGTCTTCAAGCAGTTGCACTCCCAGGGTCCCTCGTTCAATTACCCCTAACCGAATCAGTTCGGGAACACTTTGATTGACCGTATCGACCGGAACGGCAAAACCGACTCCGGAAAAGGCACCGGAAGGACTGACAATCATGGTGTTCACCCCGATCAACCTTCCCGCACTATCCAGCAAAGGACCACCCGAGTTTCCCGGATTGATCGCCGCATCCGTCTGAATCACTCCCGTGATCATCCCTCCCCCGACCGATTCAATTTCGCGCCCCAAACCACTGATGACACCTGTCGTCAACGTCTGATCCAGGCCGAATGGGCTGCCAATCGCAAAGACTTTCTGGCCGACTTGTAATCCTGCCGATTCGCCGATCGCCACTTTTTTCAACCGCGCCGGAGGCGCCTTGATCTTCAATACGGCCAAGTCTTTATCACGATCATAACCGACCAGCTTTGCTTCCCAGGTACTGTTGTCCGCCAGCATAATCCGGGCGGAGCGGGCTTTTTGAATCACATGAAAATTGGTCACGATATGTCCGGCATCATCGTAGACGAATCCCGTTCCGGTCCCATCGGGAACATCCAGTGCTCTGAAGCTCAACGGATCGCGACCTTGCGTTAACGTGGTAATGTGCACGACACTGGGCGAGGTTTCGCGAAACAACTGAATCGTCGATTTTTCGTCGTTAGAGAGATCGCCACGTGGAGTGATCGGGCGTGATTCTTTCGCCACCCGGCCACCAAGTCCCGGCAGATATCCGGCGTTCTGCAGCATCACTCCGGCAACAGCGATCAGCAAAATTGAGACCAGCCATGCGGGGACCGAAGCCGCCGGAGCTTCATTCCGACGATTAAAATGGTCGCCATCGCTCATCGTGGTACTCCTTCCAACTTTCAACTTTCAACCGGAATCAAAACAAACCGAAGGGGACCGCCGGATCAGCAGATCCCCTCGCATACACTCGAGTATACCCGCTGGAATACCTCCGTTTTCCAATCCTCAAGACATCATCCGTGGAACCTCGATCATACCGGAGAAACCGCGACAGTTCATCTGATTCGTTCGTTACCCGACCAATCCACCCCCACGCGCCGTCGATCGGATGAATTTCCAACACGGGCCGGTCTGCGGTCCCCTCACGGTCCCCTCACGGTCCCCTCAATGCCCTCTGCAGACTTGTCACCCGTGGCGATCCTCGGTTTCGGATCAGCGATCAATCGGCGAGGTGAAAAAGTCTTCTCACCAGCGTTCGACCGGTCCTGACGGTACGGGGATCACGAGGTCCGGCAGGACTCCGGTGCGCGAGCCGCGAGTGGGTCCCGAACTGGCGATGTCGCGGACCGCCGCTTCAAATTCCTCACGCGTGCGTGCACTTTGCATCTGATTGCGCAAGGCGGCCCGGACGCACATCGCTTTCAGGTACCAATGAGCCATTTTGCGGAACGAAACAATCGCTCGTTCGGTTCCCCGCTGCTGCTCCAGGTAGCCAAACTGACGCAGCAACAGCCCCAATCGATCTTCGAAGTGACCAGGTGGCGAAACGTGTCCCGTTGCCTCCCATTCGACAAATTGACGGAAGATCCAGGGATTTGCCAACGCCCCGCGCCCCATCGAAATCCCCTGACAACCGGTCTCGGCAAACATCCGTTCACCATCCGCAATCGAACGAATATCGCCATTTCCGATCACGGGAATTCGCTCGACCGCTTCGACCACCTTGCGAATTCCGGTCCGATCCACCGCGCCACTGAACCCTTGCTCGCGAGTTCTTCCATGGATTGCCACCGCCGCCACACCGACCTGCTCGAATTCACGAGCAAACTGCGGGGCGGTCAATTGTGAGCTGTCCCATCCCAACCGCATTTTCACGGTGACAGGAATTCGGACCGATTCCACCACGGTTCGGACGAGATCAACTGTCCGATCGACCTGGCACATCATACTGGCACCAGCTCCTCCTTTGGTGATTCGTGCCACGGGGCAACCCATATTGATATCGATGGAATCGACCTGGCGCGCCGAGAGAAATTGAGCGGCATCGCGCATGACGATCGGGTCACTCCCAAAAATCTGCACCGCAAACGGCCGATCTTCCGGGCAACTTTCAATCAGATGCAAGGTCTTACCACCTCCATCCAATAGCCCTCGTGCGTTGACCAGATCGGTCGTCCCCAGCCCCACCCCCCCAATTTCCCGCACAATTCGGCGAAACGGGAGATTGGTAAATCCCGCCAGCGGCGAAAGCAAATAGCGGGAACCGAGCGTCAGCCCCCCATAAGCGAGTGGAGGAAGCCGATTCAGCCGCTCACGAGCGGACGAGGTGCCGGTCAGGGGGAGGTCAGAATTGTCGGGCGCAGTTGACGCCATGGGGGCGGTCGTCGCGTTGGTCGCAGTGTTCGCCGTACTTGGAACGGACGTGGTGTTGAAATCGGCAGTCGTCATAGATTCGTCTTGAGAGAACCAAAAAAGAGAAGTCATCAGGGTTGATGAGAGATCATGAACGAATCATCTCTTGGCGACAATCCAGTCAGAAACTACGATTGAGGGCCGAATTCGCGGGATGTCGCTCAGCTTGGCGAGAGCGCTGCGCTCGATTTCGACAAAGGGGACTGGCTCCGTCCGCGCACCCTGTCCCCTTTGTCGAAATCTTGGCTTTGCTCAACCAGATTGGCACGCAGTGGATTGCGTTCAATGATGCGCATGACGGTCAAGTCATGCGCATCATTCTGAATGGCAAAGGCCTTGAAGCGTCCTTGCCATACGTATTGACTTCCCGGGTAGCACCGAGGATACCGACATACCTGCGCGGTCATCAGCCACCGCATCCACCGACTCAACTCGCCGTCTCCATCCAATCAGGGCACCAGATGAAAAGGTTGGTCATCAGACAGTAGCCGACCAATCGCATCGGAACCTTTTCGTGAGCCTCCTGCATCAGCCCCTCCAAGGCAGAGTCGTCAGCATCCTTAAGAAAAACATCAGCCCGACCGTTGCCCCGACTGAGCACGTGATCAGCGAATTCTCCCTGCGAAGCACGAGCGGTTCTTCCCATGCCGGTAGTCTACTTCGCACAGATCATGAGGTGAGCTAGATTGCCCCCTGTGTTTTTCCAAATACCATTCCCCCCCACCACCTTTTCCCATACACTCGTTGCTTTGCTACGACCCCGAAAAATTCGGTCTTTCGTCCGCTTCGTGGTGTTTTCGCAAGATCAAAATACTTTCGTCTCTCCAAGATGTTTTGGAACCGACACGCTTCTTTTAAGGTTATTGAGGGGCAATTCCCATGGCTGCTTCGACGTCAATTCTTTCGGATAAACTGCACGAGTACCCACAACACGATTTGATCGACGGAACCGGCGGAGGAACGGCTGCGATTCTCGATAGCTGCCTTAATAAGTCCGGCGGAGTGTTGCAACTTCTGCACCGCTACGCCGGCCGGACATTTTGTACCCCAGGTAAACGCCTTCGCCTTGATGCCCGATCGTACTATCCGGACTACATGAACGGTACCGGGCTCGATGAAGTCTGGATGTGTTGCACCGTTCCCATCGTGACGGGTGTCATCGATACGCGGACGAAGAAGGCACCGTTTCGCGAAGGAGAAGCCCACGCCCTCACTTCGGATGGGCAACTCATCTCGCTGCAGGATTTGATCGCCGCCAACCCGAAGGCTGTCATCGGTGACAAGATTTCTGCTTTTTCGACAAAGCTGTTTGGCAACCCGACCTGGCCGATTGTGTCAAAGAAGTTCGACAATTTGAATCCGATTCCGCATCACCTTCACTGGTCGAAGTGGGAAGTGTATGACATCAATTCTTTCGACAATCCCGGAGTGAGTGCATCGCATTATCACACCACGGCGATGGGTCTGTACGCGTTCGTGACGAAGGAGCAGTTCCTCGCCAGCATGAAGCGCTTCGGAAAGAGCGAGTATAACGGGATTCGCCACTTGTCACCGCACGTGATGATGCAACTTGACGACGGCTTCGTGATGCCAAATGGTGTGTTGCACTCGCCAACAAACCTTTGCACGCACGAGTTGCACGTCACGATGGATGAGCACTTCTTAGCCGAGGACCTGACACTCGACGGACGTATCGGCGCAGCAGACGCGTTTTACGCTTGCCGGGAAGAGGACTATCCCAAGGCCCGTCACGAAGACTGGGAATACTTGGCAGAAAAGTTTGATTTCGCAGCGAACCAAGACCCAGACTTCGTCCTGAAGAATTCGCGTCCGGCAATCCCTGCCGAAGAATTTCAAGGCCACGGAGTCGACGCAAAGTGGATCGTTTACGGTGATTTTCTCGGCGACCAGAAGTGCTCGATTCTCCGGCTCACCGTACAACCTGGCGCGAAGACGAATTTTCAACCCGAGTGTCCCGCGTTGTTCCATACGAACCGCGGAAGCGGCCGGATTGGAAAGCTCGAAGTCCATTATCACCAAAATATGATCCTCGGCGAGATCTATCCTGAAATCGGATTCATCACTCAGGCGGCGCTTGAAAACGGCGGTGTGGAAATCGAGAACACGGGGACTGAACCGCTGGTATTGACCTTCGACTTCCCGCAGTACGCGCATACCAAAACGCCAGGTGTTGCCCGTTCGAAGTAGTCGGTCGATTTTGGGACTCCGCATCCAGAATTGCCGGATTGGTCATATTGACCGAGGCAGTTTGACCACGATGATGAGAGGCTTCGAAAAGGGGACTGGCTCCGTCCGCGTTGCCTTTCCTCTTTTTCGAAGTTGCACTCTTTATGCTTGCCCGAACCGATGCAGTTTCGCAGAGTTCAACTGGACGCGGAGAGGGGTCGCGAGGAATCTGATAAACCCTGTTTCACGTACTCATTGAGCTTCTGGACCGATTTTCGGTTGATGTCCGGGTCGAATTTGATGCCAGTATCGAGGACAGCCGCACAGCTCGTTTTTTGTCGACGGCGCTGATCAGAATTGAGGATTTCCCGGAACTGGCGCGAGCGTGAGTAGTAAACACGATGGTTGGGGAGGATCCTTGGACGCTCATCGAATCATCTTTGAAAGAGGCATTCAACTAAGCAGTGCGAGAAATAGCGTTAAAATGCCGTCACGGGCGTCGATGAATGACGTAACATCAATTTATGGTGTTAAGCCGATAATGATCACCAACGATCCAGGTTGGACAGGCTCTCTTGAGCCAAATATCGACTGCCTCTTTACGCTCGATGCTGAGACTTACGTGGACATCCGAGTTTCGACACTCAACAGGTCGGAAAGCATATCGTTTGGGGAGAAAAACATGGCACACCCAGAAACTTCCAAAGTACGATGGACGCATGCAAAAACCTGCCTCCGCTATGAAAGGAGCGATTGCATCAAAGTTGGGCGAACTGGGGGCACACAATTACGGACTATCGTGATTGCCTCATCCATAATGCGCCGGTCTTTTTGGGCATGGATACGGCTTTCTTACGAAGGATCGCCGACGGAACATGGTCAATGCGAATGTTGATTCCCGATAACCCCAAAGCCAAATCACAGGAAAATGCTACATTCGATAAATCGATTGATGCGCTGGAATTCGCCTGGAAACCCACAAACGAAGTCACAGAAATATCGCAGAGAGTTATGGAAGAAGTCAACAACTTCTTGATGACTCGCTCATGAACTTGCACATTTGTGACCAGGACAAAGCAGGATTAGATTCTCGTAAGTATCGTCCGTTTCGAATTCGACAGAACTTCGTGCGGCATCGGGATTTCGTTCTATAACGTGCGCCATCTCACCGAGAATGAGATTTTTGCTTCGTACCATCCGTGGCGTCAAATCCATTTGACAGTTTGGCCGCAGCATTCCCCAAGACGAGCTTCAAGTCCTTTTCCGTGATCGTCATCATTGCAAACACGGCCTCCAGATTTTCGTACTCACTTCAATGCCACTCCTGGCGATTGACGATGACCCGGAAAAGGTTCCCGTCACGATCGTCGATGAAATCGATATGCGGATATTCCTTTAGGGCACGGAGAATGCCAGTCCCAAGACCACGGTACGGCAAGACTTTGTTTGCGTACGAGCTCAAAATCGGATTGCGCATGTTCGAATTCCCGCTTCGGAT
>CAMBQP010000268.1 GCA_945869955.1 Schlesneria paludicola DSM 18645
GCCATCATCTGAGCGGTTTGCGCCGCCAGGAGTTGCCGCGGTTCAAGCGACTCAATCAGCATGGCCGGCGAGCGGTGCTGGCAACGTTCCCTTGAGCGATCAGCACGGCGACGCGACGCAGAAACGCGAGCCAACTTTCGAGAGAACCAAGCACGACATTCCAAAGCAGACAACCAGTTGGGGATTACCATGAGTGGCTTTCCGGGGTGGTGTGTGAATCGAACGCAACTTAACCGTGATGGTGAAAACGGTGATGGTGACAACAGTGATCATCAACCAGCACAGTTCCGTGATGACGCGCTGTGGAAAAGTTTGAATTAGCTGGCAGCAATTGTTAAGATTCCGATCCCGGACTCGAACAGTTTCCATCAAAACCGCCGACAGACAGATTTTGCCGGGTCCACTGCCGGATGCCAACGCTTCGGCTTCTACGTGATTGGCCCGTGGCAACGCAGGAAACAGTTCCCGTTGTTTTGATGGTCAATAAATCAACGAGGCGGATGGCTTTCGTTGGCCTTGTTGCGACGTGATCGCGTTCTCTGGCGTTTTCCGGCAGCGAGATCATGAACAACGTGTGATTTCTTGCCCATTGAGATGCTTTCGCCCCTCCCGCTCCGTCGTGATGAGTGGTACTGTCTCGGCCAACCACAATGATTGTAGTGTCTCCTCGAGTCCTGAGCTCGCAGCAAAGTATCCCTCACTTTCCCTCCGACGGCCAGCAGTCTGTCACAATAAATTTTGTAATTTTTTACCGTCGCCTGCTGCACGAATGGAATCAAGTGCTCTGCGGGCCGCGCGATAATTTCAATCTGGAAATCCTCGAATTGACCTTTCAGCTCCCGTCCAGTATTCTTACCGAGAGACGCGAAAGATTTTGATAAACTCAAAGTATCATCAAACAGCCGTCTTTTTTTTAAAAATAATTTTACTGAATTTTCCTCAGTTCATTCCGCAAGTGCGGTCACACCCGTTTCCAAATCAAAGGTTCTCGGCTGCGGCCGGGTTACGTTGAACGTTGGCCCAAAGAAACTCGTAAGGAATGCAATTCTCATGAATGACGGCACAGGATTAACGCTGCGGGGATCGACCTCTGGTCGTCGCTTGCCTGGTCTCGGCCTCCTGTCTTCTGTGTTCTTTCTGTCGGGAGCAGTCAGTCTGGTCTATCAAGTTGTGTGGCAGCGTCTGCTGACCCTCTACTACGGCGTGGGACCGATTTCCACAACCTTGATCGTATCTGTGTACATGCTCGGTTTGGGAATTGGCGCTCTCGTCGGCGGCCAGGTCGCTCCGAAGCTCCGAAAGTTACTCGTATTGTACATGGCGATCGAACTCGCTCTGGGTCTGTTCGGAATGGGTAGCCCGTACCTTCTGATCTCCATCGGACGGATGACGGCTGGGTTCGACTACACGGCGGCTTTCTTTTGCATGTTCAGCCTTCTCTGCATCCCAACCATTCTCATGGGGATGACGCTACCATTGCTGGTGCAGATTTTTGCCTGTCAGATTCATGATTTCCAGCACAACGTGTCATTCTTGTACTTCATCAACACACTCGGTGCAGCGATGGGGGCGATATTGGCAAGTTTCGGCCTCATCTCGTTCATTGGTCTTGACGGTGCCGCATATGCTGCTGCCGCAGGCAACTTGATTTTGGCTGCTCTCATTTTCGTCGTGTCGCGCGTTCAGGTCGGAGACGAGCTGCCTGTTCGTCCGGCAATTGATTCTTCTCCCAACGAGAGTCTTGGCCGATTTGCCTTTGCTGCGGTCTTTGTGACGGGATTCCTGGCTCTTGCCTATGAGATCATCTGGTTTCGAATCGCGGGCGTTCTGATTAAAGACACATCGTATGCTTTCTCGAGTATCCTGGCGGTCTACTTGGTCGGCGTCGCGTTCGGCAGCAAAGCCATGGACTATTGCCTACGCAGATGGCCCAATCTCAGCCGTAGAAACCTCTTCTTTATCGCGCAAGCACTGATTGGGTTATATGTCGTGGGAAGTGTGTCTGTATTCCCTTTCCTGGCGAGAAACACTCCGATCGGAGTGTTAGTGCAGAGGTCTTTCAGCATCAACCTACACCCCACTCTCCCTTCTCTCTCGGGTGGATTTCCGGAAAATATTTCCAAGTTGTGGAGTTGCGTTGACATCTTCGTATGGCCCGCGTTTTTCTGCCTTGTTCCGACATTGTTGATGGGGGCGACGTTTCCGTTGCTTTCGGTGCTGGCTGGCAGTTCTGAAGGTCGAGAAGGCCGGATTGTGGCGAAGCTCTATTTCTGGAACATCCTTGGCAACGTCGTGGGGGGGCTGGGGGCAGCATTTTTTCTTTTGCCGGTGCTTGGCACTGAGCGTGCCATTCTGGCCCTTTCGTGTGTCGGGGTTGCTTTTCTTTTCGGCGTGCGCAACATCGGGCATATTCAAGTCTCTAAGCTCGCCCGGTGCACTGCCTCCGCAGCAGCCTGCGTTGTCGCCGTGTGCTTAGTTCCAGGCACAGGCAATCTGTACAGAGCCATTCATTATCCCCCGGGCCCTCACTACGACACTTATCTGACGGAGGGGGGCGAGGGGGTGGTACTGACCTATGTGAAGGGCGAAAAGGTCAGCATGTACATTGGCGGGTCGTCGCACGGAGGGCGTCCTCTATATATCTTCAACCATGAAGCGATTGATGCGATGTCATATGCGCCCACCCCCCAACGGATTCTGGTCATCGGATTCGGGACCGGGTCGATCGTTGAGACTGTCCTCAAGACGCCGGGCGTTGAAAGCGTCAGCCTCGTCGAACTGAACAGGACCGTGCTGCAGAATCTGTCCGGTGTGCCTCTGTTTGCCGACATGTTGCGGGACAGCCGACTCAACATCATTATTGAGGATGGCCGTCGATACTTGCTGCAAACGGACGAACAATTTGATGCGATCTTGATTGATCCGCTGCGGACAACCACAGCGTACAGCGGGAACCTCTACTCGCAGGAGTTTTTTGCTCTGGCAAAAAAACATCTCAAACCTGATGGCGTCTTCATGGTGTGGTTTGACGAATATGATGTGTTCCCCAGGACTATCGCCAGCGTCTTCCCCCATGTCCGCTTGTACAGGAATTTCGTGCTGGCGTCCGCATCCGGGATGGGACTGCGTAACGAGGAACGGCGTACTGCGATCCTGGCATCGTTTTCGGACGAATACAGAACGGGTATCGAGTCGATCAACGACACGGGGAAGGAACTCGCGATCTCTCAACTACCCACAACTCTTCCTGTGAATACCGATCTCAAACCCGTGACGGAGTACTACCTGGGTCCGGAAATACGGCGTCGCATTCTCGCAACGGCAAATCTCTTCTTTGGACGGACGTCTGAGCGGAATCCAAGCCAGTAGCATCTGTCGCAATCTCTGGCTAAAACGAGCGTGGGCCACTACGGTCTATCCAGCGCGGAGGTCTTGGAAACGGGGATAAGTCCAATTAACGTCTAAAAGCCAACGTTTAGAAAGCCGTTTCGTTTCCAAAACCCGCACTAAGACAATACCGTGACCCATGGGAACAGAACCATGGGGACACGGCGTTCGCTTGAAAATGCGATGTGAATTCGCTGAAGTTTTTGGGATTATCGGTTTTGACTTCGTTTGATTGGGAGCGGAATAGTGGCGTGGATGGCTCGAGCGGAAGGGTTTGCGCCTAATGAAGTTGGGGTTGTGCCTGTGACGAATTGAGGAAGTTTTCAGTTTTCAGCGTGCATCAGCCTGGGTCGAATTCGTACAGATTTTCGGCAAATGATTCGTCATCGTGGCCGGTCATCCCCAGACGATCCGTGCCACACGGAGTCAAATTTGCGGCATTCCTCACCTCATGTGCCCCCGCGGTTGATTGCCAACTTCTGAGTCGCATCGATTCGAGAAAAACGGACGCAGGTAAATTGACGATCCCCTTGCTGGTCAAAAAATGCACGAGGCAGAGGGTTTTCGTGGGCCTCGTTGCGACTTGATCGCGTTCTCTCAGATTTTCCGGCAGCGAGATCATGAGAAACGCTTGATTTCTCGATCCTTAAAATCGTTTCGCCCTCTCCCCCTCCCACACCGCCGTCATTCGCCGTACTGACCCGGCCGACCGCCATGATTTTAGCGTCCGCTCGTCTCCCTCTTGAGTTCGCACGACTCAAAAAAACTCTCGGGAATAACTGGATGTTCGTCCACACGCTCGAAGACTTCTGTCGCACGTGTTTCCCTGGGTCCGTCTCCCCTGGGTCCGTCCTGAGCAAACTCACAACATTCCTTCAATCCGCCGCAATCTACCCGCATCACTCGATCCCCGAAATGGCGCTTGAGAAGATCGACCTCGCTTATCTGATCTCCTCGCAATTTTCATCTCTGATTCATCTTATCTTTGCAAACGCGAAATAGCATGCCGATCGGTTTGAGTTGAGGTCGGATGGTTTGGGTAGTCCACTTCATTGGATCTGCGGTGCACAGCACGGGAGTATGTTCGTGGATATTACAGTTAATGAAACGATTGCGCCACGGCGTCTGAGTGATTCATGGTTGATCGCGGGTTTTCTTACATTCTGGATTGTCGGATGCGGGGACAATTCCAAGATTCCTGTTTATCCGGTCAGGGGCACGGTGCTTTATCGCGGTGAACCTGCGGAAGGTGCTTTGGTCATTTTTCACCCGGTTGACCAGTCGAAGAACTTGAAGGAAAAAATTCCTCCCCGTCCGAGTGGACTTGTTGACTCGGAGGGGGCATTTGTACTCACGACGCACCAACCAACGGATGGCGGGCGCTCTGGAGACTATCAGATCAGCATCGTCTGGTTTAATGAGGCAGTGGAAAAGGAGGGGGGGTTAGGTCAGGGAGATTCTGAGCATGGGCCGAAACCCAAAGACAAGCTCAACGGGAAATACGCGGACCCCAAGAGGTCTGGTTTAACGGCGACGATCATGTCCGGTACGAACGACTTGGAACCATTCGACTTGGAATAGGGGTCTGACATTCGCAGGGGATCCACGGATCAGGGTTCGGTCGACGACGTGGCTGAAATCAACTCAATTGATGAGTCTATTAAGGATTCTTAAATGTTTTTGCATACAATAACTGAATTTTGTTATAAAAAACAACTAGAAGGCAATTTAAAATGTTAAGAAAAGTAACAAATCGTCGCCCAGGATTTACACTGATCGAGCTTTTAGTGGTCATTGCGATTATCGCCGTTTTGATTGCCCTGCTGCTTCCCGCTGTTCAACAGGCTCGCGAAGCGGCCCGTCGAACTCAGTGTAAAAACAACCTCAAGCAGTTGGGATTGGCGGTTCACAATTATCACGATGTCCACTTGTGCCTACCTCCAGCGGGGATTTTCCTTGACCAAACCAGGAACGTCTGGCATTCGTTCCATACGTATCTTCTCCCGTATGTGGACCAAGTGAATATTTATCAAGAGCTCAAGATGGATTTAACCATATTCGCGAATCTTCCTGCTCCTGTTTCTCCGCTGAACATCAAGGCTGTGACCAGGAATGTTCCCGTGTTTCGCTGTCCGTCAACCCCAAGCGGATCCGGCGCAGCCGACTATGGAGCGGCCGGATTTCTGCCTAGTCTTCCGGGTGGACTGTTCAGTTTCGGTGTTACGGATTACGCCGTCGTTGACGGCATCGGTTGCGGGTTCGCGGCGCTGGCAGGTCCCGGAACAGCTTGCGGAGAAACGGGACTCATCGTATTCAATATCAACCCCGACACGGGAACCCCCAGATCGCCAAACACATTCGCACACGCCACCGACGGCACCTCGAATATCGCGATCGTGTGGGAAGATGCTGGGCGAATCTCACGCTTTCAAATGGGGAAGGCTGTGTCTGGCGCCTACTCAGGGGGGGGGCGCTTGGGCTGATATGCAGAGCGAGTTTTATATTGACGGATCCAACCTCGACGGCAGCGGCGGCCGCTGTGCAGTGAATTGCTCGAACGACAACGAAGTTTATTCGTTTCATGTCGGCGGCGCTCACGTGCTCATCGCCGATGGTTCGGTGCAATTCATATCGAGCAACACGGATAGTGCGGTGATCGCAGCGCGGGTCAGCGCCGCAGGTGGAGAAACGATTTCCGCTTACTAACAAGCGAGATCACAACCGAGCGGAGAATTCGAATGAGACAGGCAATTTCTTTTTTTTGCGGTCAAGGTGGATCGATCTGACTCTCGCAGTTTTCTGGGTCATTGGCCACACGTTGTTGGTTTTTGGCGACGAACTGCGGCTGAATCAGATTCAGGTGATTGGGACGCATAATTCGTATCATATTGCCCCCACCCCAGCCGCCTTGCAGTTGATCGAGTCGGCCAGCCGCGGTGCGGGGCTCAAGCTGGACTACACTCATCCCCCGCTGGAAGAGCAATTCTCTGTTCTCGGGATACGGCAGATCGAGCTGGATGTTTATGCAGATCCTGAGGGAGGTCGGTTCGCAAAGCCATTCTCTTATCGTATGTTGAATGCTGTGGGAGGGGATGCGGGTCCGAACCCAGACCCCGACGGCTCACTTCTCAAACCCGGATTCAAGATTCTTCATGTGCCAGATATTGACTATCGAACCACCGTTCGTTCCCTGCGGGATGCACTTCAGCAAATTCAGAAGTGGTCACTCGACCATCCGACTCATGTTCCGTTGTTGATTCTCATGGAACTGAAAGACGAAGAGATCAAGGGCCTGACTCAGCCGATCAAGTTCACTCCGGATTTGCTGAATGAGATCGATGTGACCATCCAAGAGTGTTTTGAATCTGACCATCTGATGACGCCCGACGACGTACGCAAGTCTCGAGACACTCTTCGGGAAGCCGTGCTGGAGGATGGTTGGCCTTCGCTGGTCGCATGTCGTGGTCGCGTCCTGTTCGCACTCGATAACGAGGGAAGACTCAGAGACGATTACCTCGCTGGGCACCCCAGCCTCGCCAAACGAGTCATGTTTGTTTCGGGGAGAAGCGACGCTTCGCCGGAGGCCGCGTTTTTCAAAATCAATGACCCTCTTCAAAACCACACGGAGATCCACCGACTGGTGAAGCAGGGGTTTCTCGTGCGGACCCGAGCGGACGCGGATACGCAGGAGGCACGAGCGAACAACACCCATCGCCGCGAGCAGGCGTTCACGAGCGGGGCTCAATTTATCAGCACAGATTATCCTCAAAGTGACAAACGATTTTCTGAGTATCGCGTCCGTTTTGAAGGGGAGCATACAGTTCGACCAAACCCGGTTAGTTCCCGTGAGAAAGTGGAAATCGTTGATACCCCCTTGAGGAAGTGAGCAAACGAGGTATCAAACGTCAATAAAAACATGCTTTCCTCACCGCATGCGCTCCCCGCGTCCGCGAGTGATTGCCATCTTCTGAGTCGCAAGGATTTGAGAAAAACGGATGCAGTTAAGTTGACGATCCCCTCGCTGGTCAAAAAATCCACAAGGCAGAGGGTTTTCGTTGGCCTCGTTGTGACTTGATCGCGTTCTCTCGCGTTTTCCGGCAGCGAGGTCATGAAAAACGCGTGATTTCTTGCCCCTCGAAATGCTTTCGCCCGCTCCCCTTTCCTGAGGCATACTGTCTCGGCCAACCGCGATGATTTTAGTTTCCCCTCGGTTGTGCCACAGCCCGATCCCCCCGATGGTGCCGCAAGTGTTCAAGGGTGTAATGGATATCCATAAACGTTGTTTGCAAACGCCTGATGACAGCGATTTCGGGTTCCGTTATTCAAG
>CAMBQP010000269.1 GCA_945869955.1 Schlesneria paludicola DSM 18645
GCAATGCGGGTTGACCACCGATTCACAGAAAAAAAGTGCCAGAACGTTGGTTTTCCGTAATGCCAGAGACTCGTCTCCACGACAATTCAGTGCCTGCCAAGCAGGGATAATCGGATCTTTTTGCGGGCCTCGCTCAACTTGTCACTCAAAATCGGTTGAGCAAGGCTTTCGGCATCGCGAAGCTCTCATTACAGCGATTCCACGGCGGCAATGCCACTGAAATAATCGGGTTCATGGCCCGGTTTCCACTTGATGTTGCAACCGATACTGGCTCGCTGCTGGACCAGTGGCCCTGTTCCCGCCAACATGTGTGTAACCGCCTGACGCAAATCGCTTCCCGTGACCGGCTTGCCATTAGCCGGGCGACTGTCGTCGAACTGGCCGCGGTAAACGAGTGACAGGTTTTGGTCAAACAGAAAGAAGTCCGGGGTACAGGCCGCTCGATAGGCTTGGGCCACTTTCTGGGTTTCGTCGTAGAGGTAAGCAAAGGTGTAACCCGCCGAACGATGTTCTTCGACCATCTTTTCCGGGCTGTCATCCGGATGTGACGTGATGTCATTGGAACTGATCCCGACGACGGCCACCCCCTGGCTCTGGCAATCGCGAGCGAATTGGGCCAAACCCGATTGCAGATGTTTGACGAACGGGCAATGGTTGCACAGAAAAATCACAACCAATCCTTTTCCTCCCTGAAATTGTTCGAGAGAGACCTGCTTACCATCGACATTTGGAAGCGAAAAATGAGGCGCAGCGGTCCCGAGCGGGAGCATCGTCGAAGCGGTTTTTACCATGGCAAAAATTCCAAAAAATGGGGAGAAAATTGAGAGTCATTTTCAGGGAAAATCGGGAAAT
This sequence comes from Schlesneria paludicola DSM 18645, assembly GCA_945869955.1. Taxonomy (GTDB): domain Bacteria; phylum Planctomycetota; class Planctomycetia; order Planctomycetales; family Planctomycetaceae; genus Schlesneria; species Schlesneria paludicola_B. Next base: position 853 of record CAMBQP010000269.1, read on the forward strand.
CCCAATTCAAAACGTCGGATCAACCGCAGTCGGGTCTCGCGCATCATTCAGTTCGGCGTTCGAGGGGGCTGCGAGGGGCTGGCAACGCGGTCTATTCGTAATCGTTTCAGGACTCGAGCGTCTGCATTCAAAATGGAAAATTGCAGATTACGCCAGAAAAATGTTTCGCCTGGAGATGGCATACTCCCTTTTTCAGCAAAGACGAATCCTCCGATCGTGTCGAAGTCTTCATTTTCTGGCAGGCCGAACTGAAAGCGACGATTCAGTTCGTCCAGTCGGACCCGCGCGGAAACTTCCACAGCCTGTTCGTCGATTTCAAGAATCTCATTGTCGAGTTGCTCGTCATCATATTCGTCCGCGATTTCCCCGACGATCTCTTCCAGGATGTCCTCCATCGTCACCAGCCCTGCAACGCCACCATATTCATCATGGACGATCGCAATATGCACCTTTTTCCGTTTCATCAATTCCAGCAGGCTGGGAATGGCGGTCGTAATCGGTACAAAAACCGGTTTCCGAATGAAATTTCGCAAGACGGGTGTCCGCTCTCCCGCCTTGGTTGGGGCGAGTGCCTTCAGTAGGTCTTTGGCATAGAGGATCCCCAGCACCTCGTCGGTCGAGTCGCCAATTACGGGAATACGGCTGTGTCCCGATTCGATGAGCTGCTTTCGCGCCTCTTCCAGGGTCAAATCCACGCTGACACAATCCATTTCCGTGCGGGGGGTTAAAATCGCACCGACATCTTCATCCTGAAGCTGCATCACCCGTTGGATCATTGAGGTTGTGCCTGAATCCAGTGCCCCTTCCCGTTCCCCCTCTTCGGCGACCGATCGGATCTCTTCTTCAATTTTTGAAGTGTCGTCCGTCTCGACTTCCTGGCGACCGGTCACTTGATGTGCATAACGATCGAGTTGCCTGGCAATCCACAGCAGTGGAGACACAAACGTTTGTAGCCCCTGAATCATCGGCCAGAACTGGCACAGAAAATTTTCCGAAGCAACCCGGGCAATCGTCCATGGGAGCAAGTCTGCCGCAATAAAAACCAGGATCGCAAACAACGCGTAGCGGACAATAAATTGTGCAGGAGTCGTCAACGCGGCGGGATCCGAGACCGGCAATGGCCAACCGACCCAGCCGATCCAGCAGCAAAGAACCGCGGCTAGTCCTAATGTCGACATCGTCAACAAAAACTCGAGCGCTAGCAACGCCTCGCCCTGTTGTTTCAAGATCTGGCCAAAACGATCCGCTCCCCCTCGTTTTGAACAGAGATCTTTGAGGCGACTGTAAGAAAATTCTCGCAGCGCATCGCAGCCGAGTGCACTCCAACAGGCGATCGCCATCAGCACGAACACCAAAATCGGCAACATGACCTCTGTTGCCAACGATCGAGGTGATTGCAACTCACCATCCATCAAAACGAATGCCAAAACCGACAGCATGATCACGTCACGTTTCCAATCCAGTCGGAAAATATCCCCAAATCGCGAGTACCTCGCGTTCTCGAGCCCGCATGGTGGGCCTTGCCTCGTCCGTCAAATCATCATAACCACACAAATGCAGCAATCCATGCACCACATACAGTAACAACTCCGCGCGGGGACTCCATCCCTGCTGAGGAGCCTCACGCAATGCCGTTTCCACGCTGACGATTAATTCTCCTTCCAGCATGGCCGATGCGTCTGTTTGCGCATCATCCGCTGTGACCGCATCATCCGCGATGACACAGGGCCTTGCCGAAGACTCGTCAGGTTCCCCAGCCCATGGGCCAGACTCGCCTTCCACATCGTCCAGCCGAAAGCTGATGACGTCGGTCGGATAGTCATGCCCGAGAAACTCGCGATTGATCGCGTGGATTTCCGCATCGCTCACGATCGCCAGGCTGATTTTCGCCGTCGTAAACCCCTCGTCCTGCAGAACTCGACAAATGACCCGTTCCAGGAAATCGGGTTCGACGAGTGACGAGGGATGCCTGACGGCGATCTCAACAACGAGTCCAGGAGTGCGTTCAGTCATAAAAAACAGTGATGCCGCGGATCAAAAGCAGAACAAATCGTCGGCGTTGGAATCGCAATCTCCCCCCGACTGATGCCCAAGTCTAACAAGTTTGACTGGAAATCGCTCTTCAACGACCTCTCATCGAAGCACAATCTTCCTCGCCTCACCAAAATCGAAACCCGAACCGAAATCCCCTGCCCCCTCAAGGAAATCCTCGGAAATGACGGCAGAAAGGTGCTGATCCTGCTGGTTTGCTGGGTCACAAACCGGCAGTTATTGCCGCTAAGCCTCGTTTTTTTGAGCTCCCCAATTTCGAATTTCATCGAGCAAAAGACAGCCCAACGCATCAAATGATTGACAGCTGTTCGAAAACGACAGTATAACCCATAGGTACACAGTGGTTGAAGCCGATGTATTTGTCGATGAGATCGTTCCTGACCCTGCTGTGATCGAACCAAATTTTTATCGATTTCCATTGGGAGTGACCCGCATGTTTGTGATCCCCGGCCAATACGGTAAAGACAACTGCGATGGCTTCAATCGACGGGAACTGATTCGCGTTGGCGGAGCTTCGCTGCTGGGGCTTTCACTCCCCGCACTGCTGCAAAACGAAAAAGCCCGCGCCGCCGAGGACGTCCGCTATGGGGGACTCGGTTTCGGCAAGGCCAAGCACGTCATTCTCGTCTATCTCCAGGGGGGACCCAGTCATCTGGACCTGTGGGATCCCAAAACCGATGTTCCCGATAACGTCAAAAGTGTGTTCAAGCCGATTGACACCAAGCTCCCAGGGGTGCAGTTCACTGAATTGATGCCGAAACTGGCTCAGGAAATCGACAAAACCACACTGCTGCGAGCCGTTAGCTACGCTCCCAATGGCCTGTTCAATCATACCGCCGCCATCTACCAGATGATGACTGGCTATACCGCTGACAAAGTGAGTCCCTCCGGTCAGTTAGAGCCCCCGAGTCCCAAAGATTTTCCAAACTGGGGTTGCCACATCATCAAGGCACGCCCACCGGAAGTACCTATGCTCCCCTACGTCATGATGCCACGCCCCTTGCAGGAAAGTGGTGTCATCGGCAAAGGAGGAAACGCCGGTTTCATGGGTCGCGCGTTTGATCCCTACACCCTCTATCCGGTCGGTGACGATATGGATATGGCAAAGATGGAGCGGATTCGCGTCGACGACCTGCAACTCCGTCCCGAAGTCCCCCAAGACCGATTGGCTCGCCGCGCCAGCTTGCGAGACACGGTCAATGCCAGCCTGAACGACCTCGACAAGGCAGTCAGCAAATACGCACTCGATGAATACTACGGCAAGGCGTTGTCATTGGTCCTTTCAGGACAAGCACGGGAAGCGTTCAACCTGTCTGCGGAATCGAAGGAATTGCGTGAAAAATACGGCAACAACACCTTCGGCCAAAGCTGTTTGCTGGCTCGCCGCCTGATCGAAGCGGGGACACGAGTGGTCCAGGTCAACTGGCCCAAGGTGGCCAACTCGGACAACCATTCGTTCGACGTTCACGCTGGCCTTTCCACGCGAATGAAAAACCAATCCGCTCCGATGCTCGACGCCGGGCTTTCCTCCTTGATTGCCGATCTCGACGACCGGGGAATGCTCAAGGATACCCTGGTGCTCGCGATCGGGGAATTCGGTCGCAGCCCCAAACGAGGGGTCAGTACCTCGGGTAACGGAAACACCGATGATGGACGTGACCACTGGCCATATTGCTACACCGGCCTGATGGCAGGAGCGGGAATCAAACGAGGTTTCGTTTGGGGCAAGTCCGACCAGACCGCCTCGGCACCAGTCGAGAACCCCGTTCATCCGATTGAACTACTCGCCACGATTTACCACAGCGTCGGGATGAATCCTCGCCGAATGGTTTACAATCACCTGAACCAACCACGAGAAATGGTCGGTGCAGACGCGGTCGCCGGCATCCTTTCGTAAGGATTTGCCGAAAACCGAGATTTGCCGCAAGATCTCGTCAACGTTCGTGAATTCGGAAGTGATCAAACGGGCTTTCCCTGAGCAGGGAAAGCCCGTTTTTCGTATCTTACCGTTTAACCGCGACTCGAAGAGAAGCGCGTTCACCGGCGTCCATGCCAACCCCGAGGCGTCAACCCTCGTGTGATCCATGGCGGAATCGAGTTGAAATTGCAGTCCATCGTCAGCGTAACGATGTCGTATTGGCAGGCAAAACAGAAACGACGAAGAGTCCCGTTTCGTTGTTCAGGTAAGATAGGATTTACCACAGAGACACCAAGGTACAGAGAAAACGATAAGAGATAATTTTTAAATAGTTGAAATTAAAAAAAATTTAAATTTAATTAAAAAAAATTGGCTGATCTCAAGTCAACATTTCCCGTGATCTCTCAAAATTTGTTTTTCTCCGTGCCTCTGTGTCTCTATGGTGAATCTCTTCGTCTTCCCAGCACATCGGCCCTCCACCGAACCCGCGTCGTTTGCAGAAAGCGAATGTCAGTTCACCCTATGCCCGCTAAGCCACGGGTTCTTTGTCTGCATGCCACTGCTTGTCCGCTCTGGGACAAGCAGTGCCGAACGTCGCGATGGTCGCAACCACAACTTCGACTCCCCCCCCGGTCGTCGACGATCTGCAACAAATTGCTGTTTTTTTAGCAGTACGGTAACGGTATCGTTTCAACGCAAGTTAACAAACCTTTTGAGATTAAGTTCTGATCACTTAAGCATGGTGATGGAGAATTAAAATGGCATCCAACACGAAAGCGACTTACGACCTTGATTTTTCATTCAAAAACTTCAGTCGGACGAATATTCTTTTCGCAATTCATAGACCGGATTGCGGAACTGGGTGTGACTTTCTGTCATGCTGACCCTTTGCATGAAGAAATTACTCTTTATCTGGCCTCAGACAATTCCCGAGTGATCTCAGCGATCAATGAAATTGATCCAATTCCACCCGAGTTCTCGGCCAAGGAACTTGAGAGGGCAATCTATCGTCGCCGTCAGGAGGAACTTGGCTAACAGGCATTCGTCATCGCAACAGTTAAGGCAGCGTGTTTCGGAAATTTTCTCGAAGTCGCGTCTAAGACCCAGGAAAATGGCAGTGCGGATCGGATCGACCTCACCGTCATAGATGTAAAATTCGTGGCGTAGACGAGATGACCACTCTTGTTGATCGCGATGCGGTTTACGAGCGGCAGAATGTTGGAAGCCCTCACGATTGCGTGTGTCGGAAATGCCACGCGGAAACAGGGATGCTCCAACATCTTGCCGCCGGGCAGTCATGCGTCGAGCAGTGTATCCTGAGACGACTGATTGACTCGCAGTTTGGTGCAAGTGTCTCCTCGGTTCAATCGCCTGATTTCAAATCTTGGTATAAAAATATGGTCGCTTAGGAACCGATGGGCCAATGGGAATCAAAGACTGAAGTGATCAACAAATCGTCTGGCCCTTTGGGAAGCCATCCTTGAGGCGACAGTTCTCGAAGTGCTGTCCCCACTGCGATTAGCGTTGACTTCAGATGTTCGCATTCACCTGTGACTTGAATCTCGCTGCTCCAACTGGATAACGCCTTGACAGACTGCCAATCCGCGTTTTCTCCGACACCCCAACCATGGGGAAGTTGCTCCACGAAATTCCGGCACAGACTGTCTTTTGCTGCTTCTCTCACACCCCCTGCCAATTTCGCTTCGCGAAATTGGATTGCAATGACTTGGATTGGAACAACCTTTCCCAAGTGGCCTGCGATCTCGCCATAAGGTCGAGCAGGCATTGAAGCAAGAAGCTCTGTCAGACTCGAGAAGCCGAGAGATTGAATTGCACCGGCAATTCGATCAGCCCAATCGGGGGACCAATTTTTTTGAGTTTCGATCATTGTAATTCCTTGAACGGACTCGTACACGTCTGAACTCGTGATAAAAAAGATGTTCGGTTGTTATGGACCGTCAACTTAAAAAACAAGGTTTGAAAAGGACACATCGGGACCCAAGATAATTGAGGTTTCTATTTCGCCCCCTTTTCGTCATCGCTTCGGCGGTGTTCATGAAGGGACAAGATGAACGACTTCGAAGTTCATTCCGCTGAGCTTTTGCTGAATCAAGCTCTCCCAGAGCCGAGGGGAAATCAACAACATTGGTTCTGGTCTTAAAAGGCCCCGGCGAACTCCCACATGTTGTTTTGTCAGCGCGATGTCGCAGCCGTCAAATCCAACTTCTTCCACTGACAGCTCAGAAAGCAGGTTTAGGCCAATCGTATGTCCGAGAGGACAGCGGTACTCGCCTTGTGTATCGCACCACGATCCCTTGATGCTCAGGTGTTCGAGAATTTCTTTTTGATTTTGCTGCCGCTCGGCCCTGTCATCAAAGGGAGTGACCCCCGCTCGAGTAGGTGCCACAATTGCCAACGGCGTGGAGACGACGATGAATTGATACCAGTCTTTTGCCGCCATGGTTGAACCGTTGCGTTGCTGAACTTTTCGAAACTCAGCGCCCTGAAAATCGTTTGCCTGAAACATTTCGACGAAGCTTTCTGAAACCACGATGTCCCCGCCGATGGTTTTTGCGATATCAAGCTTACCCAACTTTTGCAGGCTCCGGGGCTCTAAAATAAGGTCAGACACTTGTCGCCCGCCTGAACCGCAATAATGGCAAGCCGTCGACTCATCATAAAGCGTTCCGAATTGCTCTCCTGTCGGTTCGAAAACTCGTTTGACGAGCAACTGCAGGGACTTGGCTGCCCGTAATTCGCTTGGTGTATATCGGCGGCGAACAGACCAAGCTGTGAAAAATGCCTTCCCGTTGCGTTGAAAGGCACGATCAAGATCACCGATGCGTGAAAAACGAGGATCCGCCAAATGAACTTCCACCTTA
>CAMBQP010000270.1 GCA_945869955.1 Schlesneria paludicola DSM 18645
GTCACTTCTTTCAGCCACTGGTCATCGAGTGAGACTTCGTTTCCCAATCCCAATTTGACCGTTTGCTGGTAGTCGTTGGCCTCACGCCATTTTCCTCGACGTGCGGCCAGACGCGAAAGTTCCTGTTGCACAGCCGGGGAGGAAGGTGCCGATTTCAACGCCCGCTGCAAAGAGTCCTGCGCAGTAGCCCAGTCTGACTGATTCATCGCCAGTCGAGAGATCGCCAGCAAAGGAGCCGGGTGTTCAGGTGCCAGTTCCGCCGCCTGCTGAAGTTCCTGCATCGCATCCACCGAACGGCCAAGTCTCCAGAGGACTTGACCTCGTCGATAATGGACGATGGCTGTATTGCCCCCGGCGGCAACGGCATTCGCATACCATTTCAGGCTCTGTTCCAGGTCAGACTCCTCCAGCAGCACCCCCTGCAAATAAGGCCAGCGGGGGTCTTGAGGGCCCAAGTTCGCTGCCGTCTGAAAACAGGACAGCGCTTCGGCCGAGAATTGGTGAGCCATACAAAGCTGGCCAAAATGCCCCCAATCGGTCGCCGAACGGGGATGCGCACGCACGGCTGTGGTCGCACGCGAGAACTCCGCAGTGATTCGTGCGGAAAGTCCCGAGGTTTCAGGAGCGGGGATCACCAGCGCAGGTTGGCATCCGGCGGACAGCAAGACCCAAAGCGAGACCAAAATCTGCACGCCACGGCAGACATCGGGCCACATCCCGGAAAACGTTCCCTCAAACCTCGATCGCATCGAATGCTCTTTCTCGTTTTCAAAAACGGGGAGGGGAATCAGGCGTTCGCGAAAATCCCGATCCACGCCGCAATTCCAGGGATTGATTCACCCGAGATCCCGCAAAGTCTTCAACCAAGGCTCCCGTTCGATCTGGCCAGTACACCGTAATTCGATCGACCTGACGACAGTCTCCTAAACCGAAATCCAGCCGCGTGTCGTGATGGCTTAAATAGCCGGCTGAAGGCTGCACAATCCGAGTCCATGTTCGACCCGCCCCTTCAACCGTCACCCGGGCCCCCGTCGCATCCCGCGGCGGCATTCCTTGTGTGGCCCGAATCTGTAGCCACGCCCCTTGCTGAGGGACCTCATTCCGATAGAGCCGAGCAGGACCACTGGCCGAGGTGACCACAAAATCCACATCGCCATCCTGATCGATATCACCACTGATCAGCCCGCGGGAGACGCCAATCTGAGAACCGAAGGGACCGGCCAACCGTGACTCGAGCCGATATTGGCCGGCAGCGGAAGTCTGCTGGACGAACAACTGATTCGCCTGCGCGTAAGGACTCCAAAAATCACCCGTCGTGGATTTCTGAACCACGAGGTCTGCCGGCCGTTTGACGTGACCATTCACAATCATCAAATCCAAAGCCCCATCCCGATTCAGGTCAACCGCAGCGACACCGAACCCTGTCATTTGCAGACTCGGAGGCCCCAGTCCGGTTTGCGGCGTGATGTCGCGATACAGGCCATCCGCTTCCCCTTTCCAGAGCGTATTCGATTCGCCGTTGAGGTGGGTCACAAACAAATCGAATCGACCATCACCATCGAGATCCTCGTAGACGACCCCCATGTTCGCCTCGGACTGTCCCATTTGATTAACCGAAACACCACGCAGCACCCCCTCTTCCCGAAAAGTCCCATCCTCTTGCTGAATCCAGAGATGATTAGGCTCCATGTCGTTGGCAACAAAAAAGTCCGGGCGTTCATCCTCATTAAAGTCGGCACAGATGAGTCCCAATCCGCGCCCAGAGGCCGATGCCAGACCACTGGCCACCGTGACATCTTCAAATTGAGGCCCTCCTCGCTCCGGCGCCCCCCCCCGGTTTCGGTAAAGGCGATCAACGGTTCCTGGAAACGCCTGCGGGCCACAGAAGTCTCGCAGCCCTTTCCGATCACGGCAGTGACTTCCCGGCAGATAGTCGACGTAATTCACTACCACGAGATCCAGCCAGCCATCGCGGTCAAAATCGACAAAGCTGCAGGCGGTCGACCATTTGGGATCCGATACATGGGCCAATTCCGTTTCATCACGAAACGTTCCATTTCCCTGATTCACGAAAAACCGATCGTCCCCGACGTTGGACAAAAACACATCCAGATCGCCGTCGTTATCGACATCACCGACGGCGATCCCCATCCCGTAACCGGTGTTGATCAGGCCTGACGCCATCGTCACATCGGTGAACTGGCCATCTGCTTCCTGCCGAAACAAGCGCGAGGCTGGCTCTGTAGTCGATTGGCCCGCTTGCGTTTTTCCACCACCAATCAGGAACAGGTCGAGGTCTCCATCGCCATCGTAATCGAACATTCCACCGCCGGAACCCATGATTTGCGGCATCTCGAAGGTCTCTTCGGAACCACCGTCGCGTCGAAACGACAAGCCAACCTCGTCCGTGATGTCCGCGAACCAACTGCTGACGGCAAGGGGATCAACCCTCGTTGCCACCGGCTGACATCCCCCTGTCAACAAGAGCATCAGCCAGCAGAGACCATGGCGATAATCGGAAAGCAATTGTCTCAACGAATGGCTCCACATCGGCTCTGCACATCGGCTCTCAAGATCGACTTTCAAGGTTGGCTTTCCAGATCCGCGATCAAGGTTGGCTCGGCTCTGGATGGGCTGCGATCGGTTTTCCTCCTTGAATCACCCGCCAGCGCGAAGAGGCTGCCAGGTGTTCATGCACGTCGACCGAGCCATCCGTCCAGTGAATTTCCACGCGGTCAATCTCGGTCGCCGAACCAGTTCCAAAAATCAGTTTTCGTTCGTTGCTGCAGTAAAAACCATCGCCCGAGGTGATGTCGGCACGTTGGGTCCGTCCGCCACTGGTCACATGCACACGCGTTCCAATCGCACTTCGATTCCCACGCGTCGCTCGTAGGTCCAGTTCCAGAAAATGTCCCGGCTTTTCCGTCACATTCGTGAGCAGCGCGACGGGACGATCCTGGTGCACGATGACCACATCCGGCTGGCCATCACGGTTCCAGTCCAGGCGAATCAGGCCGCGCCCGAGATACTCACCCTGAAAGAATTCACCCGCGTCACTCGACCGTTCCACGTAACGTCCCCCACTCGTCGCCACAAATAGTTGGGGGGGCATTTTCCAGGGGACACCGAATGCTTGCTGCTGGTCAATATGACCGTTCGTGACAATCAATTCAAGCGACCCATCCAAGTCAAAATCGACCCCCTGAGCTCCAAAACCGAGTAGATTGATGGTCGGATGGTAGAGATCACTCGATCGCGTCGCATCGAGGAAAACTCCTCCCCCCTGATTCAAATACAACCCATTGGCTTCACGGTGGAAATAAGTGACATACAAATCCAGCCGCATGTCGCCATTCAAATCCCCGCAGGCGATCCCCATTCCCGCCTGGGCGTTTCCGGTTTCGCCCAAGGCCAATCCCGAGATCAGCCCTTCTTCCGAAAAGCAAATAGTTCCTGGCGTGCTGCGATTGCGATAGAAAAAGTTCGGTGTGGTGTCGTTCGCAACGAACGCGTCGATCTGGCCGTCGTCGTCCAGGTCGGCCAGTAACAGGCCGAGACCTTTACCTCCTGCGGCCAGGCCAATCGAGGCGGAAACATCCTCGAACACCCCGTCGCCACAATTGCGAAAAACACGATCATCCACGCCGAGATGATTCGAGGGACTGCAAACGCTGATTTCCCCCCGATCATTGTGGCAAACCTTGAGCCCATCGACATAGTTCACGACGAACAGGTCGAGCAGCCCATCCTGATCAAAATCTCCCCAACCTGCACTGGTGGACATTTCCTGTCTCGTCAGCCCAGCCCGCTGGGTCACATTCAGGAAGGTTCCATCCCCTTGATTCTGCAGCAGCGTGCTTTGCCCAAAGTTAGCGACAAGCAGATCATCAAACCCGTCGTTGTCAAAATCCCCCACAGCCACCCCCTGACCGTAGCTGGAATCGGCGATACCCGCCTGAACGGGGACCGCAGAAAATCCTGTTCCGCCTCGGTTTCGAAACAACTGATCCGCCGGCGGATTGGCCAATTGCGAGGCTTCCCGCAAGATTTCATTCCCCTGGGGAAAGAAGAGATCGGGCCATCCATCCAGGTCAAAATCGATGGCACCAACGCCACCCCCCATCGCCTCGATCAAATAATGAAACCCGCTTTCGCCGTTAAAATACGAAAAATCCAGGCCGCTGGTCGCCTGATCATCCCGAAAACGGATGGACCCCTGCTTGAGCGGCACGGTCGAATCCGACGGCTTCGTTGGCCAGTTTTTTTTCACGGCGAGCGAAACCGAACGCGCGGGCGGCCCCGCTCCGATCAGTTGGCTGAGTGTATTCGAAGTGCGGGATTGCAGCGCCAGAATTCCGGCTCGGGCTTCCGCCAACCCGGGAGCCAACTTCAAGGTCTGCTCGTACCAGATGCTGGCTCGATCAGAATCTTCCAGCTCGGCCAACAGACTGGCGACTTCTAACAGCTCTTTGGCCGTCAATTGATTACGTAGCTGCATGATGGCCACCGAATCACACAGTTCCCGCAAACGAGCCAGTTTTACCGCCCGTTGTAGTGCGATCTCGGCCAACAGAGGCTTGCCCGATCGTTGTAACGCCAGGCCCAGGCGACGAAACGCATTTCGATCCAAAGCATCCCCGGCTGCCAGAAAACGAAAACACTCGGCAGCCCGCTCCCATTCCTCCGCCGCAAGCAGAAATTGACCACCCCCACGCCACAATTCCATCGCGCTCTTTTCGTTCAGCACGACCGATTGCAAAACGGCTTGTGCGGCACCGAGCTCTTGCTGATCAACCAGCATCTCGGCTAAGAGTCCACGCGCCATCTGGTGATCCGGATGCTGCTCGATGATCTGGCGTAACAAGGAAATCGCCGCTTGCGGATCATCGTCTTCATTTTCCGAGATTGCCAACGCCGACTTGCAAATGAGATCCTCAGGATCGGATTTCACAAAGGCTTCCAGTTGCTCAATCGCCTCTTTCGGAGCCAGAATTCGTTCGCCAGCGGTCAATTGCAGGACCAGTTCCGCCAAGGTCAATCCGCGTAACAGCGAAATCTCTTGAATCTGATTCACAATTTTTGTTTTCTGCCGCTGCAAAACCGCAAGCTGCAGCAGACGTTCCTGCGCCACGATGTTTTCTGGATTCAGTTCGAGCGAACGTCGCAAATTGGCTTCAGCAGCCCGCGCCTGATGGGCTGCCAGCGAAATCGAACCTTCCATGAAACGAGCAGAGCCGGCCAACTTTTCCGCACGATCGGGAATTTTGGCCAGCAGCACGGTTGCGGACTCGTCATCACCCATGTCGCGAGCCAATTGTGCCCGGTAAAGTCGCGCCAGATGATTTTCCGGCTCGCGTTTCATCACCTCGTCCAACAAGCGTTGAGCGGTCGGATGATCATGGCGGCGCAAGGCGAGTTGCGCCTCTTCCATCGTCTCTTCAATCGAGATGCGAGGTGAGCATCCACTGATCAAAACGAAGCTCCAGACCACCGCTCGCACGGCGCTCCAGGTCGCCCCACCACCGAATGTTCGTGTGTGAAGCGTCGACGGCAATCGAAAGGCTCGACTCACGATAGAAGTCATGCTCGCAAAAATGATGGAATAGGATCGGGATTGGTTGAAGTCAGTACGGTAGTGATTCGTCCGGAATAAGTACAGGAAAATCGGCCTCGCGGTGGAGTTGCAGGGCCGAGTCGTTGATCTGCAACTCGGACATCGGGCTGCTCCAGCCAACCCCACCCAACCACGGCGATCGCGCACAGCTGGCGGCCCCCGACAGCAGCATCAAATTCTCCAATATCCCCCCAACGCGTGATCAAATTCAATTTCACTTCCGCGAACGGTCTCGTCAAACTGACCATTGAGGAAGACCGTGTGCCCCTTTACCAGTGTCCGAACAGGCCACCCTTGCAGGGAAACACCATCCCAGGGACTCCACCCACATTTGGTGACCTGGGTTTGGTTGCGAACGGTTTGTTTTTTTCCCAGATCGACCAGCACCAGATCGGCGTCGTAACCTTCCGCAATCCGTCCTTTTCCCACCATGTCCCAGACGCGGGCCGGTGCATCACACATCCAGTGAACCACGCTTTCCAGCGAGCAGATTCCGGCGTTCACGCAATCCAGCATCAACGCGAGTGAGTTTTCTACGGCAGGAAGTCCCGAGGGAGACTTGGGATAGGGCTGTTGCTTTTCCTCGACCGTATGCGGTGCGTGATCGGTCGCAATCATCTGAATTCGGCCAGCTTTTAAGGCTCGCCACAACCCTTCATTATCCGCAGCCGTTTTGATCGAGGGATTCATTTGCACCAGCGAACCAAGCCGCTCGTAGTCATCCACATTGAAAAAGAGATGATGCGGACAAACTTCCGCCGTGATCAATCCTTGATGGTCGCGGAACAGTTCCGTCTCGGCCGCCGTCGAAACATGCAGTACATGAAAGCGATGTCGATGTCGCAGCGCCAGGTCGATGGCCCGTTTGGTCGCAACTACGGCCGCCGCTTCATCACGAATCTGTGAGTGATCCTCGTAGCTGGAACCCCCGCCGAGTCGCTCGGTGTTGGCCCGCACCGTTGTTTCATCCTCGCAGTGTGCACAAATCGGCAGCGTTGTTTCGGCGAAAATTCGCTCCAGCAACTGCTGGTCATCCACCAGCAAATCACCGGTACTCGAACCGATAAAAATTTTGATTCCCGGTGTCCGTTGGGCCGACTTGAGCTCCTCCAGATTCCCGATGGTTGCCCCAAGATAAAACCCATAATTCACCAGCGATTTTTCGCTCGCCAGCGCCAGCTTTTCATGCAGGCGTTCACAGGTAATCGTCAATGGTTTTGTATTTGGCATTTCCAAAAATGACGTGACGCCCCCTTTCGCACAAGCACGCGTCGCCGTCCGCAGGTCTTCTTTATGAGTCAGTCCCGGATCACGAAAATGAACATGAGCATCCACCACGCCGGGTAACAAAAACAGGTCTTCCGCGTGAATCGTTTCGTCGACCTGTACCCCGCGCGGTGGATCAATTCCCAGGATTTTTCCCTTTTCAATCAGCACGTCGACACGGGCCGGGCCCTGGGGAAGTACACACGTCGCGCCAGAAATCAAAATTCTCATGGGGGGGCTCTCGTAGTCTGAAGCTTGGCACGGCGGGGCAAAGCAATCGAGTTGATAAAAGTCTTCAGAATCACGCTTTCAAAACGTTCCCGACAATTTCTCGTGCTTCGGAGACAATCCGTTCAAGATGGGCGTCATCACGAAAACTTTCTGCATACAGTTTGTAAATCGCTTCCGTCCCCGAGGGCCGTGCAGCAAACCATCCTCCGTCGGTCGTCACTTTCACACCACCAATCGCCTGATGATTTCCCGGCGCTTCAGCGAGTCGGTCGGTGATGGTTTCCCCTGCCAAAGTCGGTGTGGTGATGGCGGCAGGAGTCAGGCTTTTAAAGCGATCTTTTTC
>CAMBQP010000271.1 GCA_945869955.1 Schlesneria paludicola DSM 18645
GTTGCTTCCACCGACCCTGTGTCGGTGGAAGCAACGACTGGCTAGCTAACATCCAGCTCCAAGCTGGCCCTGTAAGTGGGTTGGCTTTGCAGGTCATAAATGCTCTCAGAAAAATCGCGCGTCTCACACTGTTGGTTGCTTCTCGACGCTCTCGTCCCTCGGTTCCGTACGAGAAACAACTCTTTCGTTCGGCGGAAAAGACTGCGCTGGCTGGCCGGAACTCAGCAGGCGGAAGCTCAAGATTTGGCTTCGAACACCTGGGGCGTGCCAGCCTCATAGACCACCCTCGCTCGGGGTTGCGTACGCATCCACGCGACGATCACCCCGTTGGGGTTCTGCGATGTTGTCGAGCCGGTTTCCAGGGGCTTACGCCGCCTGGCTATTGACTGTCGTCCCGTTGGGACTGGGAGGCAGAACACGCTAGAGACTTGCCTGCCGCTTATGCTGGCACATCCTGGTCACTCATACGTATGTGTCACCGTTCACAGCGACGTGAGGGGGACAGTGACAGTTTTCCCGTCAAAACGTGGAGTGCCTGGTTTGAGCGATTGAGCGGATCTTCACTTGGTCAAGGGAAAAATGAGCCAGTCCCCGAGCTGTGAACGGTTACGTGTACGGCATGGATCCAACGAGGAATGACACCCCGGTGCTATCAGGGACGCCGGTTGACGCGCTTCTCTTCGAGTCGCGGTTAAACGGTGGCGCCGAACGAGGTGGATCAGCGATGCGGTACAACCCATCACCGTTTGACCCGTAGCCACAGGCGCAGGCGGGTCGGTGTTCAGCCGACCTCTTCGAACGTCGCGCGGCATCGATCTCGGATCCGGCACCTACAGGACGAACCCAAGGTACGGTAGGCGCCCAAGGTACGGTCGGCACCAAGAATACGGCATGGATCTAACGAGGAATGACACCCCGGTGCTATCAGGGGCGCCGGTTGACGCGCTTCTCTTCGAGGCGCGGTTAAACGGTGGCGCCGAACGAGGTGGATCAGCGATGCGGTACAACTAAATCGATTTAATTCGTTACTCTCAGGAACGTTTTGAGACCACCGCTACGCCTTCCACTACGGCACCTCCGGTCGGGGCTACCGCCACCTCTCTACGGGCCTCCGTTCCAGTCTCCGCTTGCTGTTCTTGAAATCCTGTTACGGCTCCGCCGATTCGTCTGACTTGACTCTACTCGCTGGAAGGGACTGCGGCCACACGAAAGCCCAGGCGGCTGTCCCGGTAGCCCGGAGTGAGCCTGCCGCGGTCCGCCGAGCGGCAATCGGACGCTCCGTAGTACCAGCTACCGCCCCGGTCCACCCGGTACGAGCCCTTAGAAAGAACCACCGGATCGTCACCACCTGGAAGCTTGTCTTGATACCAATCCCGACACCACTGCCACAAATTACCATGCATGTCCAGCAACCCCCAATCGTTCGGGAGTTTGAGCCCAACCCGATGGGCGTATGACTCGCCGGCGCCGTGGGCGTTTTTATCAAACCAACCATACTCGTCGAGTCGATTTTGGTTGTTTCCAAAGTAGAAATTCGTTGTTGTCCCCGCGCGGCAAGCATATTCCCACTGCGCTTCGCTCGGCAATTGGTACCTCCAATCTGCTGGCAAGCGCCCTGCTTTACGCTCCCGTTCCGTTAACAAATCACAAAAATCACTTGCGCTATCCGCTTCCAGATTGCCGTCCCCCGCATCCCCATGACTGATGTAACTCGCCGGATAATCCGATCCTTCTTTCACATAGTCCTTCCCTTTCCAGGGGGCGGATTTCATCACCGCTTGCCACTGCGACTGGGTCACCACGGTTTCCCCCAGCCAAAATCCTTGCGTCAAGCGAACAGAAACAGCAGCCTCATCGTCCGTTGCGCCCGGTGTCCCCATCAGAAACGTCTTTGGCGCTGTCGGTGGGCACCAGCGGAATCGCATCCCGACACCCAACTCTTTCAACTCACCTGCAGTGACCCCAGCAAAAGTCCCCCGCGCCACTGGCGAGACAAGCGGCGTGATCACAGGTTTCACCACGGTTGAAACCACTGGGGCAACCACCGGGGCAACCACTGGGGTCGGGGCGACAGGGTTCGAGGAACCGCACTGACGCAGTTGCTCGGAAAATTCCTTCACACTCTGCTGACGATCCTTGGGATTGCGTCTCAACGCCTTCATGACAACATGACGAACGTTGTCGTCTAATTCTTCCGAGTGAATGGGGCGAGGAATTTCGCCCGTTACCATGTTGTAAAAGGTCGCGGCGAGACTAAACAGATCGCTCCGTTTTTCCGCCGTTTTTGACGAAACAAACTGCTCGGGGGCCATAAAGTCTAATGTCCCCAGCAACTGTCCCGTGATCGTATCCCCATCGGCGGCATCCAACTGCCGGGCAATCCCAAAATCGACCAGCTTCGCTTTGCCATTCTTCATCAGGATGATGTTATGGGGCTTGATGTCCCGATGAATAATCCCCACTTGATGCGCAACCATCACCCCTTCGCAAACGTCCAGCAAAATCCTGACCGCCTCGTCAAGCGCGATCGGTCCCCGTTTAAGCCGTTCCGCCAGACTCTCACCCTCGACATATTCCATGACGAGATACGGACCTTCATCATCACGCGAGATATCATAAATCGTCACCAGATTGGGGTGATTCAATTTCGCGAGGAATTGTGCTTCCAGTAAGAACCGGGCGAGTAATTCCGGTGCCAATTCCCCCTTCACACGTTTCACCGCCACGATGCGACCCAACGGGCGATCGCGAGCCTTGACAACGCGACCCATGCCGCCACTCTCAATTTCGCCCATGTGCTCATAGCGCTCGGCGAACGGACGATACTCGACCTTCGCCGGGGGGGCTTGATCGATCGATTCGAGTTCCGTCTCTGGTAATGACGGTGCTGCAAATCCGGGTTGACCCGCACCCGTCTCTTGCCCCGTCCGCGTTATCTGCAGCGCATTTTCCGGCAGCGCATCTTCTTTTACGGGTCGACCAAACAAGGACGAAAGCCAGGACCCCTGTGGGATCGGTTTCTTGCTGGCATCTCGTGCATCCGGGTTTTGCCCTTCGGATGCGGGGGGTTGCGATTGTGCCACAATCAGTCTGTCCTTTCATTCATTCCGGTGCCAGGGGGGTGCATTACTCAAGGATTGGTTTTCGGTTCGTCGTCATTCTCAGGAACGAAACGCTGGGATTCAATCCACGCATCCACTTCCACGCGGCGATATCGGTAATCACCGCCAATGCGAAATGCAGGAAGTCCCTTCTTATTGACCAGCTCCCAGACTTTTGTCCGCGAGACATGCAGATAGTCCATCAACTCTTTCGTTGTCATCAAATCGCTGTTCGGACCGAAGGGAGGGTTGGTCCTGGAAGCCGGTTCCCCATCGTCATTACTCTCGGGCTTTTGTTTGGCCATGCGTATCTCGTTGCATTCATAAATTTCACGGCAAGTCGACTGCGAAAAGAAACTCCCCCGTGATGCAGGGGTTTCACGTTCATCTGGTTGATCAGGTTGATCTCGTTGGTCAAAGGGGCTTGCCACACTGTCGGCAAAACCGATCGATTTCTCGATTCTCGGTACGACACCCCGCGCAGACAACCGTGCGGCCCCCTTCGTCATGGGGACTGGCCGCTCGAGCGGAATTAGCCGGGGTGTTGCCGGCCACAATCACCGTGGGGGAAGGGGCCGATTGCGGTGCCAGGTTTTGGGTGACGTTTTGCAAAATCGTCCCGAACTGACCAAAACCTGCCCCCTGCGACTGCACGAATTCCTGCATCGTGGCCATCATCTGGTCGTGCTGCAGGCGTTGCTGATCGGTCATTTGCGTTCGCAATTCAGCGACGCGTGCGTCGTTGGCCATCGCCGCCGAGGCATTGGCTTTGGCGGTTTCGACCACGGCGACCTGGATCGCTTCGGCTTTCAGCGTCTCTGCCAACAGCGCCGCATTTTCGTGATGGGCGGTGGCGATCAGACCATATTTGTCAAATCCCTTGAGCTCGCGCAGGCGTGCGATCTCGTGATTCGATTCGTTCCCCCTTTTCAATTCCTCGATTTCCGCCTCGGTTCGTTTGACCGTCAACCGCATCTCGGCCTGCGCCTTGAATCCGGCGATGTTCAACTCTTGAACCTGCTTCAGTTTTTCCAGCTGCGTCATGGCGAGATTTTGATTGATCTCGTGTTCGATCGCCCCCTTACGTCGTAGGAGTTCACCTTCGGCGGCCTCTTGTGCCTGGCGCGTTTCGCTGCTGAGCAGGGCGATCCGATGCCGACGTTCGGCTTGTGCGAGTTCGAGATCCCCCTGCACACGATCGATTCGTAATTGGTGCTGGACTTCCTCGAATTCTTCCACGCGACCATCGGTGGCGAACATCAGTGCCTGATCACGGTCGTGTGCCACCTGTTTTAATTCTTCGGCACGGCGATTTTCTGCCAGGGCTGCTTCCCGTTCAATCTGCGTCCGCCAACGGCGCGACTCGTCCGACTCGTTCAATTCTGCGAGGGCCATTTCATGCCGTTTCAACCCTCTTTTCTGTGCAAAATCGAGCTCGATCCGCACCCCCTGCAATTCGGCCTGTTGCTCCAAATCGAGTTTGCGCAGCAATTGCGACCGAACCGAAGCCCGATCGGCGGTCTGATTTTTTAAGGTCTCGGCCAATGACGCGAATTCCTCGTCACGCAGGATCCGTTCCTTGTCTCGCTGCTGCAAGAATCGGGCGACCTCTTCGGCAGACTGAACTTTATCGAAGTAACCGGCACGGGCCGCTTCACGCAACTGTCGCCGAATACCGCTCCGCCGTAAGCGAATTGCCAGCTCACCCTCCATGCGATCTGCGGCCACCTGTTCGGTCAGGATTTCCAGATCGTTGAGTTTTTCCTGACGCTGGATTTGTGCCAGCAAATTGTCCGCCGCCAATTCCGCCGCCGCCTGATCGTGATCCGCCCCGACGCGCTGGAGAAAGAGTGTCCCCACTTTTTGACGCTGTTCATCGTATTCCGGGTGCGCGACGGCGAGTGCCTGCACGTGTGTAAACTTCAGTCCATTTCGTGCCAATGAAGTCCCCAGCGATTGACCCAAACGCAATTCCAGGTCGGTTCTGGCGAGTGGCCCGGTGAGGTCTGTGATGGAAAAACGCCCAATCGATTCCCAGAGGGATTGCTGAACAATCGGCAGCACGATTTGCTGGAGGTCCATCAGGGCGAGTGACGATCTTGATCCCAGGAGATTTTTCTGAAATAGCGCCACATCGTCGATTTGGATGAGTAGTCGAACGCGAACTTCGACTTCCAGAAATTCGCGGGTCGCCAGTCCCGGACAGACCAAATCAAGTGGAACCTCGCCTTCGCGCGTCAGGATGGCGGTGAGGGATTTGCGGGACCAGAATTTCAGTCGGTCGACGAGTCCTTGCAGGGTGTATTCACCCGGCTGCACTTCACCCAGCGATTCGCCTCGTTCGAGAATCATGGCACGCGTACCCGGTTCAATCCGCAGGGTTTTATGAAAAAATCCTGAGACATCGTGGATCTCGACACGTTGGGCGAATGCCTGCTCGTTGGCCAACCAGCGATTGTTTTGATGTTCGGTCATGAGGGGGTCCTTTCAATAATTTTGCTGCAATCAATCGGTCACGATGAGAAGTGTCGTCGTCTTAGCGAATGGCCCGCCGGTCGCGGACGAGTTGCGATAAACGTGAGGTAAATCGCGAGCACGTGATTACGGACCTGGTCCAACTGGGCGATCCGGGTGTTTGTGTGAACAGGGTGTCGAGTTCGATCGCCAGTTGTTCGGTCGTTAAGACCCCCTCTTCGACGCTTTTCAGGATCTGTTTGACCATGTGCGAATCCAGCCGCATGGACGCGGTTTCCGCGTTGAGCTTGGGGGTCGTTGCCAGCAATTCTTCAATCAACTGGAATTGCTCGTTCAACTCGCGAATTTGCCGCAGCGAGGCGAGATCATCCAGTGACGCCAATCCCTGAGCGCACGCATTGCGGCAATGACGCAACGATTGCCGTGTATAGCGCAGCTGCCGCTCATCGACATCGACTCGATTCCAGACGAGCCAGGTCGAGGGGCGTTTCGAAGTGGCCACAGAAGTGGCCACAGTGGCCGGCACAGTGGCCGACGCAGTGGCCGACGCAGCGGCCGACGCAGACAGCGGCACAGCGGCCGCCCCGGTGAGACTCATCAAGGGGGTTTGGTGGTCGTCGCCAGTTCCTTCGGAATCGATTCCGGCCAACCGATCGGAAATGGTTTGCCAGCGTTGCAAGTCGGGTCGAGTAATCCCTGCCCGCTCGAATGCCTCGGCCGTCATCCTCGCCAAGCCGGTCGCCACCATGTTCGGCTCGATCGACTGGGCCAAGAGTTTGTCGCGGAGTTCGTTCAGCTGGTGGAGGGCCTGTTTGTCAAAGGGGACCCCACCAATGCGAAGACTCTGTTCGAGCCGATTCCAGTCTTCAACGGTTCGAATCTGTTTGAGTTCCGAGGTTAACTCGCTCGGTACGCTTGGCTGCGCATCGATTGGCCCGGATGATCCGGATGGCCCGGATGGTTTTTCGTCTTCTTGTTCTTCTTGTTCTTCATCAGCGTGTTGATCCTCATCGGAATCCGAATGAAGTCGGGATTCGTCGTTTGGGGATTCTGTCGGCTGCTGATCATTTCGATTCCAGATTCGACTCCAAAACGAGATAACCCAAGGCAAAAATCGCTGCCCAAACGTCTGTCCCATACCGGCTGCGGCACCGGTGGAAAACTGCTGCACCAGATCCATTTCGAGAAACATACCAATCCCCCCTGAATTCCAACGAAACGCTCTTCGACGCACTTCGGCCACGGACGATCGTGCGAAAATCGAGTACCTTGAATCTCTTGAACGGACAAACAGATCACGCGGATCAAATTATTCCGAACAAATCCTTGCATTTCAACTGAAAAAAGAAATAATATTGCGAATCCGAAGAATCTGAACAGTTGAGTGATCCTTTCGGGTGCCGATTTCGTCTATCATGAGGCGAATCCCAGGGCTTGGATTTCGCAAACGTTCAGACATTCCTAATCACCGAGGATCGATTTTCCATGAGCGGCTTGAGCTTTGAAGTTTTCCGGCAGTTTCTGGGGGATCAGATCCGTTTGAACCCGCCCCCCAATATCGAGTCGTACATCAAAAGTTCGGCGAATTTTGCGGGATTTGCGGAATTCACGGAAGAATTGCTCGCCGAATTCCTCGCGGTCGAGCACGTGTACGAGTCTCAACCTCAGCCTGAACCCCAGCCGTTTCTCCTGTTTCAAATGGGGAACGTGGTCTCGGCAGGTTCGCATTTATCGCCGGAATTTCATGTGATTTTTGAAGGTTGGGACGGGACGGTCGAGGTTGAGGCGACGCTTTCGGCAGGCCTGGACCAG
>CAMBQP010000272.1 GCA_945869955.1 Schlesneria paludicola DSM 18645
GAAGCGAGCCGTCGCACACCACATCCTCGCCAATCATGAACTGCAGGCACTCGAAGTGATGGCCTGGGTACTGCTCGCTTTTCCTGAAGCCCCTGTCGAGTTTCGCCGGGGGCTGGCCGAGGTGATGGCGGACGAACAGCGTCATACCAGAATGCATGCCGATCATGCCGCATCACTGGGAATTCGGTTTGGAGAATTGCCGGTAAATTGTTATATCTGGAAAAAATCACAGGAATTTCAATCGGTCCTAGATTACCTGGCTGGCATTCCCCTCACCTTCGAAGGGCGTAACCTCGATCACACGCTGGAATTCGAGGAATATTTTCAGACGGCAGGTGATCCCAAGGGAGCCGCAATCATGAAAGCAATTCATCATGATGAGATTCAGCATGTTGCATTCGGGCTGAAATGGCTGAGAATTCTCAAGCCCGCAGATCTGACTGACTGGGAAGCCTATTCTCAACACCTGCATTGGCCACTGCGACCCGACAAATCGATCGGCGATGTGTTTCATCGCCAGCCCCGGTTAGCTGCCGGAATGACGGACGAGTTCATCGATCGACTCCGCGAGGATCCTCCGACCCCATCCTCTTCAAAAAAACCGAATTCGATCTGAATCCGTCTCGTGAATTGACCCCGACCGTCCTTCTTGGCATTGCGACTTTCTTAACGCTGCTCCGGGAATCGAAGTCGATTGCGGACCGTTACCGGCGATTCTGCAAATCGGTACCCGCCAACGAAAATCCCCCGAAACGATCTCCGTTTCGGGGGGGGCATACGGTGAAATCCACGTCTTCCGTTTGGTTCAGGCCGCCGCGCGTTGTGGCATTTTCAGAATCGTCGGTTCCGCACCATGAGCCGCACTCATGAATTCCTGGAAGACCTGCATGTCGAGTGCCGAGGCGGTATCGTCTTCAGGATGCCATTGCACACCCAGACAGAACCACTCGCGATCAATCGATTCATAACATTCGATCACGCCATCAGGGGCATGTGCCGAAGCCTTGAAGCAACTGGCCAAGCGATTGACGGCCATGTGATGCTCGCTGTTCACGCGAATTTCACCGGGACCATAAATATCCCAGCAACGTGTCCCTTCGACAATCTCGATGATGTGTCGATTATGTTTTTCCACGGGATCACGATGATGCAGCGCTCGCGGAATCGCTTCGGCGATGTGCTGGATCAAGGTGCCGCCACAAATCACATTCAGTGTCTGCATTCCTGAGCCAATCGCAACGATCGGCAAACGCATTTCCACCGCAAATTTCGCCATCCGACGATCAAAATCTTCACGGCGAGCTGGCATCGGGCGGGTTTGAGGATGTGGTTCCATTCCCAATCGCATCGGATCCAAGTCCATTGAGCAACCAGCAAGAACAACGCCATCACACATTTCCAGTGTCTGTTTCAAATCCTCGTCGCTGCAGTGCGGTGGAATCAGCATGGGCAACCCCCCTGCAGCGCTGATGGAATCATAATAGCCGGTGTTAAACCAACTGAGCGCAACCGACTCTTTTTTCGAGGGACGATAGTCGCCATTAATACCGATCACGGGCTTCGTCTTCATGCAAAATCCTTTTTTGACGGGGCACATCCTGTGCAAAACCACGGACCAAAACATCGTCGGACATTCCGCTGGGCGCAACGCGCCCCCCTTGATTCGGCGGACCGACACAAAATTGCTCGCTCAGGCGTCACGCCCCAGCGACAGACCACCTTTTTATCTGCTGGCTCGATGCTGACATCCTCGATGTGGGATGAAATCGAACAAGACTAAACTCCTCATCGAATGACTGATTCCGCGAATCCCTGCTCCAGCGCCCACCTGAATCCTTCAGGTGTCTTTCGCCAGCCAAGTCAGGAATCTCAAGAACCTGAACTTCGACTGCCGATCCATTCTGATGGTGGTTGTGCTGAATCATCGATTTGCAGCACAACATCATCGTTGCGACGAGCGGAATCTAGTTCGGCGGAATCTGCTTGTAAAGCAATTCGACGATTTAGCGGTCCGAAATGACGTTGACCACTAAATGTGGGGGAGCGTCAGGCCAGACGATGAAATGGGGGGTTTAAGCAAGAAAGCATCACCAAGATCAAGGCTGCTCACAAGAACGCGTAAGACCTTGTGGCACGATTTCGGATGACTCGACCGAAATCAGCCTCTCACAAAGCGAGCGGTTTGTCGGCGTCACCGAATTCAGACTGATTGACCCCCATTCGATTCATGAGCGCCAGATACAAACGGCAAAGCTTTCGCTGCTCATCCCCGGAATTCAGGAAATCCAGCACTCTTCCGGTTTCGAGTGTCTCTCCCAATCCCCCCATTAAAAGTAACGGGACTTTGGTCGAGTCATGTTGACTCCCCGACCACATATTCGAGACGAACATCAGGCAAGAATTATCAAGGACCGTTTGCGACCCCTCGGGCATTGACTCGAGCCGTGTCGCGAGATACGCCAATTGGCTGACGTAGTAACGCGAAACACGTTCGTAAGCGTCTGAAAGATCGTCATGCGATGCGGGGTGATGAGCAGAGCGAACATCCAGAAAGGGGTAGAAGAGTCCCGAGAGATCGCGGCAGAGCAGTAAAGTCGCTACGCGGGTTTTGTCGGTTTGAAATGCCAGTGCAATGATGTCGCACATCAACCGCATGTGGTCCCGAATGTCCTCGGGCAGACCGTTATCGGGGCGTTTCATCAGTGCGGCCAATTCACCCCGTTTCCGGGCGTTTTCATCGGCATGGTCTTTCGTGGCCCTCGTCTGTTCGATCCGTTTTTCGATTTCGCGAACACTGGTCAGATACTCGTCCAACTTGGCCCGGTCCGCCATGCTGACCTGTCGACTCAAATGTCCGGCATGGTCTTTAACCCGATCCAGAATACTTTTGGTTCGCTTACTGCCGTGGTTATCGAACAAACTGTCAAACGCGAGCGAGGGGTAGACCTCCATCGGTACAGGAGAATTGGCGTCCTGCCACGAGATATGCGAGCTGTAGGCCATCGAAAAATTGGTCTCGTGGTAGCCGGTAATCGGCTGTTCACATCCCAGAACCAGACTCGGTTGGCTTGTTTTTCCCGCAAAATGATTTGCCAGAACCTGATCCAGGCTGATTCCCCCCTTCAGCACCGCCCCTTTTTGCAGGGGAGCCCCAGACAGGATATTTCCAGTCTGCCCAGGGTGAATCCCCACACCCGTCGCCTGTTTATTGAAGAGCCCATTGATGACATTCAGTTTTGCTTTCAGCGGGGTGAGTGGTTCCAAGCTCTGGCTCAATTCCATTTCGGCACCGGCCCCTTTGGCCCACCAGTGTTTGGCGTTGATTCCGTTCCCCATAAACAGTGCCGCAAATCGTAACGGGAGTTTCTGTGACTCATCTCGTGAAACCGATCCATCACCCCAAACAGAAATTGACTCCAGCCAAGGAAGCGACATCGCAACGCCCACGCCCTTGAGGAGAGTACGTCGATCGATTTGGGAATAATTGCCATTCATGATCAAGCTCTCGAAATCAACGTGTGACAGGCGACTTACAGCAGATCACTCACCTCAATGAAAGATGAAGCAATCTATCATGTTGCCGCGCGAAAACCGAGTGTTTTCCGGTATCAGCCTCTTGATGCTGCTGGCCGCGAGTGCGCGGGGCGGATCAAAACCGGCGACCAGTCGTGAGTCATCGCTCGTTTGCAGAAACCGATGATGTCCTTCCCGGTCGTTTTATTACCCGAGATTCCTGTATTTTCCAATTGACCGTTTTGCCCTGAATCGATACGGTCCGCAAATCCCCCTTATCACCCGGTTCTCTACACGACAAGCGAATTCTATGTTCTCGCATGGGAATGCCCGCTGCCACCACAGGTGTTTCATCAGCTCGTTGATGACCTTTATCGTCCTGTACAACCTGGGTGCGCATGGTCAATCCCCTGAGGCGACCAGCAGCGATGATACGCGTGAACAATTGGTAGTGCTTGTTTCGGGGCGGATTCTTTCGGGGCAAGTCACTCGCAATGGGGGCGGATACTTGGTCGAGCAGTCGAATGGACGAGTTCAACTCGCGCCCGAAGACGTACAGTTTGTCGTTAAAGATCTGCGCGAGGCCTACCGGAAACATCGCGACGGAGTTCGATACCCAACGCCAGCCTCACACCTTGCCCTTTCGCAGTGGTGTATTGCACACCGTCTCTACGAAGAGGCCCGCGATGAACTCAAAAAGTCGCTCAAGGGTGACCCTGAGAATGAAGAGGCCCGGCGATTACTGCAGCGATTGAATGACACAATTCGAGCCAATTTGCCCTTAGCCGTTTCGCCCCCCCCCCCGCTCAAAACTTCGGATGGATTTCTGCAACCGGATGTCGAATCCCTGGGAGGTCTCTCACGCGGTGTCGCCATGCAATTTACCTCAAAAATCCAACCATTACTGCTCAATAAATGTGGCAATGCCACCTGTCACGGAGGCGCCTCAAATAATGGATTCCGCCTGATCTCGGCGCGGATTGGGGGGAACGGATCCCGGCAAACCACCGAACGGAACCTCGCGGAATCGCTGAAACAGCTCGATCTGCAGGATGTGGCGGCAAGTCCATTGCTGAGTGTGTCGACTGGCGGGCACGGGGGCAAAGGGACTATTTTTGCCGGTCCTGCAGGGGCGGAACAATTGAAACTGATCAAAATCTGGGCAAAAACCGTGGCGGAAGAGAAGCGGGAAGATGCGATGGCTCTTGCCAATCGACCCACATTAAAAGGGAAAAATGCCTCCAAAGGGTTTGCTTCGAGGTCGATTATGGCGGACGACGAGACCGTCGAAACCGCACGATTCGTCAAAGGAGAGACCGAGGAACTGCCGCTGACAGCAGACGAGGATGTTTCTCGACCACAGGAACTTCCCATCCAGAAAAATCCGGTTAAAGCATTAATCGAACTGAAGCCTCGTGATCCGTTTGATCCCGAAACGTTTAATCGACTCCCTCGTTAACATCACTTGGGGCGGGAACATCACTGCAATAGGGCCGAAGTGGAACTGACTGTGGACAGCGGATTTTGAATTCCGCTCGAACGGATCTGGAATCTGACCCGCGAACTTTCGGCAAAAACAAAGGAACGAAAAATGAGAACTTTTCGAAACGTCTCTCGCCATTGGGCCTTGCGATGTATCGTACTGAGCTTGACACTGGTCTGCCTGACGGGCTGCCAGGCGATGATGAAGGGGAAATCGAAAAAGGCTCAATCCGCTCAGGATAAATTCTCATGCGGAGAAACCTTACCTGGCCGAAACAGCCGTTGAAGAAGCCCGCCCCGGTAAAATTCACGTGAGATCGATGTCGCCAGTTCTCTGAACGGCATCAGCTCTGTTCTTCTCAGAGTCGATTCTTGCGAGAATGCCTTGCAATTGCGGCTTTCTTTGACTGAATTCGGGCCATCAATCGCCTGTCATCCGTTGTCAGCGGACGCTCCAGGTAGTCTCTGAGAAATCGCACTTGTTCGAATGGTGTGGCATCGGCCGAGAAATCGAGTTGAGCGAGATCCTTGATGATCCACCGCTTGGATAACGTTTGGTGTTTGCGGACCCGGCCCAGATCGATAATGTAAATCCGGTCGGGATGCGGTTGCGACTGCAGCAGGTGGCCAAGATAAAAATCCTGATGATGAATCCCGGCACCATGCATCTTCCGAGTCAGCTGGGCAATCTGACGAACGAACCTCGCTCGCATTGCGGCTTGTGAAGGACTTGTTGCATCGAATCGGAGCTCAGAAAGTTTCCGACAGTTCTCGAGCGACTCGGTGATCAGGAATGATTGAGCACCCGACTCGCCAAAGGCAACCGGTGTCATCGTAGGGAGTCCGATTGTGTGGAACGCAAGAATCGCATTCCATTCATTCCGCGCGCCAAGAATGGGCCACGTGAGTCGAAGTAGCGGCTTCAGATACTCTTTCCACGACGAACGTCCATGTCGCTTGATGTAAAAATGACGCTGTTCTCCCTGATCATTCAGGCTGAACCTCAGAGTGATTCGGTCGGTTCGCAGTTTTTTTGCGACCGCCGCGTCGGCCGTTTGTGACCAGATCGTAGCAAAATCGGTCCATCCCTGTTCCTGAAATAATTGACGGAACGCCTGGTTGATGACCAAACGCCCGGAATCCAATTTGTCGAGTTCAAAGCGAGTCAATCGGCATTCCTTGCTGGTAAAAGTGATTGGGGTTGGGCGATCAGACCGGCCAATTGATCGACACGAGGAACAGGATGCGGATTTTAGCGAGGCCTGACATCGACTGCGCCTCTGACAGACCATCAACTTCGCCATAATGAGCAAAACCGTTCAAGACGATTCGCTCTACGAGTCGATCTGGAAAACAGCCTTCTTGGCGGAAAGTGAGTTTCTTGATGAAGACTCGTTTAATGTCTGTGTGCGCAGTGATTCTGTCGCTGATCTCAGGTTGTCAATGCTGCCCATTATTTGACCACTATGCAAATGTGGTTGATGATGTCAATGAACACCACGTTTACTTTGATCGGGTGTACAACCCCAGGTGTGACCTCACACGGATGGGGAAACCCGACTGGTGCAGCCCACTGAACAATCGCTTCTGCAAAAGATGCTGTGATAACGGTTGTTACGATCGCTATGACGAATGCCATCAGTATCCTCCGCTTTATCCTTTTCAATTTCCCAGCAACGTGATGCCTTCACCGACGGTCCGTACTCAGCGTGTGCAGCGGCGGATCGATCAAGAAATGATGGAGGAATTGAAACACCATGCTGAACAATCGGATCCCGTGCCAGCACCAGCACCAGCACCTGCCAATTTTTAATGAGCGATCGTCTCACCGCGAAGCAGGGCGATCAATTGCTGAAACACAAATTCTACGGCTCCCCATTGTCGCTGTTCACGCTCGGTTAAACCGGAGTCGCCGGTAGGAGCCGTCGTGGATGCCCCCGTTGGTAATCGATGTCCAACGACATGGCAAGTTTCTCCACGCAAGGCGATTCCGACGAAAATCTGCCCATCCAATTCGGGTGGAGCATCCGGTCCCAGGTGCCCGGTAATTGAGACGCCGATCGCGGCTTCGGGCGTCCTCCCCAAGACCCCCTCGGCCATCGCCCGAGCGACCGCTTCGCTCACGGGACCTGGATCAATCAGCATCTTCGCCGGAATTCCCAGCCACTGAATCTTCGTATCCAGGCGATAGACTACCGCCGACCCGCAGTGGACAAACGAAATACCGGGGAATCTTGCCAGGGTTGCAGAAATCAGCCCCCCGGTACAACTCTCGGCAAAGACAATTTTGCTCTCTCGCTGAATCAGTAGACTCGCAAGTTCATGCAGCGGTTGTTCCAGCGGTTGTTCCAT
>CAMBQP010000273.1 GCA_945869955.1 Schlesneria paludicola DSM 18645
GGGGCGTCCTGATGCGCCGAGATCAGCATGATGCCGCGGGACTTTCCTGCAGGGATCTTCAAGCCTTTGGCGGTGACCCCTTCCGGAAGCCCGGTCATTTCCAGGTTGATGTCGCCATCAAAACCATCCCGACGGACGACGACCACTTCCATGGCCATCGTCGAGCCACCGCGCAGTGCGATCGGCTTCGAGAGTGCATTCCGGTCACCATTCCGCAATTCCATGTGCAGCGCCCAGGAGACCAGTGCAAAGTCGGGTGCCCCCTTGCGAATCACGAGACGATAGATGTTCCGTGGATCATTGCGGGTCCCGCCGAACAGGTCTGTCAATTGCAGTCGGTGAATTCCGTCTTCCTTGATTTCCAGTCGTCCCAGAATATCGGCCGACCCGGCATCGTAGGGAGGCCCATCATAGGCATATCCGTTACTGGAAACCTTGACCGGACTGGGGATATCACTGAATTCAGCCACATCGGTGAGCTTCTCGGCGGCACCAGTCCCGCTGACATGCTGCACGAGAATTGCAGGATCCGTTGGCCGTCCCAATCGTTCCGAGGCGACCTCAATCCACCAGACCTCGCCCTTTTTGGCTTCGAACTCGAAGAGATCGACATCCGCAGCGGGAAAGAAGCTTCCCGACAGATCGCAGGGGAGCGTGATTTTCTGGGCGACAGCACGCTGATTATTTGGCTCGACTTCCGCCAGCGGAGCCTCTTCGGCCAACCCCGTGGGCGGCCACGAAAAGGAACTGACCGAGCGGGTCGAGGGTTGTCGCACAATCGGGTCACCGATCGGTAATTCCCGGACTGCCAATCGATAGAAATAAGCAGGCCCCCCACCATACGTCAGTTCATGAACCTTTATCACATACGGGCCATCACGAGGAACGGTAAAATCGAGCAGACCGCTGCGTCGTTCCACCAAGAGATCGTTCCCGGCAGGGTCCGCAATCACCAGCACCGCGTCCAGTTTGGAATCGATCCCGCGCGAGGCACAATCGACGACAATTCGCTGCCCCATTTTTCCCGCAAACCGATAATGATCGACGGCCCGAACCGTCATCACGGCATTACAAACCGAATTCACCGGCAGTTCCATCGCGGTTGCCAGCGAGGTGTTTGCCTTGGTTTGCATCACTTCCGGCAGCGAGCCGACGTTGAAAACTCGCGAGGACGAGATCCCCAATCGAGTCATCATGCGTGCTTCGTACAATCCGGTGGGGCAGTCGGCCGGGATGGTGATGACAAACCGGTTTGGAACCGGCTTGCCCCCCTCATCAAGTTTCGGAGTTGCGGTGAGTCGGGGATCGGAAAAAATGAGCTGGTCGGCATCTTCCAGATTTTCTCCAGTAATGGTCACTTCGACCTGGGACCCGGCGATCCCCCCCATCGGCATCGTGGTCAGTAGCCGGGGAGCGGGGAGGCAGACCGATTGAGCTGTCGCATCAGAGCCCCCGGGCCCGGACCACAAACCGCACGCCACCGCCAGGATTGCGAGGCGGGAGTGCAGACCAATTCGCCCAGGCGAGGAAGAGAATAAATTCATCGGTGTTCGCCTCATCTCTCAAGTTCGACTAATACTTGTTTTGCTGAATGCCAAGTTTGTCTAATGCCAAGTTCGCTTAATGATTGAACAGAAATTCTTTGGTGTTAATCAAGGCCCAGATCAGGTCCTGCAAGTTCTCGCGGGCCAGCTTCTGGGGATCGATTGGTTGGCCATCTCCCCCGGTACGGGGCTCGGCCAGAAAATCGAGGGCGGTTTTCATTTCGTCGGGACGTGGTTCGCGTGAAAAGGCAACCAGGTACAATTCTCGGACCTTGTCTGCGACCGGTTTTTCCGCTTTGGCGAGCCGCTCGGCGCGGCCGTTTGGATTTGCCAGTTTGGCTTTCATTTCGCCCGAGTTGATCAGATGAAGGCTTTGCGCCAGACTCGATGACTGCACCCGTTCGCACTCGCAAACGCTCTCTCCTTCGGGGCGTCCAAAAACACGCAGGAACATCGATGAGCGATTGTAGCTGTTGTCGGGAAGTGCCACAGCGCGCGTGCCGGGAGGCAAATTGGCGAAATCGGTGGGGCTTTCGGTAAGTCGATCAATCGCGTCGAGCAGCACTTCTGCCTGTAACCGTCGAGGATAATACCGCGAATAATTCTGTCGGTCGGCCTGATTAAACTGGTTCGGAATTTCACTGAGCTGATAGGTCTGCGAACGCGTGATTGTCCGCACCAGATCTTTCAAATCAAATCCTGTGGCGATGAAATGTTGTTCGAGCGCGGACAGCAGGGCAGGATTGGTCGGAGGGTTCGTATCACGAATATCATCTTCCGGTTCGATCAATCCCCGCTGGAAGAAATGCTTCCAGTAGCGATTGACCAGCGATTTGGCGAAGAACGGATTCTTGGGGGAACTCATCCAATCCGCCAGTCTCAAGCGGGGATCTTCGTCGGCGAGGATCTCGGGAATGACGTCACCCAGTGCGGCAGGTTTCAGCGGGACTCCGGTCTTCACGTTGGTGGCGACCGCCAGACCCCGTTTGTGAAAAATCATATCCTCACCCCGTGTGGACGAGGGTTTGCGGCCGACCTGGCTGAAAAAGGCCGCCAGCGAGTAATAATCGTTCTGACTCCAACGCTCAAACGGATGATGATGGCACTGGGCGCACTGCATCCGCACCCCGAGAAACAACTGAGCCACATCTTCGATCTGCTGCTTGGGATCCTTGACTCGTTTGTACCAGGCGACGGGGGGATTGCCGATGACGGTCCCCGTCGCTGCCAGCAGTTCCCGCACAAATTGATCGTAGGGTTTGTTTGCGAGCAGGCTGTCACGGACCCAGGCGTGAAATGCGAAATTCGAGACAATGTCGCTGGTATCATCCCGACGGTTTTTTAAGAGGGCGGTCCATTTGCTGGCAAAAAAGTCTGCATAATCCGAACTTTGCAATAAGCGATCGATCACCTGATCGCGGCGTTCGTTTTCGGGGCTGGCAAGGAACAGCGTCACTTCCTCATCGGTTGGCAGGCGACCCGCGACATCGAGGGTGACGCGACGCAAGAAGGTGGCGTCGTCACAGACTGCAGAGGGGGGGACACCGATCAGTTTGAGGTTCGAGAAGACTTGTTCATCGATAAAGTTTTTGGTGGGGGGGAGCTGATCGACCTGAGCCCCCAGGGGGATTGAGGCACTGTAAACCGCCACTTGTCCCTGATACCGCACCATCACCGCGACGTTACCCGTGATGTCATGAATCTTCACCAATCCACGTTCGGTCACATCGGCCATTGATCGTTCATTGGATTCATACAGCGCCAGGCTCGAAACATCCCGTACCGTCCCATCGGAATAACGGGCCATCGCCTGCAATTGCTGCTCGCCGTGAGGCTTCAACGAACCGCGTGCTGGCAGGACTTCAAAGGCGACAAATTGGGGGTCCCCCTCGCGATCATACAGAGCCCCTTGGGCGATCCAATCCCGAATCAACTGATAGCCTTCTGAAGAGGCTTCGAGCCGAACGCCACCCCCATGAGGAAGTTGCCCCGAGGCTTTCAGCAGCAGCAAGCTTCGCTCGGCCGCGCCCGAAAACAGCCTGCGACCGCGCCCTTCCTTGACGAGGTGCTCAAAATCCTCACGGGGTTCGAAGCCCAGCAGCGACAATTGAAATCCGTTTTGACCATTCCCTGCTTTGGCATGGCAGACACCCGCATTACAGCCGGATTTGGTTAAGACCTGCACAACGTCGTTTACAAAACTGACCGGACGTTCGCCCGCCGTGGCGAGTTGGGGCACCATCACCAACCCCAAGAGGAATGCGATGGGCAGACTTCGAGCGAAAAACCACACGCGAAAATCAGAAACTTGGCGGGTCATTTCGTTTCCGTTCCAGTTCAGCACCGACATCCATGACGCGTTGAACATCCGTTTGCGATCGTCCAAAAGCATCTTCTCGTCCTCGGCTGCGATGTGCCGCATTCTGCCACGAGTTTAACATGAAACCAAATTGTTTGCGACGTTTTTCCTTCAATCAACAACACGAATTACCGCCAATCGACGGCACTGGATCACCAGTAATCTTCCCAACGATTCGTTGATGGTGATGAATCGTTGATGGCGATGAAGTCTCGTGCACATCGTCAACCAACTCTGGATTATACCCGAACCAATCCCGTTTCTGAACTGGACACATCAAAAAAAACCAGCGTGTTCGGGGAATGCTCTGATTCCTCAGAATCATGGTCTTGACGGGATAGCGTGCCTGGGGCTAACCGAACGGATTGTTTATGGGGTGACGCCGTGAAGTTTGCGATTACTGCTGACGTTTCTCAGTGATTTCGACGTCTCAGTGGTTCCGTCGCCGGGATCTCGTGACGTAAAAGAAGCCGCAGCGACATGAGGGTCGCTGCGGCTTTGAGCAACTGTGGATTCCGGCCAACGCTTGTCCCGCCAGACTGGCGATGCCACCACAGTCGGGACGCAAACTAATCGCCGGGAGGCAACAGGATTGGTGGATCCGCTGCCGGGCGTGCCAAATTCAGATCCACCTGGTGCTGGCTGGGAAGGTCTTGAGTCGAAGGGATTGAGGACATCGGTAACGATCGTGGGATGGATTCTGCAGGAAATGGATCGTCCCGATCGGGATCAGAGCCTGGCTTCGTCCGCGTCACGGCGGGGCGAGATCGTCGTCCCTCGGTTCCAGACTCGGTTGCATATTTCGAGACGGGAAGTGAGGACGGGCTTCCCCCGGCAAATCGCGAAGTCACCGCTTGTTCCTGCAGTCCTTGCGATTCGTTCGAGGGATGGACCGCCGTCGTGGTGGTGCGAGCCCCCTTCCCGGAAAGAACCCGTTCACCCGTCACGCTGGTTTGATTGATGCTGTCGCCGGATTTGACGGTTGACGAGTTTCTCAACCCCGACGGAACCAGGCTCCACCGCGATCGCTTCGCGGAAGGGGACGGCACCGGAGCGGGAGGATAGAACGGCTCGGAAGATCCGGGAACGGGGGGCACGAACGACGGATCAGGAACAGGGACCAGTTCACCGTCGGAAGGGACCGCTTCACGGCTTTCTCGCGAAGGGCGCTCGAACGAGCGAAAAAATGATGAGCCGCCGGTGGGATCCGAACTCGATCTCGATGTAATGGACGAACTGCGACAGCCCGCGCTGAGCAATAATCCCATTCCGACCGCGATGAAACAAATGCGATGAGCGTCGATGATTTTGATCACCATGGAGAACGCCTTGCTATCTTTGCTGTATTGAAGGAGCCGATAACCCGAATTCAAGAGCCGGTAATCTGGTGATTTTGTTCAACCACCGGGTCGCAACACTCTCGTGAGCGGGGTCAGTGAAAGAATCGGTTAATTCAGCCGAAGTCAAGTAATTCGATCCCTGCGAATCCCGATTTTCTGCCTGCGGCATTCCGGCAAAATCAGTTTTTTTCAATAATCGGAATAAACGATTTTTGCTGGAAATGACGGTACTTCCTGTTTTAAGGTGCAGGCGGAGCACCGGCACCTCAAGAGGCTGTGACTCCACAAACCTTACCCTGCAGACGAGACCCAATAGACAGAATTGTCCACGGAATCGTTCTCTCTTTCCCACCCGTCGGGAACTAATCAGTTCCGGAACTCGGAGGCTCGGTGGATCGTCTTGCGGGTGATGCAAATTCTGGTTCAACGAAAAACTCAGTTTTCTGTCTTCAGAATCTTGACCTTTTTTCTGTTCCTATTCGTTTGCTGCTCGTACTGTTTGCTGCTCGTACTGTTTGCTGCAGCGTCAGGTCGTTGTCACTCGTGCACTGGGTTTGTGGTTGAACCAAAATTCGGCGGTGATTTCCTCCAGCAGGAGATCCGCTTTGTATTTCCCGCGAACCGAGTTCATACTAGGTGATGCCATCCCGCTGGCAGGATGCTGGTCGACAACATGGCGATTGGCAGCCGTGAGCTCGCGGCTGAGGCGATTGATTTCCTCCAGCAATGAGGCCCGTTTCATTATGTCGCAATTCCCACTTTCCCGCCGTCAATTTATTCAATCTGCCGCCGCGATTGGAATTGGACTCCCCACAATTCTGCCGTCAGGGATTCTGAGGGGACAATCTCCCAACGAGCGATTGTCGTTTGCCTGCATCGGCATGGGGGGACAGATGCGTGGTTATTTGATTCCCGAGCTGGCGAAACTGGATCAGCAGATCGTCGCGATTTGTGATGTCGATCAGCGGCAGCGGGAAAGGGCCCTGCAGATCAAGGGGCTGAGTCGGGCCAGGGTCTATCACGACTATCGCGAATTGCTGGATCAAGAAAAGGGAGTTGATGCCGTGATTATCGGAACTCCCGACCATTGGCATGTTCCCATCAGTCAGTCGGCACTGGCACACGGCAAACATGTCTATTGCGAAAAGCCCCTGGCACACTCGATCGCCGAATGTCGCTCGCTGGAAAAACTGGCGAAAAGTCATCCAAAGCTTGCGACCCAGACGGGGAATCAGGGGTGTTCGACCGAGGGTTTCCGTCGCAGTTTTGAAGTGATTCAATCGGGCCTGCTCGGTGCCGTTGAGGAAGTTCATGTCTGGCATCCGGCCCATGGCTGGCCTAACGGGGTCGATCGACCTGCAGGAGCCGACCCAATTCCCGCAGGACTGGATTGGAACTTCTGGTTAGGGACGGCACCGGATCGCCCCTATCACAACGAGATCTATCATCCCGGCAAGTGGCGTGGCTGGTACGATTTTGGGGGTGGTTCGATGGCCGATTTTTGTTGCCACGGATTTCAACTCGCCTACCGAGCACTCGATCTTGGGGCACCAATCCGCATTGAAGCGAGCGGTGCGGATCTGGGGCATGAATCCTTTCCGACCCAATGTACCGTCACGTTTGACTTCGCCGCCAAAGGGGATCGGGGCCCGGTTAAACTCTACTTTTACTCGGGGGACAATCATTTTCCTCCTGTCAGTGTGACCAAAGGCCCCGTGGGATCGACAGGCTGCTTGATTGTCGGACGTGAGGCAACGCTCTCGGCCGGATTATGGAACACTGACTGTAACATTCGCTTCCATGGAGACAAAGATTTCCAGGGGGCCACCCACCCCGAAGTGGCGAAGATCGCGAAGACTCAGCCCCGCATCGATACGGAAGTCCTGAAGTGGGATCCACGTCGCACGGCCCAGGGGCAGCGGCCTCGTTGGAGCCAGGTGAATAACTCACACATGTTCGAGTGGGTTTTGGCTTGTGCCGGGGATGCCAAGTCGTATTCTCCCTTTGA
>CAMBQP010000274.1 GCA_945869955.1 Schlesneria paludicola DSM 18645
GAAATTGTTGTTGATTCACGCGAATCCGAAGGAATTTCAATTGGTGGACGAACGGCAAATCAGTGAACAGGAAACCTGGGCTCATCTGGCCGTTTGTGGCGAAGAAATCTATGTTCGCGATCTGCGAGGGATTTCGGCATTCCGCTGGAAATAACGCCAGCCGTCGAAAGATAACGCCACGCAAAATGCCCCCCAGCGAGACATCGTGCGTGGCGTACACATTTTATCAGTATATGTAAATAATTTGTGATCTCGCGGTTTCCTCTTTGCAATTCTCACCGCAGAAAATTGTTGTTCGCGAGTTGCTCTACTGAGTTGGCATTACGGGGCGAGTTTGCATCACGGGCGGAACAATTTTCGCAATTCCGGTAGCCCAACGAGGAATTCTTCATCGGTGACAACTCCATCGCCGTTCGTATCCAGTTTGTCGAAAACGGGCTTTTGGGCGTCGCCAACTTCATCGCGTTCCAGTTTTCCATCCTTGTTCTTATCCAGTGCTGATAACACCCGTTTGACGATTAGCTTGGGGTCGCGAACGCCCGCAATCGCTGCAACCACGCTTTCGGCGGTGTCGTCGGTCCCTCGAGGAACGGCGACATCAAAATAGCCCAGCACCATTTCATTCCAGGATTGATCGCCCCACGAAACCGTCTTGGACGGATCAGGGTTTGCGAGATTGTTCGAGGAATTATCGAACGTCGCAAAGGACTGCAACTTCGAACCCTGAGGGATTAATCTCGGCTCGGGTAGACGATAGGCGGTTTGCCAGTTGAAATCATATTGGGGGACATCGAGCAAGGTCTCTTTCGTGCCGTCTGGGTGCGTTAATTCATATCGGAAGGCTTTACCACGCAAGTGCATGTGTGGTGAAAGCGAGAGCAGTTGCAAATCGACGGGTGCGGTCACAACGCTCGTGTCAAACTGTTGATTGTCCAATTGCGGTTGAATTTTGAACCGTCGATTAATGGTGGAAGCGGTCCGAACTTCATGGGTCACCTCAGCAGGATCGGCAAAGACCAACCCGATCTTCGTTCGATCTTCCCCCGCGATGCCATTCGGCGTGTAGTGCATTTGAAAGATCAATTTGGCACCGGCGGGAATGCGTTTGGCCATTCCCTTGGCATAGGGGGCAATCCGCAGTCCTGGCACGAATGCGGTCAACATTTGTCGATCTTCATCCCGAACCCGGCCATCCGTTGTGATAAAGACAATCACGTGATGCACGACAGCACGATTTTCTGGAATGACTTCGGCGGCCGTAATCCACTTCTCTTCCGTCAGTCCCGCATCGACCGAAAAATACTGATAGCGTACAGTCCCCTCGGCAGGAACCTGAAATGGCTTCTCTGACATCCAGACGACGTGATCGGGTTGCCGGGGAAGTTGCCAACCCTCGGTATACGTTTGGGGTTCGGGGAGTTCCGCAGGATTCCCTTCGGGGGCACCCGCCGCAGCCCATTGTTCCAAGAGATCGAGTTCCTCGGCAGTCAGCCGCCGCTCATTGGCAAAATGACCGAATTCTGGCGAGGCATGCCAAGGGGGCATCTGGCGAGATTTTGTCACTTCCACAATCATCTCGGCCCACCCCGCTGCGTCCTGATAAGTGGTCAGGCTGAAGGGAGCAATTTCGCCCGGCCGATGACACTCGACACAGTTCTTCTGCAAAACCCGAGCGATCTGATTCGAGTATGTCACGTTTGCGTTTGGCTGGGGTGTTCGACTTCTTCCAATCAAACAACCGATCACCGGTGTCTCGGTAACGCTGACTGGCTTTCCTTCGAGCAGCTCTTGGATCGCGATTTTCAGATCCTCACGTGTGGCCGCCTTTCTGGACTTACCCCCGACGGCGAATTGGTCGTCGACCCGACCGCGATATCGGAGTTTGTGCTCTCCATCGAGTAAAAAGACTTCGGGACTTCTGACCGTCTGCAGAATGTCCGCGACCTCCTGATTCACATCTTTGAGAATCGGATAGGTGAGCCCATTCGATTTCGCAAAGGCTGCAATTTCGGCCAACGAATCCTGGCGATTCGGATCGATCGCCAGCACGGAAACTCCCCGACCGGTATATTCTTCGGCAATTTTTTGCATCTTGAGGGCCGACTGCTTCGCCACCGGACATTCGGTTCCGAGTACCAGCAACACGATCAGCTCATTCGGCGGGTAGTCGCTGAGCGAATAACTTTTGCCTCGGACATCTTTCAGCGAAAACTGGGGCAACGCTTGCCCCAGTTTCGGGCCCGAATTCTCTGCCGCGACCAAACTGGAAACCCCGACTCCAACCATCAGGGCCATTAAAGCAAACCAACGCATCTGAAATCCCTTGTTTATTCGGACTGAATCGAGGCCCTACGCGGCCCACCGCAGGTCGTCGCGACGAGCTTATGGAATTATGGCGGTCTCACTGAACTTCGCCAGTTACGTTACACGTTTTTTTACAAACGGAGGTTTCTATTTTCTGTATTTTCGGCCTGTCCACACAGATTCGGCACTCTTGATTTACTTGCCGCGTCTGAGGAGATTGTCAAGTCCATTCTCAATGGTCCTTAAACGTCGTCGACCGAGATCCCGAGTCGCGGTCAATTGGAGTCGCGGTCTGCCCCAAAACACCATTTCAGCATCAGATTGTGAAGTTTCATCACGGATTATTGAGAAAAAACGAATTCGGATGGCAAAACATCCTGCTTCGATCTCGTGAAATCCCCATAGGACATTTTTCAGGTGATGAAGCTTCGTTTTTTCAATCCACTGCCGAAAGCGGAAGGGACCTGCATCTTGACGAAACGTCTTTTCGAAGATCAAGTCGCATTGAGTCTTCACGCAAAGTGTTGCGGTAAATCACCGCACAAAAGATCAACGAAATCACGCAGGTCGCTTTGATCGCCAGCAGTGGCCATGGTCGCCACCACGCACCTGTAAAAACTTCCCAAACATCCGACGCTCCAAACAGCACAAACCAGCCTGCGGCGATCAATCCCAAGGTGCCATGACGCGGGTTGCCACGACTTTTCCAGAGAACAAGCCCGCCGAGACTCATCCAGAAAATAGCCCCCAAACTGTTAAACAGGGCTAATGCGTCCATACAAGCTGCTCTGTCCAAGGAATTTTTCGAGGAATTGACGGTGCCGGTTTTCACCTGTGCCGGTTTTCGCAAAGTGCCCAACTTCCTCGCGATGATACCGAGATCGACATTGGAAAGTTATGATCCAAATCGACGGGATTGCGTTCTCTTTGAGAAATTGCGTTCTCATTGAGAAGAAGAGGAATTACGGCAGACGGGGAATGCGGCGACAGCGATGTAACAGTGGTGAGTTCACGAACACTTTCGGGGATTCGGCGGGATCAAAATCCGATTTTCGGGTCCGATCCGCCAGCGAAATTCAGAGGAGTCCAATGTGAGCAGGCTGCGGCTAAAAATTGAACCGGTTGTTCAAAATGCGGAAGCGGTCAAACTGCGTGTGGAACGGGATCTGCCCCAGCATACCGGATTGGTCAGTCTTGCAGCGGGGGTTGCAACAGCAGCACGCGATGCCGAACACGTTGCCGAAAAGCTACGCAAACCCCTGGGCCTGCATCGACTCCCCGCCTTCTTTCTGGTCTTGGCACTGGCGCTGCTGGTCGCCTGGACCTATATCCAGTTTTTTCGCACAACCACACTGCGAATTGCTCTGACAGAGAGGGACTTTCAGGCGATCCGGTTGCAGATGGTGCGACTTGATCGCCGCATCCAGTTTATAGAAGTTCCTATTTCGAGTGAGAAAGAAGCGACCACAGAAGTGCTGGCCAAAAAAGCCGACTTGGGCCTCGTTCAGGGAGGGATCGAGATTCCCGAACACCTGACGCGACTCGAGACACCAAACCCTGAAATTGTGCTCTGGTTTGTTCGTGCGTCGATCTCGGACCCAGGTTCCATCAAACAGATTTTGACAAGCGTCGAAGGGGCTGGTAGCCATGCCGTGGCCAAAGCCTTCCTCGATGCGTGGCAACGGACCGATCAAGTTCAGTTTCACTTTGACTGGAAACACTTGTCCACAGAGGATCAGTATCAAATCCCCGACACGATTGACGCGGTATTTGTCGTCAAAGACCCCTCAGATCCACAAACTTTGTACGCCGTCGAACGACTGGCGGCAGCGGGATTTCAACTCGCTTCCCCCGACATTGGGGCACGAGCCATTCAGCTGGAGTATCTGAATCCCTATACCATTCCGGTCGGTTATCTCCAAAGTATTCCTCCATTTCCGAGTGCGCCAGTATCAACCTATTCGGTGAAAACCTATCTGATCGCGAGTGAAAGCATGACCCCGAGAATGCTGGCTGCGGCGAGTCATTTGCTCGATCGCCAACCGACATCCATGTCCGCAGGTCGCTACGAACCCAACCTGAGCGAAGCGAGTGAACTGTTTCAGGGTGTGGATGCGTTTCTTGGAATCATCATTAACCTGGTCCTCGCCTTTCTTGCCCTGACCGGATTAGAAATGATGGCTTATCGCAAGCGATTTCACGAACTGAATTCACTCGTCAGTCTCATCAGTATTCATCAAAGTTCCAAAGACGTGCTTGGGGTCATCAATCCGGCACTCCGCAAAGACCACCTGTTGTATCTCAGCCTTTGCAGTGACTTACTCGGCTTAGTTAGTATGATTGGGGGGTATTATACACAAGAAAATTCATCGCTGTTATTCAGCGGTCTGCCAGAAATCATCCATCAGCGGTGTGATGGTTTAAAGATCAATATTCAGCTGAAAATTTTGCACGCGCTGATTGATCATGTGCCACTCGAAAAAAGTCCGCAACCGAATACCATTCCCAACCCAAATATCACGGCCAACCCAACGGCCTGAAGGGAACCATGACGCGAGTCCCTCAGGGAAGCGGGCTACCGCAGTGGTCTTCCCGATCGTTTTCCCGAATCCAGCACTTCTCGATTGACCACATGAGCGGGAGTTTTTCCGGAAGCGACATCTATCAGGCTCTGGCAGGCGCTGCGGCCAATCCCGGCAAAACATTCGTCCGTCCAGCAAATCGCATGTGGCGATAGAATCACGTTTTCGAGTTTGAGCAGAGGATCGCTGGGAGCAATCGGTTCGACATCAAACACATCCAGCCCCGCACCGGCGATCCTGTGCTCGGTCAGCGCCTCGGTCAGTGCCCGCTGATCAATAATGGGACCGCGCGCGACGTTAATGAGATAGGCATTCGGCTTCATCTGTTTCAGCCGTTCCGCATTGATCAGATGATGCGTGTCCGGTGTCAGGGCACAACAGATCACCAGGTAATCTGATTCTCGGATCAAAGTATCGAGCGATACCAGATCAACACCGGGAACCGGATGATTCAAATAAGGATCAAAGCCCAAATGTCGCATTTCGAACGGGGCAGCCAGCTGAAAGATCTCTCGGCCGATATTTCCGACCCCAATGACACCCAAGGTTCGGCCTCGAACCCCTTGTCCCATAAAATTGAGTTTTTCCCCCCAGCGTCCGTCTCGGGTCAATCGATCCTTGATCAGTAGTTGATGTGAGAGGGCCAAGAGCAAGGTGATTGCCGACACCGCGACCGGCCGGCGAACTCCATCCGGAGTAATCGTCAGCAGTACGCCTGCCTCGGTACACGCGGCAACATCAATGTTGTCGTAACCGACGCCAAACCGGGCGATAATGGACAAGCGATCGGCCCCGGCTAACGTTTCGGCAGTGACCCTGGACGCCAGCACCAGCAGTCCATCGTAGCCTGCAATCTGGTCGGGTCCGAGCACGGGACGATGTTCTGGCAGAAATTCCCAGACCAGATTGGGGATGGCATCGAACATCGACAAGCCAATTTCGCCAAAACCGACCGTTCCATCGGGCTTGAGAAAATCCCGAGTCAATCCGATCCGAAACGGTCTTTGTTCAGCCATGCTTCCGATCCCAATCGCATCTCTTTGAAAGAACTACACAAACGAATCACCCGTCCGCCATTCGATTTTTCACTCGACTGCATAGCAACCACGATTACGTCAGGAGTGCTGACCATGATTGCATGGCCAGCACTCCTGACCCAATCACCCGCTATGAATTCAACCGGATGAACAATCTGTTTTTGTCAGGGGACTCGTCGATTTCACCTGCAGATGCTCTAGTTTCTAACGGGGTGCCGCAGCGACCACCGCTTGCCAGTCGATCCGTTTTGCATCGCCCCACAACCCTTCCAGGTCGTATAATTCACGCCCTTCGGGCAGAAACGAATGGAGCACGATGTCGCCCCAGTCTTGTAGAATCCAGGAACTCTGTTCGTATCCTTCGGTCGCGGGGGGCTTGTGACCGCGGGCTTTCATTTGCACACGAACTTCATCGGTGAGTGCATGCATCTGGCGGGTGCTGGTTCCGGTGGTGATGACGAAGAAATCCATAATCGGGGTGATGCCGGTGAGGTCAAGGACCACCGTATCCTTACCGCGATACTCTTCGCAGAGTTTGGCAATGTGGCAAGCGTCTTCCAGGCTGCGCTGCAAACGATTCTTGGAGCTGGGTGTGGCAACGGCGGCGGAAATGGCAAGACTCCAGAGGCAAATCAACAAACAGACGGAACTTTGAGCTCAAACGGACTCTCAGACAACTGATTGTTGTACGAGGTTCACCCACTCCTGTTCAAGGGTGACTGGCAAAATGCTCTTTCGACCGAGCCACTTGGGGGAATTTTGCTTCCCCGTTTTTACTCGAAAAAACAGTGATTGTGATGAGCGATCTCGGTTTGACTTGCGAACAACGAATCCAGGGCCTCGTCGTAATTCAGCGACAATTCCCCTGCCGCCGCTATCGAAAATCCCGAAACTGTGTAAAATTCGTGTTG
This sequence comes from Schlesneria paludicola DSM 18645, assembly GCA_945869955.1. Classification (GTDB taxonomy): domain Bacteria; phylum Planctomycetota; class Planctomycetia; order Planctomycetales; family Planctomycetaceae; genus Schlesneria; species Schlesneria paludicola_B. The sequence continues at coordinate 6,835 of CAMBQP010000274.1, forward strand.
ACAAGGGGTGGGATAACCTGATTAAGACGATGCCGTAACAATCATCGTGGGTGACTGGTGACTGGTGACTGGTGCATGGTTGCTGATTGCTGCATGGTTATTGACTGGGAATTGCGAAGGGGTTGCCAGGGACTTTCAAGAGGTTTTCATGAGACTCGTTCCAAACTGTTTCTGCATCGCCCTTCGTGCTCTTTTCCTTTGTGTTTTCGTCCTGGGGAGCTCGCCGCAGACGAAAATTTTGCTGGGGGACGAAATTCCGAACGAGCAAGCAGCAACCGAATTCTTTGAGCGTTCCATTCGCCCGTTGCTGGTCAAACACTGTTATGAATGCCAC